>DJPH01000041.1:2985-59792 GCA_002439755.1 Prevotellaceae bacterium UBA6417 | reverse complement strand
TACGCATTTATCGGATGAACCACATTCTTTTATGCATTTCCAATTGTTACGCAGAAAAGCCTGCCCCACGATGGCAAACAGACGTGAGGCTGCTATTGCAGATGGGACGGGGCGTGACATTTTGATTAATTTTGCGCGGTATATCGGCTGAAATGAGAAGAAAGCCGTACTTTTGTGTATTAAATATTAAAAGACAAACAAGATGGAACGCCACAGAATTTTAGTTGTAGATGATGAAGAGGCCATTTGCGAAATCCTGAAGTTCAATCTGGAAGCAAACGGCTATGATGTAGATGTTGCCTACAGTGCCGAAGAAGCAATGAAGATGCACCCCGAGCGTTATTCCCTGATACTGCTGGATATCATGATGGGTGAGATGAGCGGTTTCCAAATGGCTCACATTCTGAAGGAGAAGCCCGAGACGGCAAAAGTGCCCATTATCTTTTGTACTGCCAAGGACACGGAGAACGACACTGTTGCAGGGCTCAATATCGGTGCCGACGACTATATTGCCAAGCCTTTTTCATTGAGCGAGGTTGTGGCACGTGTACGCAGCGTTATCCGGCGCACTTCGCAGACCGAAGCCACTCCCGAATGCCTGCGCTACAACACGTTGTGTCTCAGTCTGAACAGCAAACAGTGTACAATCGACGGCAAGGAGGTCATGCTGACAAAAAAGGAGTTTGAAATTCTGAAACTGTTCCTCTCATTAAAAGGCGTTATTTTTTCACGCGACGAAATCCTGAGCCGTGTATGGGAGGGCGATGTTGTTGTGCTCGACAGGACTATCGACGTAAACATTACGCGCTTGCGCAAGAAATTGGGAGAATACGGCAAGCACATTGTTACGCGCAACGGCTACGGCTATGGGTTTGAAGCATAGATTTTCTTTTTTCTATCATCAGCGGCTGTTCCTGCTTTTTCTTTCGTTCGTGGCACTGACGGCCGGTTGCTTCATATGCGGGCAATATATTCGCGAACGCCATTTTAAAGAGGAGTTGCTCAACAGCCGGTTGCAGGCCATCAACCTCCGGCTGCTTTCCTATTGCGAGCATGGAGGCAGCCCCCAAACCTTTTATAGGGAAAACCGGGCGTTGATTGGCAACATGCGCATCACGCTCCTGTCGCGAGGCGGGCAAGTGGTCTATGATTCAAGGGGGACAAGCAAGGAACAGGGCATAAACCACCTAAAGCGGCCTGAAATCAGGAAAGCCCTTCTCAAGGGAAGCGCCTACGAAGTACGACACTCCGAATCGACCGACGAAGATTATTTCTATGCCGCCACGGCCGGCCGGAAATTCATGGCACGCACGGCTGCCGTATATACCGTTACGCTGGCCAACTCCCTGAAGCCCACATCGGGATTCCTGGCATTTGTATTGTTTATATCAGTGATTTTTTGCATGCTTTGCTATATGATGACACGCCATTTAGGCGAAAACATCAGACAGCTGCGTGATTTTTCCCGCAAGGCGGGAGCCGGTGAAAAGATCGAGACAGGGCAAAACTGGCCGCACGACGAACTCGGAGAAATATCCCACCAGATTGTCAAGCTGTATAACCGGCTTTTGCAAACCATCGACGACCGCGACAAGGAACGCCGGTCGGCCATTCACGAAGCACACGAGAAGATACGCATCAAACGCGAATTGACCAACAACATCAATCATGAGCTGAAGACTCCCCTGTCGGCCATCCGCGGTTATCTGGAAACGATATTGAGCTACCCCGACATGCAGAAAGAACAGCGCGAGCTGTTTACGCAGAAGAGCTATGAACAGACCATGAGGCTCACAGACCTGCTGCGCGATGTAAGCACCATTTCAAAACTGGAGGAGGGAAACCTTTCTGTGAAACATGACCGCGTCAATCTGACATCCATCATAGACGATTTGCGGCAAAACATGGAATTGCTGCCCGACAACAAGCGGATGGCACTCCATTGCAACATTACGGAACCACTTTGGATGATTGGCGACCGCACTTTGCTCAATTCCATTTTTGAGAACCTCGTCAACAATGCCCTGGCCTATTCGTCGGGCGATGCCATCTTTATAGAACTAAAAGAAAAGACCGACGACTATTACAAAATTGTATTTGCCGACAACGGTGTAGGTGTGGAAGAGCACCAACTGCCCTATCTGTTCGACCGCTTCTATCGTGTTGACAAGGGGCGCAGCCGTAAATTCGGGGGAACAGGACTCGGGCTGTCCATTGTCAAGAACGCCGTTTTGCGCCATGGCGGAACCATTTCGGTATGCAACGGTCCGCACGGCGGCCTGGAGTTTACATTCACCTTGAGCCGTCATTTAAAGGATAATACCGTTGAGGAGTGACGCTGCGTGGCACCATCGAAGCAAAAAACAGTGAAGTTTTTTGGATAGCCTTGCCTGTTTTCAGGTGAAAACTCGTATCTTTGCAGCCCAAAACAACAAATGTGGATAGATTTGGGCTGCTTGCAACCACAGAAAAAAATGCTAAAAGACGAACGGTTTCGTTCAGCATTGTGTGCACACGTCCTTTTCTTTTCCATTGGATTGGAATTTAGTTCGTTTATAAAATAGAGAAGAAATGGGTTATTTGTTTACATCCGAATCAGTATCAGAAGGCCATCCCGACAAGGTGGCAGACCAAATCAGCGATGCCATTCTTGACAAGCTGCTGGCTTATGACAACCAATCGCACGTTGCATGCGAAACGATGGTGACAACGGGTCAAGTCATCATTGCCGGCGAGGTGAGTTCTGATGCCTACATCGACATTCCTTTGGTAGCTCGCGAAACCATTCGCAGAATAGGCTATACCAAGTCGGAATATTGTTTCGATGCCGAAAGCTGCGGTGTATTGAACGCCGTGCATGAACAGAGTCCCGACATCAATCGTGGCGTATCGCGTGAATCGAAAGAGGAACAGGGTGCAGGCGACCAAGGCATGATGTTCGGTTATGCCACAAACGAGACACACAACTACATGCCTCTGCCTTTGGACTTGGCACAGCACATCATGAAGACACTTTCGGCCATCCGCAAGGAAGGCCGTTGTATGACCTATTTGCGCCCCGATGCAAAGAGCCAGGTCACAGTAGAATATGATGACCAAGGCCATCCCGTACACATAGATACCGTAGTCGTTTCCACCCAGCACGACGAATTCTTCAGCAAAGAGGATTTCGGAGGCGACCAGCTGAAAGCCGACGAGGCCATGCGCCAACGCATAAGCGATGACGTAAAGAACATTCTGATGCCGCGTGTCATAGCCGAGACTGACGACAAGAACATATCCGGGCTTTTTGACGGCAAAACCCGCTATCTGGTAAACCCGACAGGCAAGTTTGTCATTGGTGGGCCACACGGCGATACCGGACTGACGGGACGCAAGATAATCGTCGACACTTATGGAGGCCGCGGTGCACATGGCGGAGGAGCCTTTTCGGGCAAAGACCCGTCGAAGGTGGACCGTTCGGCAGCCTATGCCGCCAGACATATTGCCAAGAATATGGTGGCAGCCGGCGTTGCAGACGAAATGTTGGTGCAACTAAGCTATGCCATCGGCGAAGCCCAGCCCGTAAGCATATTTGTCGACACATACGGGAAGAGCCATGTAAAGCTGACGGATGGAGTGATTGCCGAGAAAATAAAAGACTTGTTCCCATTGACACCCGACGGCATCATCGAAAGCCTTCAATTGCGCAAGCCTATCTACGAAGAAACCGCGGCATACGGTCACATGGGACGTGAGCCCAAAAAGGTTGTAAAGCACTTCACCAGCCGTTATAACAATGGTGCAGCGGCCAACGGCCCAAAGGACATCGATGTGGAAGTGGAGCTGTTTACATGGGAAAAGTTGGACAAGGTGGAAGACATCAAAAAGGCATTCGGCCTTTAGCAGGCAAACATCAGCAATAGCAGGCAAACAGGTAACATGAGAAAAAGCGTCTGTATATTCTGTGCATCAAGCGGCAATGTCCCCCGGGAATATATGGCAGCGGCAGCACGCATCGGTCATTTGTGTGCTGCCGAAAAGCTGTGTCTGGTCAACGGAGCCGGCGATGTCGGACTGATGGGTGCCTGCTCTGACGCCTGCCTGCATCAGGGAGGCCGCGTCATAGGTGTTATACCCCGTTTCATGGTTGAACGCGGATGGGGGCACAGGAGCTTGCCGGAACTGGTCGTCACTGACAATATGGCTACACGCCGTCAACGCATGCGTGAGCTTTCGGATGGAGTGATTGCCCTTCCGGGAGGGTGCGGAACAATGGAGGAGCTGTTCGAGACCATTACACAACGCCAGATGGGCTTCTATCCTCATCCCATAATACTGCTGAATACAGAAGGCTTTTATGACGGGCTGATTGCATGGTGGAAGCGTGCGTTTGACGAGAGGTTCATGCGGCCCGACCAGGAAGACCTGCTGAGCGTGGCACATACGCCAGACGAAGCCATCAGACTGTTCAAGGAGCTTCCCGACAGAAATCTGACAGAAGAAAAACTAAAAGAAAGATGAAAGCCCTACAGACGGATTCAACAGCCTATTCGTTTGAAAGTGGCGAAGATACCGCCTCACAGCAGACTTTTTACCGCCCATCGACCCCCTATCAGGCCATTCGGTTGCTTCCACGTACGGCAAGCGAGTCTGAAAAAGACGATATCGTACAGAAATACTTCAGGCCTGTCATCGTGCGCCCTTCACAGAGGCCCGACACATTATCCTTACCCGGACTCAAGGGAAGTGTACATTCCACGGTTTCTATTCCGGCATACAAGAACTGTTTTTTCCAAGACAGCGAATACCTGCATCCCGAAATACGTGTCACGCTTAACGGCATACCGGGAGATCCGATACCCTATCGTCTGCGTTCTGATGTATTCGTAACGGCCACTCTGCTATTGAGCTTCTTCGTAGCCATGTTCATATTGTCGCGATCCATGCACCCGCTGGAGATGCAGTTGAAAAACCTGTTTTACAACCGCGACCGCACACAGATATTCACGCTGAAGTCTGACAGCGAAATGAAAAACCAGGCATTCATTGTGCTGCTGGCATGCTTTCTGATGACCATACTGTTTTTCAATTACACCGAAGTAAGAATGACATCGGTCTTCAATCAGATATCACCGTATGTGCTGCTCTCGGTCGACATGGCCATCTTTCTGCTATACTATTTAGTCAAATACCTGCTCTACATTTCAGTGAACTGGACGTTTTTCCCTCCGCAAGCCCGTTCGCAGTGGATGAATGTCTACAATTTCATTGTTCTGGCCAAGGCACTTTGCCTGATGCCCGTGGTGCTGCTGGTCGTCTATTTCGACCTTCCGTTGCGTCTGATGCAGATTTCCGTGGCTTTCATTGTGGCTTTGGCGGGAATAATGGTGGCATTCAAAGCAAAACACATCTTTTTCGTCTATAAGTTTGGTCTGCTTCATCTTTTTTTGTACTTTTGCACGCTTGAAATGGCACCCCTTCTTTTCTTGTGGAAAATGCTGGTAGCTGCCAATGAGTATCTGATAGGATATATCTAAAAACTGAGAGAATAAATGATTAAGAAAATCCTGGTATCGCAACCAGCCCCAAGCTCGGAAAAGTCACCGTACTTCGACATAGCAAAGAAGTATAATGTGCAAATCGATTTTCGACCCTTGATACATGTGGAGCGTCTTTCCGCAAAAGAGTTCAGAGCTGAAAAGGTTTCCATTCTCGACCACACGGCAATCGTGTTTAATTCGCACCATGCGATAGATCATTTCTTTTCAATGTGCAAGGACTTACGCCTGACAATGCCGGATGAGATGAAGTACTTTTTCATATCCGAGAAGGTGGCATTGTATGTCCAGAAGTATATACAGTATCGCAAGCGCAAAGTGTTTTTCGGCAAGACGGGCCAATGGGACGACCTCATCAATGTCATGGCCAAGTACAAGAAAGAAAAGTTTCTGATACCCCAAAGTGACGTACATCAGAACGACCTTGACAGCAGACTGGATGCCAAGGGCCTGAACCACACGGAGTGCGTGATGTATCGTACGGTGAGCACCATACTGGACAAGAAACATCCGTTCGACTACGACATGGTGATTTTCTTTACTCCCAGTGGTGTCAAATCTCTGACAGAAAACTTTCCCGACTTCCGGCAAGGCGATATGAAGTTCGGCTGTTTCGGCGAGGCTGCGGCCAAAGCCATCCAGGACAAGGGCTATCGTCTGGACTTGAAAGCGCCATTGCCCGAAGCCCCGTCCATGACAGGCGCATTGGAGCTGTTCCTTGAAAAGAACAACGCTACAGGAGACGCCTCCCATAATAATGCCTAATACCTATGATTAGCATAAAGGAATGCGGCTGTGCCTCTTCGAAGGTTTCGGCCGCATTCTGATTTAAAAAGCAGACAGACATGACAAGTTGCAAGTTCCGAAAATCCGAACGTCTGGTTTCGTCGAAAGCCATCGGAGAGCTTTTCTCAAGTGGCTCGCGCTCGTTTTCGTGCTTTCCCGTCAAGGCTGTCTATCGCAAGGCGGCCTTGTCCGATGGTCCTTCTCATGTAAAAGTCCTGACCAGTGTGTCGAAGCGCCACTTCAAACATGCCGTTGACCGCAATCGTGCCAAACGTCAGATACGCGAGGCTTACCGCCGGCACAAGGACATTCTGCCCGAAATTCTGCACGACAGGCAGACCGATCTGTGCTTAGCCTTCATCTGGATGTCTGATACTCCCCAGCCCTCCGACCGTGTTGCCGCAAGTGTGGAACGCTTGCTCAGAATCATCTCCGAACGCTTATGAGGCCTACCCGTTCCTTGTCTTCGCTTTTGGTGAGGCTTCTGATACTTCCCATCCGGCTATATCAGAAGTGCATATCTCCCTTTATTCCCCCATCATGTCGCTTTGTTCCCACCTGTTCCCAATACGCAATCGAGGCTTTGCGCCGCCATGGTCCCGTCAAAGGTCTGTACTTGTCGCTGCGTCGGTTGCTTAGATGCCGGCCTGGCGGAGGCAGTGGATACGACCCTGTTCCCTAAGATGTTTGCGTATAGATGCCTATGCCCCTGTTCGACAGTCACACCCATCGCATGGATGCCCCTATAGGCAGTGCCATCATCAACCTGCCGATGTCGTTGATAGAACATCCCGAATTGTTCCGCCCCGATGAGGGAAGGCTCTACTCGGCCGGCATACATCCGCTTTACGAAGGTGACTGGGAGCAGGCCCTGCATAACCTGCAGCTGATGGCCGGGAAAGGCCTGCTGTGTGCCATAGGTGAGTGCGGTCTCGACCACCGCAACAGGGAAACCCTTGACCGGCAATGCCGTTTCTTCGAGCGTCAGATGCTGTTGGCCGACCAGGCAGGCCTGCCGTTGATAATTCATTGTGTGGGCTGCTGGGATGTCTTGCTGCGGCTCAACAAGTTGCATCATCCCACGGCTCCCCGCATGGTGCACGGCTTCAGGGGCAAGCCCGAGCTGGCTTTGCAGCTGCTTTCTGCGGGCTTCGACCTGAGTTTCGGCCCCAAATTCAATGCACATTCCTACCTGTTGTGCCCTCCCGAGCGCCGCAGAATAGAGACCGACGATACGGGCCTTACCGTCGAAATGGTGGCAGAAAGGCAAAATGAGAGGCTCAGACGTGCCTGTTCAACGGGAAATCACTAACTTTGCACTATATACATAGATTGTTAATTCGATGAATTTTGTAGAAGAACTTAAGTGGCGTGGCATGCTCGCCCAAATGATGCCGGGAACTGAAGACCTGCTTCAGAGAGAGATGGTAACCGCATATCTGGGCACCGACCCTACGGCAGATTCCCTGCACATCGGCCATTTGTGTGGCATTATGATGTTGAGACACCTGCAGCGGTGCGGCCACAAACCCATCATACTTGTGGGAGGAGCAACGGGCATGATAGGCGACCCTTCGGGCAAGAGCCAGGAGCGCAACCTGCTCGATGCCGCTACTCTCTACCACAACCAAGAGTGCATCAAGGCTCAGGTGTCCAGATTTCTGGACTTCGACTCTTCCCTGCCCAATGCCGCGGAGATGGTCAACAACTATGACTGGATGAAGGATTTCACCTTCCTTGACTTTGCACGCGAGGTAGGCAAGCATATCACTGTCAACTATATGATGGCCAAGGAAAGCGTGCAGAAACGCTTGAATGGAGAAGCGCGTGACGGCCTTTCGTTCACCGAATTCACCTATCAGCTGCTTCAAGGCTACGACTTTCTGCATCTGTACCGCGAGAAAGGCTGCAAACTTCAGCTGGGAGGCAACGATCAATGGGGCAACATTACCACCGGTACTGAGCTGATACGCCGCACCTTGGGTATAGACAACGAAGCCTACGGCCTCACTTGCCCGTTGATTACGAAAGCCGATGGCAAGAAGTTTGGCAAGACAGAAAGCGGCAACGTATGGCTTGATCCGAAGCGCACCACTCCCTATGCCTTCTATCAGTTCTGGCTCAATGTGAGCGACGACGATGCTGAGCGTTACATCAAGATATTCACTTCGCTCTCTCACGAAGAGATAGATGCAGCCATCGAAGAGCACAGGGCTGACCCCGGACGCCGTCTGTTGCAGAAGCGGCTGGGCGAGGAAGTGACCGTCATGGTGCACGGGCGCGAGCAGTATGACCTGGCCATCGAGGCTTCCAACCTGCTTTTCGGCAAGTCGACCAAGGAGAATCTCATGAAGCTCGACGAGGCTACGTTGCTGAGTGTCTTTGACGGTGTGCCCACCTTTGAGGTGGCCCGCGACGAGATTATTGGCTGCAAGGCTGTTGACCTGTTGGCCGAAAAGACCTCGTGTCTCCCCTCCAAGAGCGAATGCCGCAAGTTGGCCAAGGGTGGGGGCCTTAGCATCAACAAGGAAAAGGTGGCCGACATTGAGCTCGCACTCGGCACAGACGACCTCTTGGACGGTAAATATCTGTTGGTGCAGAAAGGCAAGAAAAACTACTTTTTGATTATAGCCAGGTAAAAAACACTGGATTTTCTTTGCTGTTTGCAAAATACATCGTAATTTTGCATGCGGAATGGGGTAGCCCCTTTCCTATGATTGTTCCATGGTGTAATGGTTAGCACTAGGGTTTTTGGTACCCTCAGTAGTAGTTCGAGTCTACTTGGAACAACCATCTAAAAAGCCTTTCCGACATCCGGAAAGGCTTTTTTCGTAGCTATTGTTGTGTGATTATTTCTCTTCCAGTTGGCCGATGATGCGGTGGCTGTCCACGTGCTGCACGGTGCAGCTGTTGTCGATGGCCTGGCAGGCTGCCATGGCCGAGGTCTGTCCCAATACCATAAACACGGGTTCCATGCGTATGGAGCCATAGGCAATGTGGCTGGCCGAGAGGCACACGGGCACCAGAAGGTTGGCTGCTTCCTGCTCTTTCGGCGTGATGCTTCGGTAGCTTACGTTGTATTTTCCCGGTATATATATCTGTACATCCCCTTCATTTTTGACCATGCCGTTGACCACAAAGCGGCCTGCGTTGTGCGAGTCCATGGTATAAGCTGCCCAGGCTATGGGGTCTTCGGCCGTACGCTTTCGCTGGCAGTTTGCCTGGGTCATCACGTAGCGACCTATCATGCGCCGGGCCTCGCGTATGTAGAGTTGCGGGGTGAAATGTTCCGAATCGAGGTATTCATCCTTTGGATATCCCCATTCGCCTATCTCTTTTCTGATGTGTTCGGGTATACGGGGGTCGTGTGCCACAAAGTAGAGCAGGCCCTTGGTATAGTCAAGGTGGTCGCGCACAATGCGGGCGCGTTTCTTGTAGGAAGCCTCGGGGTAGTCCCAGTTGGCCCCAATCATGTCGGTCGAAAATCCGTTACGATTGTTGATGTCGGTCTTGTCATTGGGCATGAAGTCCCATGCAAAGGCGTCGTTGAGATTCTTCCAGGGTTCCACTTCTTTCCAGCGCAGCAGCAGTTCGTATTTGGTGGAGTCGTAGCGTGCCGGCCGGGTAATGGGGATGCGGTTGGCAGGGTTGCGTGTCATGGTGATGCGGAAGTTGTAGGCCTGCACCCGCTTGTCGGCCTGTCCCTGCCGGCCCATGGGCAGTGGCGATATGCCATAGAGCAGTCCGCTCTTGGGGTTTCCTTTTTCCTTGTATGGGTCTACACCATCGGGAAACTGGTGCTTTTCGAGCATCTGCACGCCGTTGTAGTCTTCGCCATATGTGGCGTTGCTTTCGCGTCCCACTGTATAGCTCACGCCCGAACGTGCCATGAGGTCGCCTTCGTAGCTGCAATCGATAAACATGCGTGCGCTCACTTTGAGCTTGGGTCTATGCTGGTTGGAGGCATCTTCGAGTGTTATCTGGGTGAGCAGGTTGCCTTTTTTGGATGCTTTTACTATACGCCTCTCCATCAGCACTGTGATATCAGCGTCGCGCAAGAAGCCCTCGAACACACTGAGAGCCACCTTGGGTTCGAACTTGAAAGCCGGCTCATTGCTGCCATAGGTCTTGCCCACCCGACGGTAGAATTCGAGGGCATGTCCGCGTATGATTTCTACACGTCCTATGTCGGTAAATCCCAGTCCGCCGGCCGTGAGTCCCCCGATGCGTCGCGAGGGTTCGATGAGTATGACGCTCTTGCCTGCCTTTTTGGCTGTATAGGCTGCCATGATTCCGCCCGAAGTGGCCCCATAGATGCAGATGTCGGCCTCGCGGGTGCCGCCGTCGTCATAGCTGTAGATGGCTGCCAGGGCGTGGGCCGGACAGGCCGTAACCAGGGCAAGGGCCACGATGCTGATGCTTAGGATGAATCTTTTCATGTTGTTTGTCTGTGTCGGTTTATAATGATGATGGTCTGTAATTCCTGAAATAGGCTGCAAGAGCCTTGCGGGCTGCGGCCAGTCGTGACTGCCACACTTCCACGGAGTTGCTGCCTACGATGTCGGCGATATACTTGACTGCCACAAAGGGTATGCCGGCTGCCTGGCAGGCCTGTAGCTCGGCTACGGCTTCCATGTCTATGGCATCAGCTCCGAAATGTGTGTCACGTGTCACGAAGTTGTCGCCCGTGCTGATGGCAAAGCTGCCGGTCTGCTCCCTGCCGTCTATAACGGACGGCAGTCCCAGGCTGCCGCCTTCCGATGCAAACTGCCACTCTATGCCGGGCAGGCCCAGCGGGGCGTAGTCGCGATCTATATAGGTGGAGCCCGCAATGATGTCGCCCACCGAGTGGTTGATGGTGCCGGCTGTGCCTACGTTGAGCACCAGATCGGGCTTTTCGGTATGTAGGGCATGTGTCACGGCAATGGCGGCCTTGACCTTGCCCACATCCGTAAACACTGTGACAAGCTCTGCTTCGGGCCAGCTGATTTCCACCTCTTCGCTGGGCAGGGCATAAGTCACCACAATCTTCATTCGTTTTGTTTCAGTCATGCGCAATGCCTCCTGTAGGCTGCAAAGATAGCATTTACTTGTCTTATTTATGCCTCTTCGCGGTGATAAATCCGGCTTTTCACATCTGCCGATATGCCACGAAGTTCTTGCGATGTGGCCCGGCAGTTCTTGCGATGTGGCTCATCTGGGCTGCAAAACGGCAGGGATTGATGGCGTGCTTCGGCCGAGATACATGCGTGCTTCGGCCGAAGTACACATGCACTCCGGCCGAGATACACATGTGCTCCGGCCGAAGCACGCGGGAAATATGGCTCAAACGAGGCGCAAATATGGCTGACGGCAGCAAAAAAGGCAGGAGAAGGGTGCCGACGATGCGGCTCTTCTCCTGCCTTTATGATAAGGGGTGGGATGTATGTCCTACCGGATGATGGTTGAAATGCTTACACGGTTCCAGTCGGGTTCACTGAACATGTGGCCTACACCCTGTCCGTCGGCTTCGATGCGCTCTGCAGCAATCTTGTAGCGGCTCACGAGCAACTGCCTGACGGCTTCGGCACGGGCACGGGCCAGACGTGCATTGACTTCGGCACTGCCCTCGGGTGAGGCATATCCCTTGATAGCCACACGTGCCTCTGCATGGTTCTTGAGGAAGGTGGCAATGCGCTCAACATTGGGCAGCTGTGAACGCTCAACGGTGGCTTTGCCTTGTGCAAAGGTGACCACCGATTCCAACTCTTTGGTGCTGACGGTTTCCCTGACTGTGGGCTTGCTGTTGCGGCAGTCGTTGAGCTGCTCCTGTATGGTGCGTATGGTTTTGTCTTTTGTGGCAATGCGCTCTGCCTGACGGCTGATTTCCTGACGCAGGTCGTTGATCTTGGCATTGAGGGCGTCTATTTCCGACTGCTCGCGCAGACGGGCCAGCTTGAAGCCATGTGTGCCGTTGCTGTTGCGGAATTTGTAGGTGATGCCTGCAGTCAGCTCAAGGGCGGCATGGTTGATGTTGTATTCCACTCCGGCACAATCGGTGAAGCCTCCGTGGTAGTGGCTGCCTTCAAGGTTCCATGTCACGGCCGGACGCACGTTGAATTGCCATGCCCGATCCTTGCCGAAGTTGAAGTTGATGTCGAGGCCTGCTTTCGACACTGCATAATTGTAGTCGTCGGCATGTGCCACATACTGGTGACCCCACCCGAGGCCATAGACGGCCACCCACTCGATGGGGCGTGCCGAACCCTTGTAGCCTCCGAAGAGGTTGCTGAGGTTGAGCATGTTCAAAAGGCTGAGGTTGAGGCCGTCGACAGCCGTACAGCTGTGCATGCCGTATAGATGGTCGCCGGCCATAAGTGCCTTGCCTTCAAGGCCGAGCCCGTAGATGGGGGTGATTTGTTTGGCTAATGTGAGGTTGACGAGCGGACGCATGCTGCCCACGAAGGCATGCCCCTTCAACGGAGTGTAGACACCTCCCGAGAGTCCGAGCGACCAGTTGTCACCCAGTTTGCTGCCTTCAACAGTTTCGCGTGCAGCACCGCTGACGCTCATGGCTGCACATAGGAGGAAACCAATCAGATGTTTTTTCATATTCAATAGGTTGTTATTTGTTTGTTACCCTTACGGATGCTTAGATGATGCAAAGGAACATCTTTTTTTTGGGATGGCACTGCTTCGGATGCAAAAACATAGATGCCGATTCCCGAAAACAAAAAAATGCGGCACCACTGTGCCGCAAGCACTTATTTCTTACAGTGAAAAATTACGTATTCTCACCGGGAATCGAACCCGGATTGACGGTTTAGGAAACCGTAGTTCTATCCATTGAACTATGAGAACCTCTATGATGAACTCTATGCAAAGATAGTTCTTTATTTCCAAATGGGCATGTTGCGGGCTTAAAAAACGCTGTCAGAGGCCTGAAATGAGCAGGTATCGCAGGTCGTTCTGAGCGTACCACTGCCTGACAATGCCGTTCATCTCTCGTCCCAACCGGCGTGAGTCGCAGCCCAGAACCGAGTCGAGCAAGGCCCAGAAGCGAGGGCCGTGGTTCATCTCTCGGCTGTGGCACAGCTCGTGACACATAGTGTAGTCAACATAGCATGCGTCCATCAGCAACAGGTAAAGCGACAGGTTCAGATTGCCGCGCCCTGAATAGCTGCCCCAGCGGGTTTTGACATCGTGGATGGCCATGCGGTTGAATGTCAGCCCGGTACGGGCAGACCACCGGTTGAGCCGCGGCACAAACAGCAGCCGAGCCTGGCTGCGGAGCACTTCGCGGATGACTCTTCGCATGCGTTTTTGAAACAGGGCATCGGCCGAAAGCTGCCCTTCGGGGCAATAGAGTGTGGTGTGGCCCACACGCTGACTCAGGTGAAAAGAGGTCTGGCTGGTGCTCTCCAGATGCAGCGAAAATAGGTTGGTGGAGATGCAAAAATCCATGTCTATGGGCTGGAACTCCATAGGGCAAAGTGGCTTGTCGGGGGATGCGGAGCCTTAGTGACGTGCCCTGCGCACACTGATGCGCGGACGCGACGACGAGGATTTGCCGTTCGACTTCTGACGCTTGAGCTGGCTGCGCGAGCTGGTCGACTGCTCCTTGTCCTTGTCGGTCTTGGCTTTGGCCTTTACAGCCTTGGTGTCTGTGGCTGCAATGGTGGAGTCTTTGGCAAAAGCTGTGGAATCCAGGCCCCACACATGCTTCTCAAGTGTGGCAAGCTCCTGTTCAATGCGCTTCTGCTCTCCCTTCATCAGGGAGTCCGAACTGACAAGGACACGGCCCTGCAGGTTGTTGGTTTTGTAGATCTGACCTTCGTATTTGGCCGTCGAGAAATAGTCGTCTGCCGATATCATAGCGGCATTGTTGTAGTTGCTGGCCATGAGTTCGAGCTTGGCAAGGAAAGGGGCAATGTCTTCATACTTCAGCCAGAACATGGGATATTTGGCCGGTGCTCCGCCAAACTCATCGCCTTCTTCGCGCACAGGACACAGGGCTGTGACCTGCGTATGAAACGAGGCTGTGTGCTGGTCGTAGTAGGTGCTTTCCTTTATATAATAGGACTTGACGGCAGCCGAAGGAATGTCGCTGTCTTCGATGCGGAACTGCTCACCCTTTGACTCGAAACGAATGTGGTGACGCTCCAGGATGTCTTTGGGCTTGACCACATTGGACTCCTTGAAACTCTCGTTGCCATCAATGGTGTAGTCGTAGGCTTTGACCTGCCGGCGCATCACGAGCTTGAAGAGAAACGTAAAGAGGTTCATGCGGTCTCCATCGGGTTCCTGGGGATAGTAGAGCACAGCATTCTTGTCTTTGTCAAGGTTGATGGACTTGTATAGGTCGCGTCGCCAGGCCACATCTGCCGGCATCGAAGGTGCAACGGGATATTCCAGTTGGGCACGCTCAGACACACCGACGGCTTTTTTCTGTACTTGTTGCTGTGCCTTCTTCTGGGCTTCGCGCACACGGGCCGGCGGCTGTGCTATGGCAGGTGCCACAACATATATGATTAGGAATGCAAGGAATAAACGTTTCATCTGTATATGTGTTTCTTCTGGTTAGTTGACAATGACTTCAAGAGCCTGAGGCAGCGTGCGTGTAGAGCCGTCGGGTCCTTCGGCACGCACCCTGGAGATGTAGAACCGCTTGCCGCGGCTCAGACGGTGGAATATGGATTTCTGACGCTCGGTAAACTTGTCGCTCTGCGAAATCTCGGTGATGGCATTACCCATGTTGTCATAAAAGACAGTTTCGAAGCCCACAACCCGGAAGGGGATGTCAAGCAGTCCGTCGTCGATGGCTGCACCGATGCCGTCGACCGACAGCAGGGTGGACTTTGAAAACCCACGCCCTCCGACATAGTGGACTGTATGGCCCTGGGCATCGTTGTAGGCAATATAGGCCGTGGGGTCGGGCAGACGACGCACACGGAACTTAAACTCTCCCATCTTCTGCATGCCGCCTCCGGCCTTCGAACTGATGGTGATGATGGCATCTTCGCCTGCCTTTGCAGGGTGGGCTATATACTTGCCGGGACCTGTGGGGGTAAGGCTTCCGCCACTCATAACAGCCACAATGTCACTTGCAGGTATGCCGGGAACAGACACGCTCATCGGGTTATTGTAGCCTGCATAGAGTACATTCATGAGGTCGGCAGATACGGTAGCCGAGGGTGCAACCACAGTGTATTTCTGTGAAAAGTCGCGACGGAGTACCTCGCCGGAACGGTCGGTCATCTCGATGTGGCCGCTGAAGGTGAAGTCGCCTGTGCTGCCACAGGTGAACTCATACAGCCCGTTGTGCAGGTTGACATTGCGGTTGCCGATGTATATCTTGGGCTGCTGCGTGGTGTCGACTGCGGCCATGATGATGCGGGCACTGAACTTGTTGCCCTGCACTATGGTTTGGGCGTTGGGTATTACATAGGCATTCAGGGAGTTGACCCTTACGTCCTTTACGTCAATATTGTTGATGAGGGCATGCAACACTTCGCCTTCGGCATAGCGCACATCGCTCTGTAGCTTTGTCAATAGGGTGGTGGCGGCAGCCACAGGCATGCTTTCAAACATGGCCTCCTGCCAGTTGCGACCCATCAGTGCCTCTTTCTTGGGCACATCGGTCGAAAGATTGCTGGCTATGATGTCCTGACGCTCTTTGTCACTTACGAATTGAAGGATGCGCTGCCGATAGCTTACGATGGCATCGTAGAGGTGCTTGCCGCGTCCTCCTGTCAACATGACGCGCGTGGCAGCCTCAAGGTCTTCCTTGTTGCGGATGTTGTGTATGTCGCCCTTTTCTCCGTCAGCTTCGCGCACAATCTCGTGCTTCAGCACATCGGCCAGGTTGAATAGCGAGTCTGACATTTGCTTAACATAGACGGCCTTGTCAAACCATGCCTTTACCTTTTCGGGGTTTTGCTTCATCTGCTCATCAAACTCGCTGTAGATGTTGGCGTTCTCCTTCGATGAATTTGACGTGGTTCGGTTGAGGCTCTCTTCGACAATGGAGAAGCCGTTGAGTACATCCGTGGAGACATTAAGAGCCAGCATGGCCATCAATACCACGTACATCAGATTGATCATCTTCTGACGTGGCGAGATGGGTTTCTTCTTGATTCCTCCTGCCATCTTACTGTTCGTTGGTGTTGGCAGCAGCATTCTTCATGTTGACTGTCAGTGCCTTTATCATGCGGGCATAGACACCGTTGAGCTCTTCTATCTGGGCTGCCATGCGGCGTGTCTGCTCATTGATGTTGTCGATCGACCCTACTTGCTGGCTGATGCTCTTGAGCTGCAGCTCGTAGATGGTGTTGATGCCCGTCAAAGTGCGGTTCAGGTTGGTCATTTCCTCGCTGTCGGTGGTCAGACGTGAGCATTGCTTTTCTACGCGGTCAAGGGTCTCGGTGAGCAGTTTCAGCTTTTCTACGTATTCTTTCGAGGCTTCTTCCAGCTCGGGAGTTGCCGTTGCCTGTGCCTGTTGAAGCAGGCTTTCACCGGCAATCTGTACTACTCCCGACAGGCTGCCCTGCGGTTGGGTGGTGGCAACTCCTGCGGATTGTGCCCCGATTTCCTGCTCAGCTTCGCCCTGGATGGGCTGCTCTGCCGGTTGGGACCCATTGGCTCCGATGCCTCCACCGATAATGATTGTGCCTCCGGCATTGCCGCTACCACCCTGCACGGATGCCGCAGGCTGGGAACCGGCCGGTGTAGTCATCTTTGCAGATATCTCTTCGTCTGTGGGGTAGTCATCGGACAGCTCGCGTCCAATCTCGCTCTTGTCGAACGGACGGTCGAAGGCCGAAAGGAAAAACACTACTACTTCTGTGCCCATGCCGATAAACAGCATGAGGTTGGCTCCCGGAAGGTGCGTCAGCTTAAACAGGGTACCGAGGATTACGATGGATGCACCCCAGCTGTAGGCATAGTTTAGGAATGTCTGTCCGGGCACGCTGTCCATCCAGTGCTGCATGCGGACCACGAAGTTTATTCTTGCAGGTTTCATAATGTAGTCAAGTTATATAAGGTGTGGTTATCTCTTTTTGCTGTTGTCGGAAGCCATGGAACGCACGCAGCGGAATCCTATGTAGCAACGTGGTTGGTTCTGGTATTCGTAGGTGCGCCAGGCGGAACGTATCATGGACTCCGGGTCTTTCCAGCTACCGCCCCTCACTGTCTTTTTCTTCAGGGCATAGGGGTCTTCCTTGGCAGCCTTGTAGGTAAGCTCGGGGTTCAGGTCGCTCATGCTTTGCACACCTGCCAGGGTATAAATGGTGCTCGTCCACTCTGCCACATTGCCTGCCATATCATAGAGCCCATTTGAATTGGCTCCGTAGATGCCGACACGTGAAGTAATCAGGTTGCCGTCTTCCGTATAGTTGCCTCTGTCGGGCTTGAAATTGGCATAATAACAGCCTTTTTCGTTCTTCATGGATGGCTCGGTCCAGGGGAAGGGGTTGCCTTCCTTGCCTCGCGCTGCATATTCCCATTCAAGTTCTGTGGGAAGGCGGTAGCGTTGCAGTTGCCGGGCTTCGCCGCGTAAGCCTCGCAAAAGATAATCGGTGCGCCATGCGCAGAAGGCAGTTGCCTGTTCCCAGCTTACACCTACGACGGGATAGTCATTGTAGTCTGCGCTGCTGAAGTACAGACGCATGTACTTCTCGTTGTTGGCATTGGGAAAGTCGTTGACCCAACAGGTGGTGTCGGGATAGATATTGACAATATATGTATTGAGAAAGTCATAGTAGCTTGACAACGGGCGCGTAATGGTCTGACGTACGATTTTGCCGTCTTCGTCAATGTAGGCCGTGTCTTTTGAAATCATTACCACTTCATTGGCATCCACTTCCTTGTCGGTATTGAGGTTGCGCTCTTCGGGGTTCAAGCGATATTTGCGCATGGCTGCCTTTGCATAGTCGTAAACCTCGTAGCGGTAGTTCATCTGCCTGTAGTCCAACATGCGCTCTCCCGTTACGGGATTGGTGTAATACAAACTGTTGATGGCTGCCTCTTCGCTCTCTGTCAAGTTCTTCCATGGAATGGGACGTGACCAGTCAAGGTAGGGCTTTGCCAAAGGATTTCCTTCTTTGTCCTCCTCAATCTTGAAAGCTTCGTTGCCACCATAGTTGGGATCGGCCAGGCGTTCGCGCAAGATGGAGTCGCGCACCCAGAAGACGAACTGGCGATACATGGAGTTGGTCACTTCCTTTTGGTCCATCCAAAAGCCGTCGACTGAGATTTCTTTTGATGGGATGTCTGCACCCCAAAGCGTGTCGTTCTTGTCAAGACCGGCCTTAAGAAAGCCACGCTCCACCTTGACCATGCCATAAGGTGTGGGTTCGTCGAAGGGCTTGCCCGAAACACCGACAACTTCTCCACCCGATGACATCGAGCGACCTCCGCTGAAGCATGAGGCAAGCAGTATGGAGCTGAGCATCAACGCAACAAGTATCTTTTCAATCTTCATGTTGTTTCTCTTTTCTTTATATCTTTATTACAGTTAAAGCAACCTTGTGCTCTTATGCAGGTTTTTCCCCTTTTTATAGAGGTTGAGCTTCCATTCGTAGCTCAATACCACTTCGTGTGCACCATGCTCTATGCCGACTCCCGTGGTGTATGCCTCGTAAGAGTAGCTCAGCACTACGCCGTGAAACTTTCCACCTACAAACAAGGCCACTGAGTTGTCCGGGCTATAAGAGGCTCCGCAAAACAATTGCTTGCGTTCGTTGGTGTATTCCAAGCGGCCCGACACGTAGGCTTTCCAGTCTGTGCCGTCGTACATGCCCAATAGAGATGGGTGTATACTAAAGAACGGGCTTCGCAATTGAATATTGTATCCCGAAGTCAAATAATACGCGCGTTTCACGTTTATTTGGTTGTTTTCGCCCATTGTTACCGTAGGAGCCGTCAGGTGTTGCGACGACAAACCTGCATACCAGTTCTTGTGCTGATAGTAAATGCCGGCACCGAAGTCCATCTTTGAACCGTTCACCTTGCCAGATCCGAAGGCAGGGTCGTTCGATTCCTCCAAGTCGGCTTTGCTGCCGTCAAGGCCTTCGCTCAACAAGTCGCCCTGGATGCCAAAGCCAAGCAGACCGCCAAGCAGCTTGAAACGGTAGGCATATTGCAGTGAAAAGCGTTTATGCGACAACAAGCCGAGCTCATCGTTGAGCACAACGGCACCGATGCCATGACGCGGGTTCAGAAAGAACATTGGAAGATCAACACCGGCATACATAGTGGCCGGTGCATTGTCGTAGCCGCTCATCTGCGCACTGTAAGTGCCTATGATGCGCATGTTGTCGGTTGTTCCCGCAGCAGCCGGATTGAACGACGGCTCCATCATCCAATAATGAGTGAACGAAGGGTCGTATTGTCCTCTGATCTGTACATGACAGACAAGAAACAACAGAGCAGCTGATGCGAGTATCCTTTTTACCATTTGTGCTGAATCCTGATATATAACTTGCCTTGCCCTTATTTATTGCAGGGCAAGGTGTATGATTCTTCCGCGTGATATGAAACGCTACTACAAAATTAGTGAAAAGTTTTCCAAGTATGTGGCTGATGCTTGAAAAAGAACTCCCAAGCAGGAATTTACATGGTATGAGTGACAATTCACAAGCCTTGAAGACGAATTTGCAAGGCATAAAACAACCGCTCCAAGCAGAAAAGGCAACATTCCTTTATGCTTGGAGCGGCTGTCAGGCAACAATCCCTATGGCTCCGGTGCGAAAAGCGGATCCCATGCGGGCAGTTTCACAGGCTTTTCCTTTGTTAGTTGCAGCAACTTGTCTGAGACGTATTTCTTTTCGATGACTAATCTGAAGACATATTCAGAGAACCATTTGTCTGACATGATGATGTGTCCCTTATATCCCGAGTCGGCTCCCCAACTGTTTTCCACCATCCACTTGCGAGGCTTTCCGCTTTCGTCAAGGTCAACTGCCATTAATGTCATGGCATGCGTCGAAGCACTGGCAAAGGTACGTATGCGGTCTTTCTTGTCCATTGGGAAGTCAGTGCCCAGCAAATCAGCGTAATTGTAGTTGCCGGGATCTGAATAACCGCGCTTACTGTCAAGGAACTTACTGACGTCGCAGCTCAGATACATCATGGTGCTGTCCTTGATAGACTTGATGGCCATGTCCTTAAGCTCGTCTATCGGCACATTGACAAAGGTCCAGTTCTCTCCATCGTAGGCATGGCGATCCAAGTCAATCTCATAAGTCTTGTAGAACTCGTGCGACGGATCGTTCATGAACATCACATAGTTGCCCTTCAGGTCTTTCCCGATATATTCCTTGTAAAAGCCCAGCGGAGTGTATTCCTTAGTGCTGACGGGCTTGCCTTTTGAGTCTGTGCGCGTCCATGTAAACTTCTCGGGCGGCATGCCGAAGCAACGCACCAGGATGGAATAGACCGTAGCCAGCATTTCCTGCTTCTTGGCCGCAACTGCTGTAGCCTTGTCACCGTTGGCTATCATGCTGCGCAGGGTCAATCCATACTCCCGCAACTTCTCGCTGAGCTGCTTGCTGTAGGTTGATGTGCTGTTGCTGTTGAATGTTTCAGGCATGGCTGATGCAGGCACCACACCATACTTCGTTATCAAGTCGGCTACCCCTGTAAACTGGCCTCCGTCAGACAATGGGTTCTTGAATAGCCACTCAACCAGACGGTCGTTCATGGGTTTCTTGCCGTTGTCAATGACTGCTTGTAGAAACAGGTTGGACTTCTCCAACTGGTCATAGAAGAACACATAGTTCTGCGATAACTGGAAATCACCAAGGTCGTAACGCTGAATCATCCTTGAGCGCAGGATGTTCAAGCCTGTAAAGAGCCAGCAACGTCCGCTGTTTTGCTGGTCTGTAATGCCTTTCGACTCAACTTTGTTCGAGAAGTATGTGCCGCCGGGTATATCGTTCTGGGCAACCTTTGCCAAGGTGCGCAAGCCGTTTACTGCAACAGCATTGGCAATGGCTTTGTCGGCCCCTTTCATTTCGGACTTCTGTCGGAAGTCACGCAGCATCTCGGGAGTAATATCCTTGTTCTGAGCCGACAAAGAGGGGGCAAACATCAGCAGCCCCGCAAAAGCAGATAAGAAGGTTTTTGCTTTCTTCATTCTATAGATTCCGATGCATTAATCCTTGATGTATTCGCTCCAATCAGTCAGGCGCATGTCACCTTTGCGGCGGAATGTGTCGTGCATGGCAAAGGCGGCAGAAAGCACATGGTGCACTTCACCGCCATATTTGGCAGCTATCTTCAAGTAATCGTTCAGTAATGGACGATAATCGGGATGTGCAATGGCAATCAGACGCTTTGCGCGTTCCATGTCACCAATGCCACGCAAATCGGCCACTCCGTATTCTGTTACGACGGCACTGATGAAGTGGCTTGTATGGTCTACATGCGAGCAGAACGGTACGATGGAACTGATCTTACCATCCTTGGTTGTACTTCCGCAGCTGAAGATGCTCAGGTATGCATTGTTCGTAAAGTCGGCAGAGCCGCCTATGCCATTCATCATCCGTGTACCACTGATCTTAGTGGAGTTGACGTGACCATAGATGTCTACTTCTATGGCAGTGTTCATGGCACATACACCGATACGCGATATTACTTCGGGGCAGTTAGATATTTCGCTCGGGCGGATGACGAGGTGTTTTTTGAAGAAGTCGATATTGGCATAAATCTTTTGCAGGGCTTCGTCCGTAATGGTCAGGGAGCAGGTTGAGGCACCTGTCACACGTCCGCTAAGCAAAAGGTCGACAGCTGCGTTTTGCAGCACCTCGGTATATATGCCGAAGTCGGGTATTTCCTTGCATGAGCCCATGGCTCCCAATACGGCATTGGCTGTTGAACCCACACCGGATTGCATGTTGAGGAAAGACTTCGGAATAAGCCCTTTGCGCAGATTGTCAAGGAGAAAGTCGGCAACGTTTTGTCCGATGCAGTCAGTTGTTTCGCTGGGTGCAGTGAAAGCGCGGGCCTCGTCGGCCAGGTCACACTCTACAATGCCGCGAATCTTTTCTGCAGGTACTTCAATATAGGGTTTGCCTATGCGGTCCATCGGGCCTGTAACGTCTACCGGGCGACGATAAGGCGGCTGTTCTATTTCATAAATGTCATGCATGCCACGCATCTTGCCGGCGTGGTGCAGGTTATACTCCAGAACAATTCCTTTCTTGGCCATGCGGCAGATTGTCGGCGAGATGCCGCCTGCCGCAGTCAGGTATAGCTGTGCCATGTCACCGATGATATCTATGTCGCTGACTTCTATGATGGCCCAATCCACATTTCCCAGATTGCCATCGCGCAACTGTGTGGCCATGTTGGAGAGGTTCATATCCTGATAAGCCAGTTCTCCGGCATTGACGTGGGTGCGGAAGTCCTTGTTTGTTGTGTAGGGTGCACGGTATGCGATGGCCTGTGCGTTGGTCAGGTCACCGTCACAACTTTGTCCTGTCGATGCACCGGTATATACATTGATTTTAAAGGGGCGGCCTGCTTCATGTTCGCGCAAGGCCTTTTGTGCAATGGCGTGTGGCACCATCTTGGGCACACCGGCGGGTGTAAAGCCGCTCAGACCCACATTGTCGCCGTTTTGTACTAATTCTGCGGCTTCCTGAGCCGTGATTCTATTTAATTCCATCTTTGTTTATTTTTCTTTTCCAGCTGCAAAAGTACCCAAAAGTAGTGGGAAATATGCCTTTTGCGAGGTTTTTTGCATTAGAAGAGGAATAGTTTTTCAAGCCAATAGGTCACCATACCGGCAAAGAAGCCCAGTAGGGCCAACCAGCTGTAGTGCTTCAGATACCATCCGAATGTCAGTTTTTCCAGACCCATTACCACTACACCTGCTGCACTTCCTATGATAAGGATGCTGCCTCCTGTACCGGCACAGAATGCCAGAAGTTGCCAGAACGTGCCGTCGACCATCAGACTTTCAAGCTCGTGGTTGGCCAATGCCTGGGCAGGAGTTGCTATATCGTACATACCCATGCACGAGGCGACGAGCGGTACATTGTCTACAATCGAAGATGCCACACCTATGGCTCCCGTGACGATGTATGCGTTTCCGCCCGACCATTTTTCAAGGTTCTGTCCGAGAGCTGCCAGTACTCCAGTCTCCTGCAATGCACCTACAGCCATCAGTATTCCCAGGAAGAACAATATTGTTGACAGGTCTATGCGCTTCAATATGCTGCTCACACGATTGGGATGAGCCTCATCTTCGTGGTGGCGATAGAACACTTCGGTCATTATCCAGAGCAGTGAAAGCACAAGGATGATGCCCATAAAGGGAGGCAGTCCCGTGAGGCTGCGGAAGACAGGCACGAACACCAGGCCCACGACTCCGACATAGAACACGGCCCGACGCTGTCCTTTTGAAAAGTCGTAGTCGTCTTGTTCGGCTTCATTGCCTTGGGGTTCGGGCACTTCGCCCTTTAACAGATGCTGAAGTATGAGCAGGGGCACGAGCACTGAAATCAGTGAGGGTAGCAGCAGCTCCTTGATGACGCCTATCGAAGTGATGTTGCCTTTTATCCAAAGCATGATGGTTGTCACGTCGCCTATCGGCGAGAATGCTCCACCGGCATTGGCGGCAATGATGACCATGCCGGCATACGACATCCGGAGTTTTGTGTCTTGCACCAGCTTGCGCAGCACCATCACCATCACGATTGACGTGGTCAGGTTGTCGAGAACGGCCGACAAGAAGAATGTCATAAAGGTGATTCGCCACAGCAATGCCCGTTGGCTCTTGGTTCTTACCTTCTCTCTTACGAAGTTGAAGCCGCCGTTTGCATCGACCACTTCTACGATGGTCATGGCTCCCATCAGGAAGAAGATGATTTCACTCGCGTCACCGATGTGTCCGATGAACAGTTTGTTCAACACATACGTTACGGCAGTGGCGGCACTGCCCTCGCCCATGGCTTTCTGCCATTCCGAAAAGTCGGGGCCGTGAAGTGCCGGGACATATGTGCCGCATTCCGACATGTAGAGCACCCAGCACAGTACACTCAGCAACAATGCCACGGCCGTTTTGTTTACTTTCAGGCTACTTTCCAAGGTTATCATCAAATAGCCCAATAAAAAAATCACTACGATGAAAGTCGTCATTGTTTAATAATGGATGATGTAAGTTTGTTGTTATGGTTATATTACTCTAACAAAGTTACTGCTTTTCTGCTGCATACGCCATGCGCAGTCATTGGAGCGGTTTCGTTTTATGTTGCACAACATAAAACGAAACCGCTTTTTTTTACCTGCACTTTCCAAAAGCGTTGTGGCGAAGTTGTCATTCAGTTGTTGTATCTATACCTTATATAATATGTAAGAAAGCGGGCATGTCGATATGACACGCCCGCTTCTTGTTGTCAGTATAAACTATATCAGATTACTTTACGGCTACTTTTCGCTTGCCGATGATATAGATTCCTTTCTTCAGGTTCTTGCCGGCTTCGGTAGCCTTCACGTTACGTTTGATCAGTTTGCCGTCGATGGTGTAGACGTTCACCTTGTCGGTGGGTCTCAGCACTACGGTGTTCTTGATGCCTGTGATGCTTTCACCGGTTTCGATAACGAGGTCTGCTTCACCTTCTTCGTTTACAACTTGCTGCGGGATGATGTAGCCTTCGCGTCCACTGATGCCGGCATTCTTTGCAGAAGCCTTCAGTTGGGAGTTGACGAAGATACCCATACCCGGCTTGGCTATGGTTTCGCCCTGCAATGTTCCTACCAGACCGTTTGCCACGATGGCCGATGTGTCGGTAACCGTTTCGGGGATGAGGAACTGAATGCCTTGCTGCTCAGAGCCGTCGCCGAACTGGGTGTAGTCACCTACTTCAATGATAAACGGTTCGCCTGCTGCAAACTCTTTCTTCAACTTCAGTTCGAGACGAGTTCCTTCCTCGCTTGTTGTCAAAGCTTTCACGGCATAGGTCTTCACGGTTCCTTCGTTGATGTCCATCAGTGTAGTGCCTGCTTTCAGTTCAAACGGCAGAGTCATCACCTTGAGACTGTTGTTCTGGTAAACTGAGATGTCCATGGATGCTTCGGGGTCTGTGATGGGCACAAACTTGAAGGCTTGCTGGTTGTCACCGTTGCTTGCCCAGTTCAGGATGGTGTTGGTGCTGCCATCAGTCTTGAAGCTGTTGAAGTACTGGTTGGGGGCATCGGCTTGCTGAACCTTGAACATACCATTTCCGAAGTAATAGATGTTGTAGGGAGCCTTTTCGTGCTGCATCACAGGACTTGCGTCACCGCCTTGTCCGCGATACTTGCCCATATACTGGCCTGTACCAAGGCTTTGGATGGCATACTGACCTTCAGAGCCTTCGATCGGAACAAAGCGCCATACAGAGTAAGGATCTGTCTCAGGAGCTTTCGTATCTATAGGATATCCTCCGATATAGAGCTTGCCGCCTACGTTGAGGCTGCCGAGGAAGATAGGCTGGTTCTGTGCGAATTCACGTGTGGAGCCCGAAATGAATGTGTACCACTGGTTGGGAACAATCTGTCCTACGTGCGTCATGAAGGTCTTGTAGGCGTCGTTCATCTTGGCAACTGCTGCGTCTACTGTGGCTCTGGTCGGCTGCACGGGGTCAACGCTGGCCTTGGCTTCGCTTACTGCTGTGGCAAAGGCATCGATGGCTTCCTGGCTGTCAACGAATCCGAGAGCCTTGCTTTCGTCAACTACAGAGTTGGCTACGTTCTCGGTATATCTCTTGTAGAGCTGTGCCAGTTCGGTGGTGTCGGCATAGAGACTCAGTACAAGGTCGATGGCAGAGCGCAGGGCTGTCTGCTTGTCGTTGGTCAAGAGGGTCTTCTTGGATGTGGCATTGGCATCGTCGATGAGTGCTTTCATGGCATCCACTGCCTTGTGCAGGTCTTCGTTGTAGTTATATTGTACGCGTTGCGGGTCGAGTCCGTTGTACATCTGCCAGCAGGCAACGTTCCATGTGATACCTGTCACGTCGGGGTTGGCAAAAGTACGTTTTGTGCCGTTCAGTGCAGCGTTTTTGATGACGAAGCGTACATATTTGTATTCGCCGCCCAGCTCAAGCACCGGTGAGGTATACTTGGCTCCGGGTTCTGCTCCGGGGAATCCTTCGGTCAGTTCGGTTACTTTGGTCCATTGGTCTATATTGGCCTGATCGGGGTCTGCTCCGAGTTCGTCATCGTTGGTTACGTATACTTCGATGTCGGTGGGGTTGTCTACATAGGTAGTTCCCGTACGTCCGATGTATTCAAACCAGAAGTTGCTGACCGGTTGGTTAAGCTTCACTTGCAGATTGTGGTAACCATAGCCCGTGTAAGGTGCTCCGGCGTCGGCCAGGGCCTGCATCCATTCATCCGGTGTTATGGCTGCATTGCTCATGGCATCAGCGATAAAGAATGAGTGGTAGTTGTAGCTGTAGTGGGTTTCGGGCGACAGGAGGTGCTCAAAGCTTGAGTCATTCTCAGGCATACCTTCGCCGTTGTTGCTGCTGAACTGTGAGGCATCGGTAATCAATGTCTGCTTGGAGCCGAGTGCATCTGTATAGGTGCTTTGGGCTTCGCTGACTGTGTTGACCAGTTCCGTATAGAGTGAGTCGCGGTTCACATAGAGAGCATCTACGGCCTTGATAGCTGCATTGAGGGCTTCGATGTCGGCTTCGGTCACGGTGTTGTTCTTCACCTTCTCTTCACCGGTAGTCATGAGCTGCAGCATGTTGTCGGCAGCTTCTTTCATGCCGTTTACGTTGCTGTATTCCGATGTTTCGGCATAGTCGGGCTTGTAGAGCTGCAGTTCGCTCAGGTTGAATGTGACACCTGTGCTGAACGGATTCATGAATGTGCGCTCCGAATGCTTGCCCTGGTGGGTGGTGTGGCGTACGACGAGACGCACATACTTGTAGGCCTGGTCGAATGTGAGCAGCGGAGAGGTATATTTGGCTGCCCTTACGTCATCGGGGAATCCTTCGGTGAGGTCGGTCACGTGCACCCACTTCGTTGAGTCGGCTGCGGCTGTGCTTGCACCGAGTTCGTCGTCATTGGTCACATAGACGCCAATGTTGTTGGGGTTGTCGTGGAAGTCTGTGCCTGTCAACCCTGTATATCTGAAGAAGAGTTTGTCTACAGGTTCGCTGAGAGCTATTTGCAGGTTGTGGTAGCCTACGCCTTCTCCCAGTTCCGATTTCATGGTTTCTGCATCCCAGATGGAGTGGAAGATGGTGTTGATGTCGCCGTCAATCAGGTTGGAATATACACCGTCCTGAAGGGCGTTGGATGATATCTGGTTGCCGTCGGTGATGAGTTCGGGATAGTCGAATACCTTGTCTTTGGCTGTCTGTGCCGATGCAAGGCTCACTTTCATCCTGTCGTTGAGGGCACGTTGTGGGCCTGCCTTGACAAGGCTGTCAATGAGCTGCTGGTCGGTTACCTTGAAGATGAGCCATCCTGATGCACCTCCGGCACCTCCGTTCCAGGTGCATATCTGGCCGCTGATGCCCACACCGCTCTGGTGACCCTGGGTGTGATAGGCCTGGTCGTTGGCTTTGTTGGCTATGTTCCACTGCACGCTGCCTCTCAAATAAGTGAAAGTCTGCGGTGTGGTCTGCTCTTTCGACATGGGCACTATGGCACTTGTGCCCTCTTTGGTATTGATATATTCACCTGTAGCCACGTTTTGTACGGAGTATTCTCCTTCGGCCAATTGGGTCACTTTGAAGAGCTGCGAGGGGTCTTTTGCGTCATAGGTGCCCCATGCCAGATTGTGATCGGTGTCTACGGTCATGGCTTTGTCAACTCCCTGTATGGTTTTGTAGGCATCATAACCACTGATAAAGTGGTAGTAGCCATCGGTTACCTTGATATAGGCATCCTTGATGTTGTCATAGGCAGTCTTCAGCTGCTCATAGTGCTTTGCATATTCTTCATCAACGTCGGCACCGTTGACATAGTAGTCGTCTGCGTCAAGATAGGTGTTTTCGTATGCCTTTACCTGCTCTTCGGGATAGTAGCCCGGTTCGGTACCAATGGTAAAGGTATTGCCGTCGGCCTTGATTTCGTCGAGCAAAGCTCCCAGTTTTGCCTTTGCGCTCTGGTCATAGGCTGTGCGATAGAAGTTCCATACGATGATGTCGGTGGCAGGACCGTAATAGGTGTATCCATAGTTCCAAAAGGGTCCGAAGTGGAGTTTCGTGTCACCGTTGTAGTGGGTGAGCACTCCCGTTTCATTGTCAACGAGGCCTGTACTCTGCCATTGATTGTGTGGCTCATAGCTGTCAAGCGCGCCTTCAACCTCAAAGCTCGTAGCTTCTGCTATGTTGTCAACGAGGAATGTCTGCAGTCCGCTCTCTACTCCCTGTACGTATTTTTTGGTGTCCTTGTGCTGCAGGTAGTAGGACGGAACCCCTTCGTGTTGCTCGGGGGCCTCCACGACGATGTAGATGTTGTCCGAGCTCAATGCTGCCATCGAGCAGTCAAGCTGGTGGGTGTCGGCACTACGGTTGTAGTTGTCGGGTACGCCTTGCAGGAAGCAGATGGTCAGGTCGGTGACTACCGAGCTGTACTGGAGATCCCATGTTCCGCTCGCATTTTGGAGCAGGATTTCGTCGCCTGCTTTCAGTTCGCTCCAGGGGATGCGGTCACCTTTCACCAGGGTGCCCGATGCGTCCTGAGCCATCATCGGAACAAGCCCGATGAGCATCACTACGAATAAAGATAAAAATCTCTTCATGTTGTATGGTTTTAGTTAAACAATAAAGTGAATGTTTTATGGCTCCAAAATTAGGCATTTATTTTGTAACCGCAAATTTTTTGTCACTCTTTTGTGCACAGCACGTAACATTTAATCATTTTGTCTGCATATTGCGCAATATACTATACAAAATCAAAGATACATACATCGTATTGTGGCATTATGCAGATATAACGAATAAAAATACGACAATTCGTCATTTTGCATCACTCTTTGCCGGCTTTGATGTGGCTAACCTGAATTTGCGATGTGGCCGGTTGCAGGTTGTTTTCTGTACATGAAACAGGTCGTTTCCTGTACATATCACAGGTTGTTTCCTGTACAGAGAACAATGTGTTTCATGTACAGGAAACACTCTGCAATCTGCGGGGTTGTTGCCTGCAATGTGCCGCATTGCAGGTGCAGCAGTCAGTTGTCTTTCAGTTTAAGGTAGCAGGTGATGGGGTAATGGTCCGAGCTTCCCATCTTGCTGTCCACTTTTGCGCTGTAGCTTTTCCAGTGGCTGCTGCACAGGATATTGTCGAGCCTGAAGTACATGCCTGCCTCATGATAGGATATGCCCGGCCCGATTCCCGACGACGTATAGGCATCATCGAGGATGTCGGTGAGCCGGTGGTGGGCATACGATATGGGTGAATCGTTGAAGTCGCCACACACAATGACGGGGTAGTGCAGCCGTTCTACAAAGGCTGCCAGGGAATCTGCCTGCTCGGCTCTGCGCACTCCTGCCCTGCCTATCTTGCCGGTGAGATAGCCCACATTGCTTTTCACGTTGACTTCGCCCGGTGTTTTCACGAGGTTTTTATAGAGACTTTTGTCTCCATCCGATATGGCATTCGACACGAAATGATTGTTGATGACGGTGACGGTATCGCCATCCGGAAGTTTCAAGGTATAGGCAATGCCACCGTGACACTCTGCATGGAAGGGCACCCGTTGTCGCCGGATGATGGGAAAGCGTGACCAGAATCCGAGTGCGTTTGTGCCGATGTGTATGGAGTCGTGATAGGGCCAGCGGTTGCGCACGGCAATCACTTTGTCACCATTTTCGTCGGGCCAGTACTGGTATTCCTGCAGGCACACGATGTCGGCATGTGATGAGCGCAGGTAGCCGAGCATGGCATCGAAACGGCTTTTGTGGCTCTCGTCATGGTCGGTAATGCAGAATCCTTTGACGTTGTAGCTCATTACCTTGATGCAGCCTTGCGGATGTGGGTCGGGCAGGTTGATGGGACAGTAGGTGCGCACTGCACTGAAGCATAGTGCCATTCCGGCTATGGACAGCCAGATGAAACGCGGACTGAAGACGGCCCAAAGCAGCAGAAAGAAGATGTTGGCCGCGAGATAGAAGGGAAAGGTGAGGCCGAACGCCACCAGCAACCTGAAGGAATCGGGGTGAACTGTGGCCGACATGGCACAGAGCCACATGAGCAGTATGCTTGCGATGTTGGCTCCTACGAGGGTAAACGTAAGAATCTTGCGGGCTGACTGTAGCATCGTTTGTCGCTTTAGTCTTTGGGAAAGGAGCCTTGATGCCTATTTCTTTCCGGCATCAAAGAGCTTCTTCTTTTCTTCATCGGTCAGGCTGTCGTAGCCCGAACGCTTGATTTTGGATAGTATGCGGTCTATTTCTCCGGGGTCGGATGTGTGGTGACTGTCTTCGTGATGACGGGATTGCTGCTTGCGCTGACGGGTGCTGTTGTTCCATTCTTCCAGCTTTTGTTTCAGGCGTTCCTTGAACGAAGGCTTTTTGGGTGTATATTCCTCCCACGAGGTGAAGCCACTGCGCTGCCTGCGGTCTTCGTCGCGCCAATGACGTATGAGCAGCCAGCCGAACAGCATGCCGCCCAGGTGGGCAAAGTGAGCCACGTTGTCGCCCTGCGAACTCATGCCCAGCAGCAGTTCTATCACCGCACTGGCAATGACCATGTATTTGGCCTTGATGGGTATGGGCGGTATAAGCAGCAGGATGCGCTCATTAGGGAACGTCAGGCCGAACCCCAGAAGAATGCCATAGATGGCTCCCGAAGCTCCCACCGTGGTCCATGCATTCAGATACTCGTCCATACTGATACTGCCATATCCGGTGTCTACAAATGTGTAGGCGTTAAGTCCCTCAATGTAATAGGTACAGAGCTGCACCACTTCCTGCATTACGCCGGCTCCCAGTCCGCATACCATATAGAACAGCAGGAAACGCCTGGGACCCCAGATGCTCTCCATTGTACGCCCGAACATCCAGAACATGAACAGATTGAAGAAGATGTGAGTGAAGTTGGCATGCATGAACATGTAGGTGAACAGCTGGTATATGTGGAACTCGGAGGCCTTGATGAAGTGGAGTCCGAGCAACTGGTTCAGGTCAATGTTCCAACGTTCACCCACAACGAGGGCGAAAAACATGAGAACGTTGATGATGATTAGATTCTTTGTGATGGGAGGAGTACGGAACATCGTTTATCGTTTTATAGTGCAAAAGTAGTACATTCTGCCTAAACGGCAGTCACCCGACGGCCTTTTTCAATCGGAAAGCCTTGGCGAAGGCACTCTGTCAATGATGGTTTTGTAGACCACGGCCAGCAGGAACGTCACAACGAGATAGCCTCCCAAATTGGCATACCAGTCGCCTCCAGCCCCGATCTGCCGGATGAACCAGGCACGCACTATGGGGTGGACCACAAACAACACCGACGACAAGGCCCCGACCTGCACCAGCACACTGCGCACATGTCCCCTGAGCCCTACCAGCGGCAAGCATGCCAGTGTGAAGAAAAACGGAGTGAGCAGCCATGCCACCTTGTTGAAGCAGCACAGGCAAAACAGCGGCACGCACACAAGGGTGAGCCACTTGTTGTAGTGCATGCCGTAGCGCGCCATCCAGATGCCCATGGCAAAAGGCAGCATGGAACCCACAAAATTATAGCGCAGGTAATTGAGAATGTCCATGTGGCGGTCGCGGATGACAACCGAATATAACAGCAGAGCCATGCACAGACATGTGATTATCACAAGCATCGACCTGCCACGCCGGTAGATGAAAAGCCGGTAGACGGCATACAATTGCATAATGAGTGAAAAGAACCACCAGGGACCCAGAAACAAATCGTGCTTGGGCAACCAGTGTGTCAACTCGCGCAGCCAGGGCATGCCTACGGCAAAATCGCGTGCCGGCAGCAGGTTGGCCAGATAGGAAAACATCAGCACCACATGATACCACGTGTGTTGCCATTGCCAGTCGTGCTGCATCAAGTCGCTCACCACCCACAAGAGAAAACCCAGCCACAGCAGGTGCCACAGCTTGCGGGCATTATACCACATGAATTGCCAGAAGCCGACCCTGCGGCTCATCTTCTGCTCATACTTGATGACAAGTCCGTAGCCGCTCAGGAAGAGAAACAGCGGAACGCCATAGTGACCCACATAGGAAAAGAGGTTGAGCAACACATGTTCGCCACGCGAAACAAAGCCTATCAGCGCCCAAGTCCTGTCGAGATGGAAGGTGTATTCATTCTCAAGGGCACACACAGGAAGCCAGTGGCAGAAGTTGTGTAACACAATGCAGAGGATGGCAAATCCCTTGAGCAGGGCAGTGTCTTCAAGTGAAAGAGGTTGTCGCATGAGTGAACTATGGTCGGAGTGATAGTGAATCGACGGTGCGGGCAGCCTTCAGGCGTTCGCGCTCGAAGCGGGTGCCGTGAAGCAGGCTGTCATAGTTGTATTGCCTTTTCAGCAGGCGCGGACGACGCACATTAAAGCTGTCGTGTAAAAGGTCGCGACGCCTGTCATAGTACTTGCAGCGAATGCCGGCAAGCCCCATTAGGAGATGTGGCAAATCATCGGTCATAAAAGGACGTTGGGATGCACGGAATGCAGCCTTGACCACGTCGGGATGCAGCTTCTTGAACAAGGGAGAAAACCACATGGTCATGGGCACCTCAAACTCGTAGTGGGCAGCCAGGGGAATGAGTGGGTCGGCAGGTGTGCGTCCGAACATCAGGCTGTGATCGAACACTTCCTCACCATGGTCGGAGAGATAGAGCACAATGGCATCACTGTCCTTAAAATAGGAACAGATGCGGCCGAACACTTCATCATTGTAGCGTGTGGCATTGTCGTAGTCAACAATTATCTGTCGCATCCAGCGAGCCAGGTTACCGCGGCCTTTAAGACTGTCGGGTGTAAAGTAAACATCCTTGGAGGTGAAGCGGTAGTCATACTTCTGGTGCTGCCCGTAGAGGTGGAATATCACCAGATTGCAGCGACCCGGCACATAGTGCTCATACTCTCTGATGAATGCTTTGTCGTAGCGGTAAATCATGCGGTTGCGATGGTCAAAGCAGAGAGAATCCATTTCGGGGTCGTTGAGAAAGAAACTCCCGTTGAAATCAATGCCGCTCTGACGCTTCACATTCTGGAACTGGTTGGTGAGAAACGCCACCTTGTAGCCGGCCTTGCGGAACAGGGCAGGAAACAATACGCCATCGCACCAGGTGCCGGGCTGCTCTATGCTGTGGGTGGAAAATACATTCTTGAACACATTGCTCGTGAGATTCCACGGTGCAACCACGTCAGTAAAGGCCACCAGTTCGCCATTGCGCAGCATCCGGAGTTGCCGGGGTGTGGTGGCCAACGGGTAGCCATAAAGCTGCGAATGATACTTGTTGTAGCTCTCACCTATGACAAGTACAATCTGAGGGCAGCGATAGGTGCAGGTGTCGACAGTCATAGTGTGCATGTTGCTCTTCAAGGAAACCAAGGCCCTGTCGGCCAGTTCGAGCATGCGGTAGGAATAGGCTATGCGGTAGAAAGGCGTGTAGAAAGTCTGCCACCTCACCTTTTCGGCCGTCTGGGTGGTCTTCTGTCGGTAGAACTCAACAAACTTCGCTTTCTCGCTTACCCAGGGAAACACGCAGCCACACAAAAGAGCAAGCACTACGACATCGGCAGGCCAAAGAGGCAAACGGCATCGCCGGATGCAAACATCCAGCCAACGCCGGCCAAACAAGGCCAGCACTGTATTGGCAGCCAACAGGGGAACAAACCACAGGAGTGTATGCCACATGGCATCGCCTGTGAAATAGGCCTTGAAGAATTCCCTGGTCTCTTCACCCGTGGTCTCTGTCCAAAGACGTAGCGTAGTGGGTGTAAACAGCATCAGAAACCGCTCGGTGAGGAACACTTCAAAAAAGGCCAATGCATAGCCCGCTGTATAGAATAAAGCCCTCGCAATGCGGGATATCCTGCGCGGAAGCAGCTGAAGCAACAGGCAGACAAGATAGAGGTCGACAAACAGTTCGGCCATGTGAAGACCCACCTCTCCCTCATATTGCACCTGCCTCCATACGGTAATGCCCCACACGGCATACATGAAACAGACAAACAAAAAGTTATTCCATAACGGTCGGGCCGCGGCATGTGACACGCCAACCAGCCCGTGTAAAAGCACGGACAAGGCACGTCTGACACAAGCTGTTCCTATTATCGGCATCTTTGTTTTGGGTGCAAAGTTAATGCTTTCCTGCATAGCTCCGGCATCAACAAGCACGAAAGTGCAGGCCGAAGCCCTACAAGAAACAAGACAAAAAGGAGGCTGCCCTTTGCGTATTCTTTCAAATTCCACTAAATTTGCAGATGTTTGTCATATAGAACCACCTTTACATGAAAATACTTCATACAGCAGACTGGCACCTCGGTGATACATTTCACGGCTTCGACCGTACAGACGAGCACCGTCACTTCCTGGAATGGCTGACACAGACAATTGAGGAGCAGCAGCCCGATGTGATGCTTCTGAGCGGTGACATCTTTGACAGTCCCAACCCTTCTGCCGCGGCCGAACGGCTGTTTTATGACTATCTTTGCCGCATAGCCTCTATAAATAAAGGTATGCAAACCCTGCTCATTGCCGGCAACCATGATTCATCTTCGCGGCTCGAAGCCCCGGCATCCATGCTCGGGCAATTTGGCATCGAAGTGCGCGGCACGGTGGCACGCGACAAAGACAGAAAGGCAGACTACGGCCACCTGTTGATACCTGTCACTGCCAAAGACAATCTTGACGACAAAGCCATCGTTATGGCAATGCCTTTCCTGCGTCCTGACGACTATGAGGAAGGCGAAACAGTATCACAAGGCATCCGACGCTTCATTGCCGGACTAAAGCAAAAGGCTGTGGAGCAATATGGAAACACTGTTCCTCTGATATTAATGGCTCACTTCTATGCCGCCGGCTCTGAAATCAATGCAGACGAACACAGTGAACGTTTGGTTGTGGGTGGATTGGACTGCGTCAATTGCGCATCCCTGGGCAACGGCATTACATATGCGGCGCTGGGACATATACACAAGGCACAGCACGTGGCCAACCAACCCAACGTATGCTATCCCGGAAGTGTATTGCCAATGTCGTTTTCCGAAAAGGACTATAAGCATGGAGTCAACCTGATAGATGTAAACCCGCAGGAGGCCAAAATAGAAAGGCTTGCCTATGAACCTTTGCGCAAACTGGTTTCAATACCGGAAGATGGAAGTGCCAACTACGAAGAAGTGTTGAAACTGATAGCCAAACTGCCCAAAGTACGCAAAGTGGAAGAAAATGACGATTGGCCTTATGCGGAAATAAAAGTAAACGAATTGCACCCCAACCCATCTATGGCAAACGGCATAGCAACAGCCATGGAAGAACGGCAAGCCCGGCTGTGTCGCATCGTACGTGTGCGGCCTACCGGAGAGCCTGCCGGCGACACAGCACCCATAGCCACGACGGAGGACTTGCGTAAACTGAATCCTGCACTATTGGCACGCGACATATATAAAAATGTATACGGTGAAGAAATGCCCGACGAAATAGCAAGACTCTTCGCACAGGCCAAACGCAGCGCAGAGGCCATTGAGGCAGACAACAACGATTGATACACCATGAAGATAGATAAGATAGAACTTTGCAATCTGGCTTCTCTCGAAGGCACACACATCATAGACTTTACACAAGAGCCCCTGCGATCTGCAGGGCTGTTTGCCATCACCGGCAACACCGGAGCCGGCAAAAGCACGATACTCGATGCCATTTGCCTGGGACTGTATGGACGAGCTCCAAGGTTTGAAAACGGTGAACGCCTGCGCAATTTGGGACTGACAGCCGGAGAAGACGAAAAGCCCCAGCTTGCCGCAACCGACGTAAGGAACATATTGAGACGCGGACAAACCGGAGGTTACAGCCGCATTACGTTTTCATTGCCAGACGGAAGTGTATATGAAGCGTCCTGGAGTGTAAGGCAGAAACGAACGGGAACCTACGATACGGCCCAACGCGGCTTGCGGAAACTTGCACCCAAACATGAGGATTATGATGCGCGGGAAGTACCGGAACGCATTGCAGGCCTCATACACCTTACCTATGAACAATTTACGCGTACAGTGATTCTCGCACAGAACAGTTTTGCCAACTTCCTGCATGCAAAACAGTCCGAAAAGTCATTGCTGCTTGAAAACCTTACAGGGACCGAGCTCTTCGGCCGCATATCCAAGATTATATACGAGGAAGCCGTAGAGGCACAAAAGCAATATGACGGGCTCTTGAAGAAGATAGAAGGAATTGCATCCAATAGATTGGATGACGAATCACTTGCACGGTTGAAAGAAGAACTAACGCTTTATCGTGGGCAATACTCCCGTGAGACTTCAAATCTGAAAAGCATAGAAGAACAGTTGGAATGGTATGACGAGTACAACATTACCCGCAAGGAACTGGACGAAGGAAGGAAACTTCAATTTGAAGCACAGCGAGCTTACAACTCCTTATACGACAAGAAACAATTACTGGAACGCTACGACAGCGTACAACCTTTTCAAGGACTCTACCACTCAATCAAGCAGATAAAGTCGGACATTTCGCATTTGAAGGTGCAAATAGCCCAAAAACAAAAGGAAATTAACGAGCAGAAAACAAACCTGGAGCAAGCATCGCAACGGTATGATTTGGCCAAGGGAAAATTGCTTGAGACACAGAATATGCACGAGCAGAAGCTGCCCCAATTCAACCAAGGACATACTATCGAGGGTGAGATTTCTGCCATTGAAGCCGATTTAAAGAAGAAGCAAGAGGAACTGAATGTACAACACAGTGCCATCGGGAACAAAAAGGAAGAGCTTTCTGCCAAGGAAATGCGGCATGATGAAACAAAAAAACAGATAGAGAATATCAGGCAAAAGCAATTGTCCATTGCCATGCACAAGCCGCTTATCGACAATCTCGAAAGTATCAAGGTTCAGTTGGAAAGGGCTGCGGAATTGGAAGTCTTGTCGGAGAATTTAGCAAAAAAGCAGCACGACGACAGCAAAGAACTGGCCACATTAAAGGAACGCCGGCAGAAATTAGAGCAAGAACGCAATCAGCTTCAATCGGAATCTCAATCTCTGAAGGACGAATTGCGAATACATGAACAAGCCAACCACGGCATGGATAGTGCCACATTGCAACAACGGCTGGCTTACCTTTCGGACTTGCACCGGCGCTCACGCAGTGCTTTCAACCTGTGGGGACGAATAGCCAACGACTACTCGGAAATCGAAAACAAAGAAAACGAAATACGAAGAAGGGATTCTTCTTTGTCAACATTGAAAGAGGAAATCTCATCGTTGTCGCTCAAATTGGCTGCTTTCATAGAGTCACGCAATGTGCTACGCGTTTCATATATGTTGAGCCAAAGCGATAACATCAAAGAATTGCGCAGACAATTGAAAGAAGGGAATGCATGCCCCGTATGCGGAGCAACGCATCATCCATACCACTCGGAAACCGAATTGGAACTGGGACGTTTGCTCTCTGATCTAGAAAAAAACTATCAGGCGGCAGAGAATGATGTTGTATCCACACGTGAACGGCTGGCAAGTAAGCAACAGCAACTGGCCGAAGAGCAGGGACAGCTGCAAATCGAACGTGACTACCTTAATAAAAAGAAGGAGCAGCTGAAACACGACTTGACAGAATGGAAAGACTATGAAGACATGGACCAATCGTTTAAAGACAGCTCAGCCACCGTAAATCGGCAAGTACGTTCAGCCCTAATCATGCAGTTGTTAGACAATGCCGAACGTGATGTCAAGCAACAAACAGAGGTCAACACACAGTTCAATATACATCAGACTGCCATCAATCGTATCAACCTAAGCATGCGTCACAATGCCGAGGCCCAACAAGAAAACTATCGCAACCTTTCGGCTGTAACAACCGACATGAAAGTAATGGAATCACGCATAGCCGTTTCTCAAAAGCAACAAGAACAAAACATCATAGAAGGCACCAATCTTCTGAACGAAGCTGACAAGCAAATGACACTGCCCTTATGGAAAGACAAGTGGAAACGAAACCATGATGGCGTCTTGCAGGAAATAAGTGCAATGGCCGAGATGTGGCATAACAATGAGACATCACTTAGAATGGCACAAGAACAAGAATTCAAGTTACAAGAAGAAACAAATGCATTGCTCAATTGGCTGACAGATAAAAAACAATTTGCAACGAGCTTGGAGCAAGAAATTCATAACCTGCAACAGTCCATCGACAATAAGCGCAGACAAATGCGTCTGATGTTTGGTGAACAAAGCCTTGCACAAGCCCAAAAGCAAATGCAGAACAGACTTCAAGAAGCCTCAACGGAAGCTGATTTATGCAGAAAGAAGTTTGATACCGCGGCAGAAATCACGCAAAAGCTGCAAGGAGAGATGAAAAACCTTAACCTGTTGCAACAACAACGCGATGCCGAACTTTTGGAAACCTGTTCACAATTGGACTATCGCATATCACGTTTCAACAATGACCATTCAACACTACAATACTTTGAACTGGAAAAGCTGTTTGAAGACCCACGCGATTGGAAAGCCTTACGAAAGAGCATTGATGAAAGCTATGACCGTTTACGTGAAATCAACTTTAAGGTAGAGTCGGTCTCACAACATATTTTACAGTTGCAAAAGGCAACCTGTCGTCCTTCCGAATCTCCAGATGAAACGCAACAAGCCTTACAGATGCGTCACGATAATGGGAAAAGACATCAAAAAGAAATAGAAGTCTTGCTGGGAAAAGCTGAAACCCGCTTGTCCATGCACGAAGAAGCTGAAAGGCAAATGAGCAGTTATGAAAATGAAAGACAAAATCTGGAACAAAATGCTCTACATTGGAACCAGCTAAATAAAGTTATAGGAAGCGCTGATGGCAAACGCTTCCGCGAAATTGCCCAATGCTACACATTTGAAATTCTTATAGGTTATGCCAATACACATTTGCGGAATCTGACAACGCGTTACCGCTTGAAAGCACGACGTGGAACACTTTGGGTAGATATCATCGACAGAGATATGTTATCGCAAGTCCGTGGAGTCAATTCTCTTTCAGGAGGCGAGACATTCATAGTAAGCCTGGCCTTGGCTCTCGGGCTGTCCTCTCTTAGTTCGTGTGGCAGTAATATCGGAAGCCTTTTTATTGATGAAGGATTTGGCAACCTGGATAACAACAGTCTTGACATGGTCATTTCCGCACTGGAAGGGCTGCAGCATCTGCAAGGAAGAAAAGTGGGCATCATCAGCCATACCGAACAAATCCGTTCACGTATTGCACCACAGATACACCTGCTCAAATCGCAGGGAGGGAAAAGCCGCATAGAAATACGATAAAGGAAAAGATGCGATGGAAGATACGCTTTAAAGTCTTTAACTCTTGATGCTGATACAATTCAACTTTTATGTCGTAACTTTGCGCAAGAATAATGATATAAATAACTCCTTAAACATATATCACCATGAAGTTTTTAACAAATGACAAACTTGTGATTGTTGGCGCAGCCGGCATGATAGGCTCCAACATGGTTCAGACAGCCCTGATGATGGGCTTGACAAACGACATCTGCTTATATGATGTCTTTTCTCCGGAAGGTGTTGCAGAAGAAATGCGCCAAAGCGGTTTCGGTGACGTAAAAATCACAGCCACTACAGACGTAAAAGAAGCTTTCACAAACGCCAAGTACATCATATCTTCAGGTGGTGCACCACGCAAACAAGGCATGACACGTGAAGATTTGCTGAAAGGCAATTGTGAGATTGCTGAAGGATTGGGCAAGAACATCAAGACATATTGCCCCGATGTAAAACACGTGGTCATTATCTTCAACCCAGCCGATTTGACCGGGTTGGTAACATTGCTGTATTCCGGATTGAAACCTTCACAGGTTACGACTCTTGCCGGACTTGACTCTACACGTCTGCAAAGTGCATTGGCCAAGAAATTCAATGTACAGCAAAGTGAAGTAACAGGTTGCGCTACTTATGGTGGCCATGGCGAGCAAATGGCAGTATTTGGCTCACACGTAAAAATCGATGGCAAACCTTTATCAGATATTATCGGCACTGCCGAATTCCCTGAATCCGAATGGGAACAAATGAAGGTTGACGTAACAAAAGGCGGAGCGAAGATTATAGAACTCCGTGGACGCTCTTCTTTCCAAAGCCCTGCTTATCTTTCCGTTGAAATGATTCGTAGTGTGATGGGAGGAGAAAAGTTTGCATGGCCCGCTGGAACCTATGTTTCTACAGACAAGTACAACCACATCATGATGGCCATGAAGACGACACTCGATACTACCGGTTGCCATTATGAAGTGCCTCAAGGAACGGCAGAAGAAAATGCAAAACTTGATGCCAGCTATGAACATCTGTGCAAAATGCGCGATGAACTGGTTACGCTCAACATAGTTCCTCCTATCTCTGAATGGAGCAAAATTAACCCCAACCTTTAAAGGCTGAGAGTTACAGAACGCTTTCGTTAGCAACCAATAAATACAATAGCAGGCTGCATTCAAATATATTGCAGCCTGCTATTATTATGTGGCAAAAGTTGTACACGATGCCTCATTTTATTGTATCTTTGTTCCATGAGACGCTTTATAAAATTCTTCTGTAAGACTGTTCAAATCGTTTTCCTGCTTTGTTCTTTTTCTTCTGTGGCAAACTGTAAAGTGCGCCCGGCTTCTTTGTTTGTTGATGGAATGGTATTGCAGCAAAAGAGCAATGTCTGCATTTGGGGCTGGGCTGAAGCCGGCACGACTGTTTCAGTTAAGAGCTCATGGGACAAAAAGGAATACCATTGTCAAAGTGGCAATGACGGACGATGGAAATTGTCTGTCAAGACACCTGCAGCCGATGGAAAATCGTATGAACTGGTTATTTCTGATGGCGAGCCTTTGGTTATCCGCAATGTCGTAATGGGTGAAGTGTGGCTTGCATCCGGCCAGAGCAACATGGAGATGCCGCTTCGCGGGTGGCCGAAATTCCCTTTGGCCGGTTCTTCGCGCTATATAAAAGAAGCAGAAAATTACAAAGACCGGTTACGTTTCGTGCGTGTACCTCACAACCCGTCTTTGAAGCCGGTTGACCGGCTTGAAGTGCGATGGCAAATCTGCGATTCCACTACAGCAAAGGATTTCAGCGCAATAGGTTATTTTTTCGGCCGTATGCTTTCAGATAAGTTAAACTGTCCGGTAGGCATTATATGCTGTACGTTCAGTGGTACGCATGTTGAGGCCTGGACTCCCGAAGATGTGTTGCAGACGTATCCTGATATCAATTTGCGTCCCGACTATCTGGAGATGCTTATTCCAGCTGCTCAACCGATGGTTATGTACAACGGCATGATTCATCCTCTCATAGGTTATACGTTGAAAGGTTTTATTTGGTATCAGGGTGAAGCTGACGTTTCTGCCTATGACAAATATGCTTTACGTCTCAGCAATATGGTTAAGGCTTGGCGCTCAGCTTGGAATGACACGAAGTTGCCCTTCCTGTTTGTCGAATTGACACCCTACAGATATGTGGGTCTTGCCCGCAATCGTGCCCCGCGACTTCGGGATGCCCAATGGCAAGTAGCCGATAAGCTTCCCAACGCCTCGATGATTTGCACAAATGATTTGGTTAATCCGGAAGAAAGCAACAATATACATCCATCCGATAAAATTGATGTTGGAATGCGTCTCTCATGGCTCGCTCTCAATAAAGTTTACCGGCAAAAAAGTTTTCATGCCGATTACCCTCGTTTTCAAAAGATGAAAATAGATGGTGAATCCGTTACGTTGTCTTTCTGTAACATAAAGGACGGTTTTGCACCTGTTAATACGGTTGTCGGATTTGAAATTTGCGGAACGGATAATATCTATCATCCGGCAACAGCCCATATCAAAGGAAATCAAATCGTTGTTTCATCGGGTAAAGTCGCACATCCCAAAGCCGTCCAGTATGCTTATAAAGACTTTTTTCCGGGCAATGTAAAAAGCCGGAGCGGAATGCCGCTTGTACCGTTTACAACAGTCCGCTGATTACATGTCGATAAGTTTGTTGGCAATGGCATAGATGGTAAGGCCGCTCAGCGAGTGTATTTTTAGCTTGCGGCAAATATTGCGTCTGTGAGTCATGACAGTATAGACAGAAAGGCACAAACGGTCGCCTACTTCCTTATTAGAAAGCCCTTTTACAAGGTTGACCAATATTTCCTTTTCTCGGCTGCTAAGTAAGTCCGGCATATCTTTATTTCCGAGATTCAGTTTCTCGGCTTTGTTTTCTTCTATAGCCTGTTCTATTTTTTCTGCCGAATCGTAGATGGTAATATAACCATGATATGATTCCAAATTTTCCATCATGCTCAAGTCGCTAATGATGGCTATGCAAGATGTGCCGGGATTGCTACGGCTGAATTCTGTAATATCGATACCTCCGTCAAAACGCGGTGAGACAAATAAAAAATCGAAGCGACGCACAGCCGAAAGGTTACGCAGTGACTGTTTACTTTGTACTGACACAGTATGAATGTGCTTGCTTGTGATATGTTCCAACAAAGAAATAATGCCATTGCGAATAACAGGCAGATTTTCGGCTATCAGAACATGGTAGGTTTCTTTATCTGTTGCCATTTTCCACCTCCTGCTTTAAGTTATATACGGCAGGTACAAAGATATAGTCCTCTGCTTTACAGTGTGCATCCAAATCTTTTTCGCAATCGTAAATCTGATACAGTACAGCATTGAGTTTGTTGCGATTGGTGTCTTCAGGACTGTATTTTATCAATATCTGCTTTAGTTCTCTCAATTCGTCGTCTATGGAATGATGGTTACGCGAAAATGTTTGTAATTCAAACGTTTCATCAATCTCTCCGTTTAAGAGCTTTTCAACATAGGGAAACAGCGTACGGTCTTCATAGCGCATGTGTTTTGTCACGGTAGATATACAACTGTCAAACTGCTTGTTGATAAGGCGGTTGATAGGGTTTTCAGAATCTTCGTTAAGAGCCGAATGCAGATTGGCATGTATGTGAGGAAATATATAGTCCAAAAAGTAGACGTGCGACTGGCGCAGATAGTCGAGCAATGCCGGCACGGAAAGATTGGCTATTTCCTCTGTCACCTGTGTATAGCCGCAATGTACAAAATTGATAATGGCCAAAAAAGTCGTGGCATCCACTTTATACATCTTGCATACTTCCTCTACACTTTTATCACCAAAGCCGAGCGACATGCCGAAACGGCTAAGCACCTGAAGCAGATTATAGTTATCCTCTATGATATCGGCCATGCGGTCATTGGCCCGATAGTAATTTGCCATGTTTTGTCGTTTTTGAGTATAAAGGTAAGAAAATTCATTGCAATTTTCCGAGTCGTTCTTCCATTCTTTTCCGTTGCAAAGAAAAGATACCCGCAATTGGGTATCAGGCTGTTTTTCTTCTAATCAATATAAGTGATTTGTTTTGATGCGTTCCTTATGAAAAATGCTCCCTTCCCGAAAAAACAGGAAGGGAGCATTTTTAGTATGTAACGCACCGTTTTATGCCTATGCATTAGATTCTGCCTTGGCCTTGAATGCCAAGGCATACATGCGCATTTGCTTGAGCATGGAAAGCAGGCCGTTGCTACGGGTGGGCGAAAGATGTTCGCGCAGTCCTATTTTGTCTATGAAATAAAGGTCGGCGTTTAGGATGTCATCGGGTGTATGCCCGCTTAGAACTTTGATGAGTAGCGCAACAATGCCTTTTACAATTATGGCATCGCTTTCTGCGCGAAAGAACAGCTTCCCGTCATTCTCGTCGCACACAAGCCATAGACGGCTTTGGCATCCGGGTATGAGGTTCGATTCGGTCTTGTCGCTTTCGGGCAAAGGCTTTTGTTCGTTGCCCAAGTCGATCAGAACCTGATAACGATCCATCCAATCGTCCAACTCGCTAAATTCTTCTACAATCTCGTCTTGTGCTTCGTTAATCGTCATTTTTCTAAAGAGTATATAAGCTGTAAAAGTGTTTGGCCTACGGCCTTCATAGTGTTCTTGTCGATATTTTCGGGCGTGTCGTTTACTGTGTGCCACGTAGGACCGAATCCGGAATCAGCTGTAGGATAATAAGCTATGATATCGGCCATCGGTATCCGCGCAATGCGATTTACGGGCAGGTGATCGTCTGTAATGTACCCCCCGTTTTCGTTTTTAAAATACGTACCGAATCCGGCATTCTGAGCAGCGGTCCAAATCTGTTCCACTACTTCTGATGCATACTGCATGGAAAAGCCTTCACGATAGAAGTGCGCTCCTTGCCCGCCTACCATGTCAAGCAGAATGCCGAAGCGGAATCCTGTGGCATGTGGGTTGTTTGACCAAAACTGCGAACCCAGGCACCACGTATCGGAATCATCTCCTCCTTTTTCGGCCCATCGTGGAGTTCCTGCATCTTCGGCATCAAAGCACACAAAGTCGATGCCTATTTCCGGCTTTTGGCTTTGCAGCAACCGTGCAACCTCAAGCATTACGGCTATACCGCTTGCGCCATCATTGGCACCTGCAATCGGTGTCTTGTAATTGGCAGGATTGGCATCATTGTCGGCCCAAGGGCGACTGTCCCAATGAGCGGCGATCAGGATGCGGCTTGACGCTTTCGGATCAAGTTGGGCGATAATGTTATACCCATTCATCTTGACTCCATCGTAGCGCACGAATTCAGCATCTTGCGCAGATACGCTGAAACCGTATTGGCGGAATTTGTCTATAAGAAACGTTCCACAGGCATTGTGTGCTTCAGAACCTACTACGCGCGGCCCGAAATGGCATTGCGCGAACACATGCGCAAGTGCGCTGTCAGCGTTGAAGTCTGGCACCGCAGTAGAATCTTCTTGCCCGGATGTAGTCACAGATTGCTTTCTGCCTCCGCAACCGGCGAAGAGTATTGTGCAAAGACTCAAAAGCCCGATGTAAATGCTCTTTTTCATGATAAATTGATAGTTGCCGCGTCTTGAACTTGTTGCATGACGCGGAGAAAATTGCGCCCCCATATTTTACTGATGTCTGTTTCCGAATAATTCAGGCGGAGCAGCCTGCGTGTGAAATTGATTAGTTCTGAAGCATCGGCCAACCCGATTACCCCTCCATCACCGTCAAAGTCTGTGCCAAGCCCGACATGGTCAATCCCCATTATGTCTACGGCGTGTTGCAGATGCGCTAAGGCATCTTCGATGGTTGCCTGTCCGTTTTCACGCAGGAACCCGGGGTATAGCGTAATCTGGCATACACCTCCTGCCTTAGCCAAAGCACGCAACTGCTCGTCGGTGAGATTGCGGGGATGGTTGCATAAAGCCCGGCAGGATGCATGACTACAGACAATCGGAGTGGCACTGATTTCCAATGCGTTCCAAAAACTTTCTTCACCGCCATGCGACAGATCGACCATCATGCCGACCCGGTTCATCTCGCGGATGACCTGTTCACCAAACAGACTTACACCGTGGTTCAAATGGCCGGTTTTGCATGCCGAATCGCAAATTAGGTTGTCGCCATTGTGGCAGAGCGTCATATAGACCACGCCACGTTGTTTGTAACGTTCTATGTTTGAAAGATCGCGGCCTATGGCATAACCGTTTTCGATGGCACGCATTATGGCTTTCTTCTCTTGATGTTTCATACGATAGAGTTCATCGGGTGTTTTGCACAGTTCCACTCCTTCACACTTGCCCATAATGGTTTCAATGCCGTTTAGCAAACGGTCGCATTGCGAAGTTGCCTCAAGCAGTGAAGCTTCGTCTAGTTTTCCTTGGGGTAGGTAAGCTGCCATAATGCTTGCATCCAAATGACCTTCGCGCATCTTGTGCAGGTCTACCAGTATCTTGGGATCACGTTCATCGAAGTGAATACCGCGATCAAAAAACATTGGCGTGTCACAATGCGTGTCAAGCGATAGTATATTCGAATGGATCTTTTTTGCAGCGGAAAATTCGGATGCTTCTGCTGATAACCATTTAAACAGAGGTAACATGCTTTTATCCCCTCTCAGAATAAAGCATTCGGGATGCCACTGCACTCCTATGACAGATTTGAAATCTTTGCTTTCAATGGCTTCAATGATGCCATCAACGCTTTGTCCGCATACGGTGAAAGCGTTGCCTACGGAACTGACGGCCTGATGATGAAAAGAATTGACGGCTATTTTCTCTTTTCCGAAAATGCTTCTGACGAGACTGCCTTCTTTCAATATCACAGAATGCGACGGATAACTCCGCTCAAGTTCTTGCGAATGCTTAACATGCGCCATCTTTGAGCTATGGCAGGTGTAAATGTCCTGATAGATGCTTCCGCCTGTTGCAATGGCCAGCAACTGTATGCCTCGGCAAATGCAAAGCAAGGGAATTTGCCTGTCCAATGCCATACGCAATAGCAGCAATTCCTTGCGGTCACGCTGAGGACAAATAGAATGAAGGGCCACCGATGGTTCCTCACCCGTAAAAAGCGGATTCAAATCGCTTCCCCCTGAAAAGACGAGCCCGTCAACATGCTCTAAAATGGTGTCTATGTCGCTTTCGTCCTCAGACGGCGGAATGACAACAGGTGAAGCTCCGCCGGCAAACACACTTTGATAATAACCTTGCGCCAATTCGCAACCTTTTTCACCATAATTTCCGGTGATTCCTATGACAGGATAGCATTTGGGAGCAGAATGGCATTGACACAGCACCTTATACCTGCCTTTCCAATCAAAAAAATCATTCATGTGACGATGGATTTTCTTCTAATTCATTGTCGTATTTCCTGTTCGGATTTTTTGGAAACCATCCTTTCTTGACTCTTTCACGTTGTTCAAAGAGCTCTTTGATGGACCAAAAGCAGCTGAACGAAAACACGCTTAGCATGGAGCTTATGGCAAGGTTCCAAACAAGCATGGCTGCTATGCAGCCGATAATTCCGACAACAAGGAAAATCCACCAGTAACGTGTGCCTGTATAATATTCCGTTTTGATGACGATAGGATGAAACAGCCCTATTACCAAAAATGAAAATGCACCGATTAAAAGCCCTGTAAAATAGAACATTTACTCGTCTTTAGGAAATACGATGGGTAATTGTCTTGAAATGCTTTGTTGGAGAGAAATCAGTGTTTCCGTGCTTGTCACGCCGGGTATCTGCTGAATCCTGTTATTAAGGAGGTCCATCAGATGCTCGTTGTCGTAAGCATAAAGCTTCATCATCATGGTATAATTACCTGTTGTGAAATGACATTCAACAACCTCTGGTATTTGTTTTAAGCGATCGACCACATCGTTATACATGGAACCTTTTTCCAGATTGACACCGACAAAGGTACAAGTGGAATAACCTATGGATTTGGGATTCACATGGTAGCCGGTACCCAGAATAGTCTTTCTCTCTGTAAGTTTTGCAATTCTTTGGTGTACAACGGCTCTCGAAACTCCACATCTGAGAGCCACATCGCTTAATGGGATACGGGCATCGCCCGAAATGATTTGCAGAATGCGCAAATCAAGATTGTCTATTTTATCCGGCATGATACTTTTTATTAGTTGAAGCAAAAATACAACTTTAAAAGTATAGAATGGCTTATGTGCTGCATTTAATTTCGCGTTTTGTTAAAATATGAAGCGCATTTTGTGACAAAACGTATTTTGCATACTAGCACATCGGTCTTGCTTAGCCGAATATCTCGTCAATCCAGCCGTTCAACGAGTATTTATAGATGATGGTGCTGTCTAAAGGTTTGAAGTCTGTTTCAATAAACGCAAGCGGTATGTCAGGAGAGTCCCTATCTATTACCAGAACGTTTTGAGGCGTATAGAAATCATAACCGGTGATGGCCTGATTGGTTGTAATGATTTTTCGCGATGCTCCTAAAGCTTCGATACAGCGAATGGTTAGCCCGGTCTGCTTCGGATGTTGAATGTCTATAACGATTTTTGATTGTGAAATGGCCGTTACCGTACTCTGCCTGCTCAATGGCTTGTACTTGAAATCACTCATTTTCATGGCAATATTTCTGTTGGCGATTTTCAAATACCAAAATTGGGCTCTGTTTTGCAGATATAAATACCAAAAACCCTTTTTCCCGAAAGCACTGGCTATTCTTTTGATTTTGTCAACAACTGCGAAACGATCGGTATGACCGGTACCGATAAAGCAAAAATCATATTTGTACAAATGATTGTCTGAAACATTCCTGTATTCGTCTATATAAAAAAGCGGACGGAACTTGACTTGCGGATAGGCCTTGCAGTCATTGTCATCAAAAGAATAGACCTTGTCAAAGAGATTCAGATATTCCGTCGTGTATTTTTTGTTGCGGAATGAATCCCACTGATAGTAAATCCTTTTTATGTGTGGATTGGCCGAATTGACTTTCGCGACAAACCATAGCGGCATGGCTTCCGTACTTAATGCGAGAAAATAATCGAAATGCTTGTCTGCAATTTGCGACCATACTTTCTTGTAATAATGATCAATGGAGCGGGCCAAGATTTTTTTCTTGAAGCGGATGATGCCTTTCAGCCAAAAGTTGTTGGAAGGACGGTCATCGACAAAACAGACGCGTGCGCCTCTGTTTTCAAGTGCATTTGAAATGGATCTTTCATAACCGAAGAAAACAGGCGAAACAAAAAGAATGTGCTTGTCGTGCAGTTCTATCATTTGTAAAGTCCTTTTTCCTTCATTTCATTGATAGACTGCTCATATTTGTCTTCCTGCACATCTTGTGCATTGACCCATTTTGCAAATTCACCGATGCCGTCACTGAAAGACCACTTGGGCTTAAATCCGAGTATTTCTCTTGCGGCAGAAATATCCGCGTAATTATGACGTATGTCTCCCAAGCGATAGTTGCCGGAAACAGTTACCGGTATATGTATGCCATATTTCTCTATTAATGTATTGGCAACGGTTAAGACATCGGTAGGTATTCCTGTTCCGATGTTGAACACATGACCATTGGCCTCGTCCTTTTCAATTCCCAATATGGTAGCATCTACCACATCGTCGATATAGACAAAATCGCGGCTTTCCCGTCCGTCTTCAAATATATTGATGGGATTTCCGTTTTTGATGCGCGTTGAAAAAATCGACAGGATTCCGGTATAGGGATTGGAAAGTGATTGCCCCGGACCGTAAACGTTTTGATAACGAAAAGAAACTGACGCAATACCGATTGAAGGGCATACCAGATGGACCAATTGGCCTTCTACTTGCTTTGTGATGCCGTATACAGACGTGGGATGGATAAGAGAATCTTCCGTTGTTCCGACAAGTTTCAGCGGTTTGGTACATGAAGGATATTTTACTTCAAAGTCACCTTGGCTCATATCTTTGTCTGAACGCTCCGTAGGATAGACATACTTTTTCAGTTCATCGCTGTAATACCGTCCTTCCCCATAAATGGCACGGCTTTCGGCAACGACGACTTTTTTCACACTATGTTTCGTGTTTGTCAGAAGGTCTAATAAGAGAGCTGTTCCTCCTATGTTGGTTGCCACATACTTTTCAATTTCATACATGGATTGTCCTGTTCCGGTTTCAGCGGCAAGATGTACAACACAGTCTGCACCGTCGAGGGCTTTCAACCAATCGTTTTTCGAAGTTACTGAGCCCAGCACAAAGTTCACTCGTCCCTTTATCGAGTTATATAATGGAGATGTGGTGTCCGGATTGTCGCCATGTATTTGTGGCGATAAATTGTCCAAGACTGTAACATCGTATCCTTCTGCTTGCAGTTTCAGAGCTAAATGTGAGCCTATGAATCCTGCACCTCCGGTAACCAGAATTTTTCTTTTCTTCATCGTTCTTGCATTAAACATTCAGGGCAAATGCCGGCTTGCACTGTACAAATAGAGCAAATTATGTGTCCCATGAAAGTTTTCGGCTTCAAAAATACGGAAAAAATACGAATGCTTTGCCGCTTTAAGTGGGAAAGTGAATGGTGTGGCCGAAAAATGCCTGTTTAATGTAAAAAAATAGTTCACTGATTAACTGTTTATTCCTATCTTTGTAACCATTAAATATAACTTGATATGAAAGGAGTTGCAACATTTATAATTTCCATGATGGCCGCAGGTGCGATTTATGCGCAAGAAGTAGGCCGCAATGATGTACTGCGAATAATAAAAAAAGTTGCAGATTGGCAAATAACGGATTATGATAAAAAGCACTCGCGTGATACCAATTGGGAAAATGGCGCTTTGTTTGTGGGTATGTCACATTGGGCTGAATTGGCAAAAAGAACCTGTAACGACCAACGCTACTATGATTGGCTGTTAAAGATAGGAAAGCGCAACCATTGGCAACCGGGTCCCAGAATGTACCATGCAGACGATATCACGGTTACACAAACATGGCTCCGGCTTTCCGAAGTATTCCATGAGCCGTCTTATGCATATCCGACCATCGCACGTCTTGACTTTTTGGTCTCGCACCGTTCGTCTTCTGATTTGGATTTCAGAAAGAACCATCACGACCTCTTTACACGTTGGTCATGGTGTGATGCCCTTTATATGGCACCGCCGGCATTTATTAAGCTTTATACCATGACGGGAAAAAAGAAATATTTGAATTTTGCTCACGATGAGTTTCGTGAAACGGTATCATATCTTTATGACAAAGACGAACATTTGTTTTTCCGCGACTCGCGCTATTTCGACAAGCTTGAAGCGAATGGACGGAAAGTGTTTTGGGGGCGTGGCAATGGTTGGGTGATTGCCGGTCTGGCAGAGATTTTGAAATTGCTGCCTGAAAAAAACTCTCAACGCAAATACTATCTGCATTTGTTCAAAGAGATGAGTGAACGGCTGCTTGGATTGCAGCAAGAAGATGGATATTGGCGGGCAAGCTTGATGGACGCCGCTTCTTATCCTTCACCGGAAACGAGTGCTACCGGTTTTATCGCCTACGGATTGGCCTACGGTGTGCGTTCAGGAATTTTGGACAAAAACCTATTTCTTCCGGCAGTAATGAAAGGTTGGAACGCCATGTGTCGCGCTGTTTCGCCGGAAGGACGTTTAGGCTATGTACAACCTATCGGAGGCGATCCTCAGAAAGTCGTGGCAGAAATGACCCAGGTTTATGGTTGCGGTGCATTCTTGTCATTAGGATATGAAATTTATTCCTTATTATAAACACATACGAAAAAGCGCATGTCAAAGAGACTTACATACACTGCCGCATTGATATTGTCGGCTGCAACAGTAATAAGCACCGGCACCAAGGCCACGGCACAAAAGAAAAAGGCGGAATTCGTAACGCACATATCGTTTGACATTAAGCACAGTGACGCTGTTGACGAAATGATCTACGGACAGATGCTCGAAGATTGTAATGACAGCGTGATTTATGGCGGTCTTGTCGACCGCAATGGGAATGAAAATCCTGCCGTGCGCAATCTGCTGCAAGCGCTCGATATTCCGGTGATGCGCTGGCCTGCCGGCACATACATTCATGAATATCATTGGAAAAACGGCATCGGGCCGAAAGAGCATCGCCCTACTGTTGCAATGAAATGCTGGGGCGGAACCGACCCTAACACATTCGGCACAGACGAGTTCCTGCAATGGTGCGAAAAAATGGGAGTGCCTGCATACATCAACTTCAACATGTCCAACAGTCTGCAATATGGAGGAACGATAGGAGAAGCCATTGACTGGATGGACTATACAATGGGCAACTCAGCCGAAACGATGGGAAAGCTAAGAGCCCGGAACGGCCGTAAAGAACCTTATGCCGTGCCGTTTTGGTGCATCGGCAATGAAAACTATGGATCTTACGGAGTTCATCGTGGTGAAACAGCCACAGAGTATTCTTCGCGCCTCAATCGCTGGGCACGGGCCATTAAGGCCTCATACCCGAATGCAAGTCTGCTCGGTATCGGCCACACGTATGAATGGAATGACACTGTATTAGCCCGGAACGGACAGCTTGTTGACTTCCTGACATTGCATTACTATTTGGGAGCCCGTGTAAAGGACGGACGGCTTGTGGATGAAGACCTAACGCTTTTCGCTCCGGCTAAGGTTGAGGCAAATATCGAGAGATGCATTCCGCAACTCGACAAAGCCAATCTTGCAATGGGGCGATTGGCCGACCCCATACGCTACAGCGTGGACGAATGGAACAACCGCCACGCCGTATATGACGGCAAAGAATGGCGGTTTTCGCGAAAAGACCCACGTTGCCAGTTCGATGCGGCATGCGTAGCAGGAATGCTGAATGTATTCATTCGTCAGTCTCGTGCAGTAGGCATGGCAAACTACATTTTTCCCGTCAATGGCCACGGGCTGGTAAAGACGGTGGGCTGTAACGATGCTTTCCGCACGTCTGTTTACCATGTGTTCAATCTTTACAGACACCTGATGAAAGGCAAGGCCGTCTCCACAAACGTTTTGGGACCGATGGCAACCGTTGACTATTCGAAGCTTCTTGTTGAGGGCGACATGAACAAGGATGTTGAAAACATCAGGAAGCAACTGCCTTATATTGATTGCGCGGCAGTACTTTCTGAAGACGGCGCTGTGAGATTGGCACTGGTCAACCGCTCTTCCCGTCAGAAGCTCCGTGCAGACATCAAGCTCGGCAATTGGCACGTAAGGCGTTTATGGCGGATAGAATCGGACGACATCAACGCATCGAATACGGCTTCCGACCGCAACCGCATTCTTCCGTCGACTCAAACATACAAAAATGCAAACACCGACAATGATTTCAAGTTACACATAAAGCCTTGCGGAGTTGTGATTGTGGAATTTTCAGCAAGTACAGCCCGCTAAATTATATTTCTGCAGAAATTTCGGCGCAGCGGAAACTCCTTCGGAAATAGATCATAAAACACCACACCGCGAAGATATACAAACGTTTACAAGCAGTTTAACACTCAAGAAATAATTGCGCGTTCTTCTATTTTTCGAGAAAATGTCTTTACAAACAGCAGGGACCGGAATTAATCATGCCTTAGCATTTCGTGCAAAATAAAACATTGTAAATTTGCAATGCGAAAATTAAAACCCTAAATACAGATGAAAAGATTGAGCTTGATCACTGCAATGGCTATAGCGACAATCGCAGCCTTTGCACAAGAAAAGAAGCAGATCACCTCGCCCGACGGACGGCTGACCGTAACCCTCTATAACGAAGGTGGCCTTGCACAGTATGACGTAAACTATGACGGCAAGCAGATGCTCACGCGCTCGTCGCTCGGGCTGAGAACCAATGTCGGCGACTTCAGCAAAGAGCTGAAGCTCGTCAGCGTGTCGGAAAAAAGCACGGAAGAATCCTACCAGATAAGGACATCGAAGCGCAAAGACGTGAGCCGTAAGTCGAACGATGTGTCTCTGAAATTCGAGAACGAGCAAGGCAACGCCATGGTTGTCGACTTCAGCGTGTCAGACAACGACATAGCTTTCCGCTACACGCTTCAGAGCCCGAAAAAGGGCAATCCCAAATGTGCCGTTGTCTACAGCGAGGCCACAGCCTTCAAATTTCCTTCTCACACCACCACCTTCCTCACTCCCCAAGCCCTGCCCATGGCCGGATGGGAGAGGACAAAGCCTGCATATGAAGAGAGATACACCCTCGACGCTCCGCTCGACAAGCATTCGCCGGGCGGTGTGGGCTACACCTTCCCGGCTCTGTTCCATATAGGCAGCAACGGATGGGTGCTGGTGAGCGAGACCGGCCTCTCCGGCGACTACTGCGGCGCAAGGCTGGGCGAATGGAAGAGCGACACCGGCTACACCGTAGAATATCCGCAGAAAGGCGAAAACAACGGCTTCGGAAGCGAATGGGCACAGATAGCCCTTCCGGGTTCTACCCCCTGGCGCACTATCACAGCAGGAAAAACACTCAAACCGATTGTCGAGACTACCGTCTTCACCGATGTGGTAAAGCCACTCTACGATGCCCGGTACGACTATAAGCCAGGACGTTACACATGGAGCTGGCTCATCTGGCAGGACAGCGCCACGGTATACGACGACCAATTACAGTTCATCGACCTGGCAGCGAAGATGGGCTATGAATATTGTCTTGTAGACGCACTGTGGGACACACAGATAGGTTACGACAAGATTGAAAAACTTGCAGCCTATGCCAAAAGCAAAGGCGTGGGCCTGATGCTGTGGTATAACTCCAACGGCTCATGGAACGATGCTCCGCAGGGGCCGCGAGGAGTGATTAACAACCCCGTAAAGCGCAAGAAAGACATGGCATGGATGCAGCGCATAGGCGTGAAGGGCATAAAGGCAGACTTCTTCGCCGGCGACAAGCAGGAAACCATCAAGCTCTACGAACAGATACTCAGCGATGCCAACGACTACGGTCTGCAGGTGATATTCCACGGCTGCACGCTGCAGCGCGGATGGGAACGCATGTATCCCAACTATGCAGGCAGCGAGGCGGCTCTGGCCTCCGAAAACGTTTACTTCGACAACAATTTTGCAAAAGACGAAGCCCAAGTGCTCACGACATACCCCTTCACGCGCAACGCAGTGGGCAGTTTCGACTGGGGAGGAGTGATGATGAACCGATTCATGAGCCGTGACAACAAGAGCCGTCACCGCCGCTACACGTCTGACACGTTTGAGATGGCAACAGCCATCACCAATCAGTGCAGCGTCAACTGCATAGCCATGCAGCCCAACAACACAGAAGAACTCGATTCGCACGTTCTCGACTTTCTGCGCAACATTCCCACGACATGGGAAGACACCAAATTCATCGACGGCTATCCTGCCAAGTATGTCGTAATAGCCCGCAAGCACAACGGACGCTGGTACGTAGGAGGACTGAACGCTACAGACAAACCTCTAAAGCTGAGACTCAATCTCGACATGATTTCGGGTAAGGCTGTCAAATACTACACCGACAACAGTCTGCGCAAGGGCGAGACATTCCTCACCCCCGTTATGAACAAAGCCAATGTGAAGAAAGACGGCTCTTTCAATGTGACGATACAGCCTAACGGCGGAATCGTAATAGAAGAATTGTAAGCAGCACGATGATTGCACCGCTGACAGAATTGCATAATCAAAAAAGTATCACGTTCTGATGACCGATTTGGATTTATTTCACGAGTACTTTCTTCACTGTACCGTCGCTCATTCTAATGATGTTGATGCCCTTCTGCGGTGATGCAATGCGCGTGCCGCCTATGGTGTAGCGCTCCTCTTCTGTGGCAGAAACAGATTTTAGTGTACCCTTTATGCTCGTCTCGATATTAAAGAAATCTTTCCACTGTGGAGCTGACTTGTAGGCTTCGAGGCTCTCTTCGGGAACATAAAGTGTACACTCGCGCTTGTTGACACCATCAAAAACATACCTATCAATTTTAGGCGGTATTACGGCCATGATTATTATTTTTTTGAGGTTCTTACAATCTCGAAAAGCACTTTCCCCTAAGTTCGTAACAGAGTTGGGGATGGTAACGGAGGCCAGACTGCTGCAACCCATGAAGGCTCCAGGCTCTATGGACTTAATAGAGTTGGGGATTATAATGGACGTCAAGCTGGTACACCACCTGAAAGTATAGCTTCCTATGCATGTAACGGAATTGGGAATGGTGACGGAGGCCAGGCTGCTGCAACCTTCGAAAGCGCAGCCCCATATGCTTGTGACGGAGTTGGGAATGGTGACATGGGTCAGGCTGGTGCAGCCACTAAAAGTATTGCTTTCTATTGTTGTAACAGAGTTGGGAATAGCAATGGAGGCAAGGCTACTGCAACCATCGAAAGCGCAGCCTTCTATGTTTGTAACGGTGTTGGGGATGGTAACAGAAGTCAGGCCGCAACTGCTGAAAGCATGGCTCCCTATGCGTGTGACTACATATTCTTTTCCCTCATGTGTTTTTTCCCCCGGAATAGTATACGTTTCATTGCCGGAAATTTCAGCAGTCTTATCCCCTAGACAGAGTAGAGTGGCTGTTCCATCTGCTTTATATTGGTATGCGAGAAGTCTTGCGCAATTTTTGAAAGCACCTCTTCCTATGCTTGTAACGGAATTGGGAATGGTGACGGAGGTCAGGCCGCTGCAACCTTCGAAAGCGTAGTCCCATATGCTTGTGACGGAGTTGGGAATGGTGACATGGGGCAGGCTGGTGCAGCCACTGAAAGCACTGTTTTCTATGGTTGTAACGGAATTGGGGATGGTGACGGAGGCAAGGCTACTGCAACCATCGAAAGCGTATTCCTCTATGCTCGTAACGAAATTCGGGATAACAATGGAAGTAAGGCTACTGCAACTATGGAAAGCGTAGTCCCCTATGCTTGTAACGGAGTTGGGAATAGCAATGGAGGCTAAGCTATAGCAACACTGGAAAGCTCTTCCTCCTATGCTTGTAACGGAGTTGGGAATGATAACGGAGGTCAGGCTGCTACAGCCACTGAAAGCACCTCTTCCTATACTCG
>DJPH01000041.1:2772-2951 GCA_002439755.1 Prevotellaceae bacterium UBA6417 | reverse complement strand
CAGGCTGCTGCAACCTTCGAAAGCCCATTTTCCTATACTCGTAACGGAATTGGGAATGGTAACAGAGGCCAGGCTGCTGCAACCACAGAAAGTGTCGTCCCCTATACTCGTAACGGAATTGGGAATGGTAACAGAGGCCAGGCTGCTGCAACCATAGAAAGCACCTCTTCCTATACTCG
>DJPH01000041.1:0-2709 GCA_002439755.1 Prevotellaceae bacterium UBA6417 | reverse complement strand
TCAGGCTGCTGCAACCTTCGAAAACCCATTCTCCTATGCTCGTAACGAAGTTTGGGATGGTAACGGAGGCCAGGCTGCTGCAATCTTCGAATGCTCCGTTCTCTATGCTCGTAACAGAATTCGGAATGACGATGGAGGTAAGGCTGCGGCAACCATAGAAAGCGCGGCTTCCTATGCTCGTAACGGTATAGTCCTTTCCGTTATAAGTTATCTTTCCGGGGATGACGATGGTATTAATATCTTTGCTTGCAACATTTACTTTCGCTGTTCCAGACCAATCGTAAAGAGTGTATTCCACATCATTCAGCCATAAACCGTACGCAAATGCAGGAACGTTGCTAAGTAATACTGCCATTAGGAGTATTGCATTTAACTTGCAATTTTTCATTATTCTTTTCGTATTTATCGGTTAGTATACTATTCTGTCGCAAAGATATAAGTTTTTCCTTAAAGTAAAAATAGACATTACACAATTTCCGTGTTTGCTCCCGCTTTTGCAATAAAACGTAATTCCTGCGGCATAAAGAAAGTCTATACCATCGCACGATGCATTTGCCGAAATTGCCGGAAGGTCTGACTTTATTCGCGTTTCGTCGTTGAAAATTGCGGAAATGTTTGTTGAATTTGTAAAACCAAGTCTCGGTCGATAAAAACCAAGTCCTGGTTCTTTGTAATCAAGTCTTGGTTTTAAGTAACCAAGACTTGATTCTGCAATTTTTCCGCATCCTTTTGCAATTGTTCCTTGCCGGTTTGCAAATTTCCTTTGCGCCCTTCCAATTTTATCAAGAAAAAGCAGCTATTGATAAGAACAAAGCAACTTAGTCCGAGAAGTAGTTCGGAATAAGCATGAACAATTAGTACACATCACGTCCGAGCGCAGTAAGGCATATCTATTGTCTTCCGCCTTTTCCGCAAAATGTGAAACAGCATCCGAATTAAAGATAACAGCAACAGACATTCCCGTTTCTAATTTTGCAATGATAATTCCATGTATCACAATGCATCAACGATAACGAAGAAGAGCAAAGCTTGGAAACCGGGCGAGAAATCATAAACCACTATTGTATTTTAAAAGAACATGAAAGCATCAAGATTCTTTTCCTGTGTTATCGGATTGATTATGGCTGCAACGACAATCCATACAGTCGAGAAAGAAGTGAACGGCATCTCTTACGTGCAGCTCAACAATGGAGCGTGGATGCCACGATTCGGGTTGGGAACATTCAATGTGCCTGACAATACCACCTGCAAGGATGCGGTGCTCACCGCCCTGCGCATGGGCTACCGACACATCGCCACAGCCCATGCCTATATGGATGAGCAGGGAGTGGGCGAAGCGGTCAATGAATTCATCAAGGAGAGCGGCGTAAAACGAAAGGAGATATGGGTTACGTCCAAACTGTGGCCTTCTGAATATGCCGACCCGACAGCCATCGACAAGATGCTACAACGTCTGCACCTGGACTATATCGACCTGGTCTATCTCCACCAACCCGTGGGCGATGTGAGGGGCGGATGGGCTAACTTGGAGAATGCTGTAAAGCAAGGCAAAGTACGCACGCTCGGGCTCTCCAATTTTGAGGTTAAGGGCGCAGAGGATATCTATCGCTGGTGTGTCGACAGCACGAAGATCAAGCCCGCCGTCATGCAGATGGAATGCCATCCTTATGCCCAGCGGCTTGAAGAGAAGACCTTGGCCGGGAAACGTGGCTTGGTGTTGGAATGCTGGTACCCGTTGGGTGGTGCGGCCTCGCGTGGAGCCTTGTTTCAAGATCCGGTCATCAAGAAAATTGCCGAAACTCACAACTGCACTCCCGCCCAGGTCATTATCCGCTGGCACATTCAGGAGGGGCATTCGGCCATTCCGGGTGCCACGAACCACGATTACATTCAGGAGAATATCAATGCCGTAAAGAATTTGCGCCTTTCCGACAAGGAAATGAAACAGATGCGGGCACTCAACAAAGAGAAGCGTTTTTATCCATTCAACCTTGAAGCGACACGCCGTTTCTGCAGCAGGCCGTTGCCCGATGCCACCAACAATGACGAATGGCAGAAGAGGATGAACGACGAGTTGAACAAGGGCAATAGCACAAAGAATGTTTCATCGGAAACCGCATCAGTGAATCTGAAGCAGTTGGAGAAGGAAATGATTGACCTGTCCAACAAGAAATGGCAATGGATGTCAGAAAAGAATGTGGATGAGCTGGCCGGGCTCTTCCATGAAAGTGCCCAATTTGTTCACATGGGAGGCTATTGGGGCAAAGAGACCGAACTTCGGACCATCAAGAGCGGCAGCATCTGGTATAAGAAAGCCGAAATCCATAGTCAGGAGGTGAAGTTCGCTCCGGGCATTGCCACAGTGTACAGCCGCATCCATTTGAACTCAGAGGTGGGAGGAAATGCAGTCCGTTACCCGTTTATCGTTACAGAGGTGTATGTGAGGAACAACGGCGCATGGCAACTCTCCTCGCTCGTGTTTACAAGAACTATGGGAGAATGAAGTTTTGCAGAAACAATAAAAGAAATCAATTCATGAAGCACGATTTATTAAGGACAATACTTATGGTTAACGTGAGTTCGACGAAATATAATCGTCTGTAATTTTGGTGATTAGCGAAAATTGTTGTATCTTTATAGTTACGAAAACAAAGAAATTGAACAATAATCGCTATGATCACCGAGAGCAAAGTTATAGAATTGTTTTGT
>DJPH01000034.1 GCA_002439755.1 Prevotellaceae bacterium UBA6417 | reverse complement strand
CTTAATGTTGTGCAGCAAGGAGACACTCTCGACTACAAAGACGGCGGCTCGACCTATTACCAGTGGGGACGCAAAGACCCCATTGTGGCATTGAAAAACAGAAAAGAAATCGGTAGTGAAGACTATCGCCCACACGAGACGTGGCAGAATGGTTACGGATACAAATACGAAGTAAAGCAGGTTTCATTAGGCGAAGCCATCCAAAACCCGAATGTATATTATGTAAGTCATGATGGAAAAGGTGAAAACACCCGCTGGCTTAATTCTCCCCAATATTATAACCTATGGAATAGTGGCAACTACTCTGATAAAGATTCTCAGAGCTCCACAAAGACAGTTTATGATCCATCGCCTCGCGGATTTAAAGTTCCCGTACCAAGGGCATTCGCAGTATTTGTTAATGGCAATGATTCTAAGTTGAATGGTGAGACCACGAGCAGCTACACTTATAAAGTCTATCCAAAACGAGACAAGCAAGGAAGTCCTCTAACACTCATAGCAACAGGGCAGCGAGTAGATCGTGATAACTTAGAGGGACAATCACAGGGCGGCCTTTGGGCCATGGGCGGTGTTTATTATTGGAGTTGCTATGGGGCTCACACAAATACCTATCATGGTCTCTCATTGTGCATCAGAGAGGATGCGAAGACCTACACATACCATTTTATCGGCGCACAGACCATGGCGCGTCCGGTGCGCTGCATCAAGGAATGACCTATGCACAAGAGAGGATTAGCATCACTCATATTGAAATGATTTTTACGTAGAGAAGACATTTTGGCGTTTTACATGTCAAAAAGTCTCATGTCTATGGTCTGAGAGCACAAAATTCTTCCATTTCGGGTGCTGGCACACGACTTGCCATTGTATAAGCGAACGACGTTCGCAAGAGCGGTGTTCAAAGAACAAAAATAGAACATAAAACAAAAATGGAGGATATAATTATGATGCCAGTAAGTAGAAACAACCAGACTTGGTTACCGGATGTATTCAATGATTTCTTTAACAACGATTGGATGGTGCCCGCCAAGGCTACGGCTCCTGCCATCAATGTGATTGAGAATGACAAGAACTACAAGATTGAGCTTGCTGCTCCCGGAATGGTAAAGGATGACTTCAAAATCAGTGTTGACGAGGACAACAACCTTGTTATCAGCATGGAGAAGAAACATGAGGCCAAGGACGAGAACAAGAAGGAGGAGAAGAAGAACGTGCGCTATTGGAGGCGTGAGTTCAGCTATTCCAAATTCCAACAGGCCATCAGCCTGCCTGACAATATCCGCAAGGAAAATATCAGTGCCAAGATGGAAAACGGTTTGTTGACTGTGACGCTTCCAAAGGTTACCGAGGAAGACAAAGCCAAGTCGTCGTTTGGAATCAATATTGAATAACAGAGAAGAAGCAATAGAGATACTTTAAAAGAATGACCGCGATGATGCGTATGAGCGCATGATTGCGGTCATTTTTTTGTTATCCCACCGAGCCTTCGAGCGAAACTGACAACAGCTTTTGTGCTTCTACGGCAAACTCCATGGGAAGTTTGTTCAACACTTGTTTGGCATAGCCGTTGACGATGAGCCCCACGGCATCTTCGGGCGGGATGCCCCGCTGGTTGCAGTAGAAGAGCTGCTCTTCGGAAATCTTTGAAGTTGTGGCTTCGTGCTCCACAATGGAAGTGTCGTTGTTTACGTCGATATATGGAAAGGTGTGGGCACCGCTTGTGTCTGACAACAGGAGCGAGTCGCACGAACTGTAGTTGCGCGAGTTGGCGGCCTTTGGTCCCATCTTGACCAGGCCTCTATATGAGTTCTGGCTGTGGCCGCTGCTGATGCCCTTGCTGACTATGGTGCTGCGCGTGTTTTTGCCGATGTGAATCATCTTTGTTCCTGTGTCGGCCTGCTGGTAATGGTTGGTTACGGCCACACTATAGAACTCTGCCTGTGAATTGTCACCGGACAATATGCAGCTGGGATATTTCCATGTAATGGCCGACCCGGTTTCCACCTGCGTCCACGACAGTTTGCTGTTGTCACCACGCAAGTGGCCTCGCTTTGTAACGAGGTTGTACACTCCTCCGCGTCCGTGTTCATCACCCGGATACCAGTTTTGCACGGTTGAATATTTCACCTCTGCATCCTTGTTGACAACAATTTCCACAATGGCTGCATGGAGTTGGTTTTCGTCGCGCATGGGGGCTGTGCAGCCTTCGAGATAGCTGACGTATGCACCTTCGTCGCAAACGATGAGGGTGCGTTCAAACTGCCCTGTGTTGACGGCATTTATACGGAAATAGGTGGAAAGCTCCATGGGACAACGCACATTCTTGGGTATATAGACAAACGAACCGTCGCTGAAGACTGCGCTGTTGAGTGCGGCATAGAAGTTGTCGCGATAGGGCACAACCGTTCCCAAGTATTGACGTACCAATTCGGGATAATTGTTTACGGCTTCGGAAATAGAGCAAAAGATGATGCCCCGTTCGGCCAGGTGCTCCTTGAAAGTAGTCTTGACGGATACGGAGTCCATGACTGCATCCACGGCTACGCCGCTCAACGACAGGCGTTCCTGCAAAGGTATGCCCAATTTGTCGAATGTCTTTTCCAATTCCGGGTCAATCTCTTTAGGGGCACCGGCTTTTTTCGTGCGCGGGGCAGCATAGTAGGAAATGGCCTGATAGTCTATCTCAGGCAAAGAAACGTGACCCCAATGGGGCTGTTCCAGGGTTTGCCAATATCGGAAGGCATTCAGTCTGAATTGCAAAAGCCATTCGGGCTCGTTCTTCTTTTGGGAGATGAGCCTCACGATGTCTTCGTTCAGGCCTTTGGGTATGACATCCGTATCCACGTCGGTCGTGAAGCCGTATTCATACTTCTTTTCCGTTATGTCTCTGACTATATCGTTTTCGCTGTTCATTTTTTGGGATGATGCATGTCTATCCAAATGGTATCCGATGTTTTCTCTTCGTCGTGCGAATGTGAGGGCCTGGGATGCTCCTTGCCCGCAAATGCTCTTTGCACGACAGATGCCACGGGTTCATAGAATATGGATGCCGACTTTTTGTCGGCATTCATAATGCCGATGAAGTCCATGGCATTAAAGACGAAGCTCATCAGCACCAAGTATTTTACCATACTGACGGCAGAGCCGCAGATGGCATTGAGTCTGCCCAGATGCAGGCCTTGAAGGGATTTTGTGAGTACGTTGGCCGCAACTCCCATCAATATAGGTACTATTATCCATATCAAGACGAAAGCCAAAGCCTTGCACAAATAGTCACCGATGACAGAGCCCGAAGACAGGTCGGGCATGAGATAGCCGCCAAAGGAGCTATAGAGCCTGAAAGCGATGAACAGTCCCACAAAGAAGCCTGCCATGGAAACAAGTTCCTTGAAGAAACCTTGTTTCCATCCATGATAAACAGACCAAAGCACTAAAAGGATGATAGCCAAATCTATCGTTTCCATTTGTGGCTACAGCTTTTGTTTGATTTCTATCTCGTGGAATGTTTCTATGGTATCTCCTTCAAGGATGTCATTGCAGTTGGTCAGGCTGATGCCGCACTCAAAGTTGGAAGCCACTTCTTTAACATCGTCTTTGAATCGCTTCAAGGCATTGATTTCGCCGGTAAACCTGACAATGCCATCGCGTATAAGGCGTGCCTTGTCTGAACGATGCACCTTGCCGTCTGTTACGAATGCACCTGCCACAGTTCCCACTTTACTGATGTGGTAAACCTGGCGCACTTCCAGCGTTGCCGTCTGTTCTTCCTTGATGATGGGCTTCAGCATGCCTTCCATGGCAGTCTTCACGTCATGGATGGCGTCATAAATGATGGAATATAGTCTGATGTCTATGCCTTCCTGTTCGGCTTCTTTGCGTGCCTGTGCACTGGGTCTCACCTGGAAACCTATAATGATTGCCTGTGACGCTGCCGCCAAGGAGACATCGCTTTCCGTGATTTGTCCCACTGCCTTGTGGATGACATTGACTGCAATCTTCTTTGTAGACAACTTGATGAGTGCGTCACTAAGGGCCTCGACAGAACCGTCAACGTCGCCTTTGACTATTATATTAAGTTCCTGGAAACCACCTATGGCAATGCGGTTGCCAATGTCTTCCAGAGTGGGACGTCTGTTGGTACGCAGGCTCTGTTCGCGCTGAAGCTGCAGTCGTTTGTTGGCAATGTCGCGCACTTCCTGTTCGGTTGCCATCACGTGGAATGTGTCACCGGCCTGCGGAGCTCCGTTAAAGCCCAGGAGCGTTGCGGCATGGGCCGGCCCCACGGAATCGATATGTTTTCCGCGTTCGTCGCTCAGGTCTTTCACACGTCCGAAGCATGTGCCTGCAATGACATTGTCACCTATGTGCAGGGTGCCGTTGCTCACCAGTATCGTTGCCACATAGCCGCGGCCTTTGTCAAGGGATGATTCGATGATGGTACCTGTGGCGTTACGGTTAGGATTGGCTTTCAGCTCGAGCATGTCTGCCTCGAGCAGCACTTTTTCCAACAGTTCGTTGACCCCCGTTCCTTTCTTGGCCGAGATATCCTGGCTTTGATACTTGCCTCCCCATTCCTCGACCAGGAAGTTCATACTTGCCAGAGTTTCCTTGATTTTGTCAGGGTTTGCAGCCGGCTTGTCCACTTTGTTGATGGCAAAGACTATAGGCACGTTGGCTGCCATTGCGTGGTTGATGGCCTCTTTGGTCTGCGGCATCACATCGTCGTCTGCGGCAATAATGATGATGGCAATGTCAGTCACCTGTGCTCCGCGTGCACGCATGGCTGTGAATGCTTCGTGTCCGGGTGTGTCAAGGAAGGTGATGTGTCGTCCGTTTTCGAGTGTCACATTGTAGGCTCCGATGTGCTGGGTGATGCCTCCGGCCTCACCGGCAATGACATTGGAGTTGCGGATATAGTCGAGCAACGATGTCTTGCCATGGTCTACGTGACCCATGATGGTTACGATGGGATCGCGCGGTTGCAGGTCGTCTTCATTGTCTTCTTCTTCGTGTACGGCTTCAGAGACTGATGCGCTTACATATTCGGTTTTGAATCCGAACTCTTCGGCAACGAGGTTGATGGTCTCTGCATCCATGCGCTGGTTGATGCTGATCATCATGCCGATGCTCATACATGTCGATATTACTTGTGTGACGGGAACGTTCATCATTGTAGCCAGTTCGTTGGCTGTCACAAACTCGGTAAGCTTGAGTATTTTGCTCTCTTTGCTTTCTTCGTTCAGCCGTTCTTCGTTGGCAGCTCTTACCTGGTCGCGCTTTTCACGACGGTATTTGGCACTGTTGCTGAAGTTCTTTTTGCTGGTGAGTCGCGCCAGGGTTTTCTTCACTTCTTTGGCTACGTCTTCGTCGGACACCTGCGGCTTGAATACAGATGTCTGTTTTTTGTTTTTCCCTTTTGTGTTTTGGAAGTTGTTGTGCTGGTTGTTTCTCGGCTGGTTGTCGCCTCTTCCCTGCTCCGACTTTCTGGCTTCGGCCGAGATGTCGACCTTGCTTCCGGATATGCGTTTGCGTTTTTTCTTTTGCGCGTTTCCTGCAGGTTGTGCGGCGGCATTGCCGGCGTGTTGCTGCTTCAGCTTTTCTTCGCGCTCCTTTTTCTTTTCTTCTTTGGTTTTCTTGCGTGGGCGCGTGTTTTCGTTGATGGTTGACAGGTCGATTGTTCCCAGCACTTTGGGACCTGTGATGGTTGGTTTGTTGTTGAGATGGAACACGCCGTCCTGCACCGTTCCTATTCTGTCGGAAGGTTTGGCCGGTGAGGGTGTTTCTTCTTTTTTGGCCGGTGCCACTGCCGCAGGTTGCTTTTCGGCCGGTGCGGGTTGTGTGGCAGGAGTTTCTTTTGTCTGTTTTTCAGGCTTTTTGTCTGTTTCTTTCTGTTCTTTCGGCTGTGTGGTTTCGGTTTTTGCAGCCTGAGTCTTTTCGGGAGCTGCGTGTGGCTGTTGTTTTGCGGCTGCCTGTTGCGGGGCCGTTTTCGGGGTGACAGCAGTCTCCGGTGTTGTTTTGTGTTCCTGTTTCACAGGTGGTATTTCAGTTGTTGTTTCTTTTTTTTCGGGCTTGGGAGCCTCTTTTTGTGCTTCAGGTTCTTTGGCCGGTGCGGGTTTGCCGATGCTATCGAGGTCTATTTTCCCCACGGGTTTGAATTGGGGCACAGCCTGTTCGGGGATTTCGGTCTTGATTTCTTCGACGACTTTTTTCGCTGCGTGTGTTTTCTTTTCCTTGGTTTTTTCGGTGTGGCGTTGCGATATAAGGATGTTGGCCTCGTTGCGCAGGCGTTTGTCCGAACCGAACTCGTCTTTTACTATCTGGTATTGCTCGTCTGTGAGTTTGGCATTCATATCGTTTTTGATGGTGATGCCTTTCTTGTCCAGATAGTCAATGACGGTTTGCAACCCGACGTTGAATTCTTTTAAAACCTTGTTCAGTCTGACTCCCATATACTATTCTTTCTCAAATTCTTCGTTTAATATTTTGAGCACTTCATCGATGGTGCTTTCTTCGAGGTCGGTGGCCTGGATGAGTTCTTCGCGGCTATGCGAGAGCACTTCGCGCGCTGTTTCCATGCCGGCGTGCTTGAATGCGTCGATGACCCATTGGTCTATTTCGTCTGAGAATTCGTAGAGGTAGATGTCGTCTTCCTCGTTGTTTTCTTCCGATTCGCGATATACGTCGATGGTATAGCCGGTGAGCATGCTAGCCAGTTTGATGTTGAGTCCTCCCTTGCCTATGGCCAGTGACACTTCTTCGGGTTGCAGGTAGACTTCGGCCTTGTGGTTGGCTTCGTCGAGGTATATATCCGAGATTTTCGCGGGACTGAGGGCGCGCTGCACATAGAGCGAGGGGTTGCTGGTATAGTTGACCATATCGATGTTTTCATTGCGCAGTTCGCGCACTATGCCGTGTATGCGCCGGCCTTTCACTCCTACGCAGGCTCCTACGGGGTCTATACGGTCGTCATAGCTTTCCACGGCTATCTTGGCTCTTTCTCCCGGTATGCGTGCAATGCCTTTGACGGTGATCAGACCGTCGTTTATCTCGGGCACTTCGGCTTCGAGCAGCCGTTGCAGGAACATCGGTGAGGTGCGGCTGAGGTAGATTTTAGGGATATTGTTGATGTTTTCCACCTTATTGATGACGGCGCGCACTATTTCACCTTTGCGGTAGAAGTCGCCGGGTATCTGTTCCGATTTGGGAAGGAGCAAGTCGTTGTGTTCTTCATCCTGGAGCAAAATCTCGTTTTTCCACACCTGATATACCTCGCCCGAGACCACTTCGCCTATACGATCCTTGTATTTGTTGTATAGGGAGTCGTGCTCCAGTTCCAGCACTTTGCCGGCCAAGGTCTGGCGGAGTGTGAGGATGGCTCTGCGACCGAACTTCATGAAGTCTATGGATTCGCTCACGTCTTCACCCACTTCATAGTCGGCATCGATCTTGCGGGCATCGCTCAGACTGATTTCCTTGTTGAGGTCGGTCACCTGCCCATCGGCCACCACAACGCGGTTTCTGTGTATTTCGCAGTCGCCTTTGTCGGGGTTAACGATGATGTCAAGATTCTCGTCCGAGCCGAACATTTTTGCCAGCACACTGCGGAAGCTTTCTTCGATTACTCCTACAAGGGTGGCTCTGTCGATGTTCTTTGTTTCCTTGAACTCGGCAAAGGTGTCTATGAGGCTCACTGTATTTTCTTTCTTTGTAGCCATTATGTTTTATTTTGGTTATTGCATGCTGAGGGGTGTCCTGCCGCTTTTGCAGCCCGAGGCTGCCGCACAGGCACCTGTTATTTGAACGATATGAGGTATTTCACACTTTTGACGTCGTCGTAGGCATAGGTCACATCTTCTTCCACCATCTTGGGGCGTTTGGCTCCTTCGGGCTTTATTTTCTTTTTGATGCCGGCCGTAAAGTGGTGCTCATCGGCGGCTTTGAGGGTGCCTTTCAGCTTTTCGCCCTCACGGGTGACTATCTCCACTTCGTCGCCTATGTGGTTGATGTACTGTTGAAGCACCTTGAACGGTTGTCCTATTCCGGCACTTCCCACCTCAAGCTCATAGTTGTCTGCATCACTGTCAAGGCGGGATTCGATATACTTGCTCAGGTCAACGCAGTCGTCGATCCATACACCTTCTTTGTGGTCAATTTCCACAACAATCTTGTCGTCCGGGCTGATTGACAGGTCGGTCAGGAAATAGTCCTTGTCTTTCAGCCAGTCGTTGACAATGTCCTTTAAAGTCTTTATGTCTATCATATCGTCGTTGTGTATTAAAAAATGAGAAGCTCTTCCGGGCCTCTCACTCCTCTAACGTTTGCAAAAGTAGTGATTTTCTTTCTTTTCTCCAAATATTAAGGCAAAAAATTTAAGGAAATCGCTACTTTGTCTCTGCCGATTGCCGCCGGTGGTTCGGAGGCATGCCGGTCTGAGGTGTGCGGCATTCTGTTTTACATCTGTACATATCAGAGGTTACGATGTGGCTGATTGCAGCGTGTTTCCTGTACATGAAACACATTGTTCTCTGTACATGAAACACTCTGTTTCCCCTACATGAAACACGTTGTTTCCTGTACATGAAACACGTTGCAATCAGCCACATTGCAACCCGAGGGCTTTGGGAGAGGCTTGTCAGCCGTGGCTCTGCCCTTCGTCGGGATGCAGGAACCGGCCGTGACGGTGTGAGGCTTTTCCGTTTTCGATGGCCGACATCGGACAATGGTGCAGGCAGGAGAGGCAGAGCGTGCATCGGGGCTTTGTCCATTCGGGACGGCTGTCATTGATGCTTATCGAGCCTGTTGGGCAGAGCCTTGCACAGAGCCCGCAGCCCGTGCACCGGCTGTTCACCTTGAAATAGCGGGTGCTCCGCCGCCTGTCATAGAGGGCATATTGCCAGCGTGCCAGCCACCACGGAAGGCTCCGTGAGGCAAAGTTGCCACTGGCATTCCTGCATATCCCATGTATCGCTGTGTCTATCTGCGGCTCTGCGTTCTGCGTTATCTTCAGGCACTTTTCCTGATTGCTGACGTCGAAAAGCGGCGTCCATACATCTACCATGCGTACACTGTAGGTGGCACGGAGCGGCCAACTTTTCCGTGCAAAGAGGCTGCGCGCCATGTGAGTGAAGCCGCCTGTGGAGGTGCCATAGGTGGCAACTGTGTATATATAATGGCCGGCGGCATCGGGCAAGGTGAGTCTTGACATGAAGTCGATGACTATTTGTGGAAGTCCCCAAAAGTAGACGGGAGCCACAAGCCCTACTCTTTCGTTGCGGGAAAGCCTGAACGCGAATGTCCCCTCGTGCAGGCAGCGAACAATGGAGATGTCTCTTTCGCCGGTTGCCTGTGCTATGCGACGGGCCACATGGCGGCTGTTTCCGGTTCCCGAAAAGTAGAAAATCATGGCAGGATGAAAACAAGACCTGCGGCAGGCAGCACACAAACGTGCCGTCCTGCCACAGGCATCAAGGGATTAAAGCTCCTTTCCGTCGAAGTCAACGTAAAGGGCGTTGTGATCGGAGAGGTAGTGTCCGTTGCCCAAATTGCCGTCGTGCAGACAGGCTTTCTTGGCTTTCAGGAAGGGCGATGCAAAGACAAAGTCAATGATGTTCCCCTTGTCGTCGGCAATTTTGCCCCAGTTGTTGAACGAGGATTTCAGCCCTTTGCGTTTCTTGGCATTCTTGTAAGCATCCTGAAGGGCAAAGATGCGGTTGAGCATGGTTGAATAAGCCGGCGAAGAGCTGGTAACATTGAAATCGCCGGTTATGAGCATCGGCAGGTTGTTGGCAATACGGCTGAGCCTTTCCTTTATAAGCATCGCACCGTTGACACGGGCTTTTTCGCCCACATGATCAAGGTGAGTGTTGGCATAGACAAAGCTGTTTCCGGTCTTCACATTCTGTAACAAGGTCCACGAGCATACACGGCGGCAAGCTGCATCCCAGCCGAGTGAGGGCTTGTCAGGTGTCTCACTCAACCAAAAAGTACCGCTCTTGATGAGCTTGAACTTGTCCTTGCGATAGAACACGGGACTGTATTCGCCGGCTTCCTTGCCGTCGTCGCGTCCCACGCCCACATAGGCATAGTCGGGCAGATTCTTTGACAAATCGTCCATCTGAACCTTGGTGGCTTCCTGCACACCAAACACATCGGGAGCCGTCTTGCCTATGAACTTGCACACCGCATCACTGCGATTGGTCCAGATATTATCGCCATCGGCAGTTGTCAACAAACGGATATTAAACGACATGATGCGGAATTTCTTGGCATCCGTACTCACGGCACCGGCTGCAAAGAGCAGCAGCAGGCCGAAAAGCCTTAAAGAAAGAGTTTTTGTCATCATCATACTTGTATGTTTTATGTTGGTTATCATTTACCTTGAAGCATCAGATCGATGGCACGCTTCAGCTGCCTGTCGTCGCCCGAAAGCATTTGCTCGGGAGTGTTGTCAACAGGGATGTCGGGGTCGAGCTGCAGGTTTTCTATCGGCTTACCCTCCATATCCAAACAGTTCACCTCAGGCAGTCCGAGTATCAGGCTGCCATCATCCAGGCTCTCCCACCACACGGCAGTCATCGTGCCTGCCATGGGTGTGCCCACCAGCTTGCCCAGTCCCAGGGCCTTATACATGGACGGGAAACCGTTGGCATTGGAGTAGCAGTTCTCACACACCAGGACACACGAAGCACGGTTCCAACGCGTAAAAGGATCAACGCCCAGATACTGGCCGCGCGAAGTATAGGTCTGAAACTGCTTGCCACTCAACAGAATGGCCAGATCGCCATGGAGCCAGCCTCCGCCATTATGGCGTTCGTCAACCACAAGAGCCTCGCAGTTGCGGTATTTGCCGAGAATCTGCGAATAGACCTCACGGAAACTGTTGCTGTTCATGGCTTCGATGTGAACATAACCTATCTTACCTTTCGAATATTCCTCGGTAAACTTCTGGTTGCGCTTCACCCAACGTTTGTAGAGCAATCCGCTGATAGCGCCCGGTGTCACAGGCTTCACATGAAACTCTGTCTTGTTCTTGCCCGAAGCATCCGTAACAGTCAGCAGCACCCATTTGCCGGCCTTGCCCGCAAGCAAGGGGAAATAGTCCCGGTCCTTCAGTATCTTCTGATGGTCGATTTCACTGATGATGTCTCCCGGTTTGACTTTGCTTCCGGGCATATCGAGCGGGCCTCCCTGAATGATTTCCTTCACCTTCAGGCCGTCGCCCTTATGATCTTCAAAGAAAGCCCCGAGCTCGGCAGTCGTCGGGCAGGTTCTTGCAGCACGATATTTCAGACCTGTGTGCGAGCAATTGAGCTCACCGAGCAGCTCACTCACCATTTCGCTGAAGTCGCGGTTGTTGTTGATGAAGGGCAGGAACCTGCGATAATGGGCAGCCAAAGCCTTGAAGTCAACGCCATGATAGTTGACATCACAGAAGCGGTTCTCTATCTGGTTGACACAATGGTCGTAGAGGTATTCCCTGCGCTCTGCCGTCTGTCCCTCTTTCTCGGCACGGAAAGGCAGGTCCTTGATGCTGCCATTGGAGAGCGTAACCTTCTTGAGACCACCATTGCACAAGTAGAGGTTTTCACCCTTCTTGTCGGGGATGAACCGGCCTCCACCAATACCCTTGCAGACAATCTTCGTAGAATTGTCCTCCAAATCGTGCACCCAAAGGTCATAACCACCCTCAAAGCGGCAAATGTAGTAGAGCTTCTTGCCGTCGGGGGTGAGATACATACCACCCAGATGAGACGAATTGACAGTCAGACGCTTTATCCTGTTCTCGCAACCATCAAAGTCAAGATTCAAAGGTTTCACTTCAGTGCTGTCCTTCTTAGGCGACTTCTCATCCTTGGATGCGCCTGACTTGTCCTTGCCATCGGCCTTTTTCTTCTTGTCAGTCTTAGACTTCTGCTTGCCGGCCTTCGACGACTTGTCGGTAGAATCCTTGGCAGCCTTCATGCGCTCTTCATACAGGGCACGGTCTTCCTTGTTGTATTTCGACAGTTCGTAAGCCTCTTTGTCGAGATACATTATATATACGTCGTCCTCGGCTCCCCAACTGCCATGACTGCGATATCCGGCACGGTCGGAAGCCCATACAATGGCCTTGCCCCCCAAAGCCCATTCGGGAGACTCGTCGGAATAGCCACTGTTGGTGAGGTTGACCACCTTCTTGCCGTCAATGCTGGCAACGGCAATGTCCATATTGTTCCAACCGCCTTCACCCATGTAGGAAGTAAGAATCCAACGGCTGTCGGGAGACCACTCAAAGCCCATGTCACCATCGGCATAGGAGAAGTTGAACTTGGCCGGAAGTGCCACATCGATGCGCTTGCTCTTTACGTCATAGACACGTATTTCCGTACGGTTGGCAAGGAACGCTATCTTCTTGCCATCGGGTGAAAACTTCGGATGTGTAAACGGCTCTTTGCCGGTAATGAGGGCCTCCTCCTTGACATCCGTGGCATAAGTGAAGTTCTTGTCTTTCTTATCCTGGAGCTTCATGGCATAGATATTCCACGTACCTCCACGCTCGGAAGCATAGACTATGGTGCGTCCGTCGGGACTAATGCTCGGATGACGTTCCTCTTCTGGAGTCGTGGTCAGCCTTTTGGTTGTGGCGTAGTCCGTCACAGTGGTATAAAGATCTCCGTTGAGTATAAAGGCAATCTCCTTTTCATCTTTCGTTATATCAAAGGCAGAAGCACCCGAACTTACTGTCTGCGGCTGCCTGAAGTTCTCGGTATCGTCCATGACAATGTCAATGTTTACACGCTGCGGCTTGCCGCCTTTCTGCATCGTATATAAGCCACCGTCCCATGAAAAGCACAAGGTCTCGTCTTGAGAAACAGAAAGATAGCGCACGGGGTTCTCCTTAAAGAAGGTGACCTGCTTGCCGGATTCACCCGCAGAAGCCTTGTAGACATTCATGGAACCATTCCTTTCGCTGAGAAAGTAGTAGCTCTTACCATCTGAAGCCCACACGGGATTGCGGTTCTCTGCATTGTCGGTTGTCAGCTGCCTGTAGGTGCGGTTCACAGGGTTTGTCTGGGAAAGATACAGGTCGCGTGTGATAGGGGAACGATGACGCTTGCGCCATTCATCTTCATATCCCTTATAGTTCTGATAGAGCATCTCGCCATTTGCGTTGATGGATATAGACTCCATTGCCAAAGCTGAAAACAATTGCGGCCTGTGGGCATTGACATCCACACTGTAGACCTGTGCGAAATCACCCGGAAAGAAGATATCCTCGGATGTCGGCATATAATAGGACGTATACAGCACATGGCTGTTGTCGAGGAAGCATTGTACCTTTTCATTGGCCGAATGCGTTGTCAGACGCTTGGGAGCTCCGCCGTCTTTGGAGATGACAAACACGTCAAGGCTGCCATATCTGTCGGAAGAAAAGGCTATCAGCTTGCCGTCGGGCGACCAGCAGGGATAGCCGTCGTAGGCTGCATGCGAAGTAAGCCGCACGGCTCTTCCGCCACTGCTGGAAACGACAAATATATCACCTTTATAGGAAAAGGCTATGCTCTTCCCGTCAGGTGAGATGGCACTTGCCCTAAACCATGAGGCAGCCTCTTCGGCATGAAGAGACAAGGCCATCAAGGCTAAAACGAAAATGAAAGACAGTTTCTTCATATAGTCTAAAAATTTAATTCATACGGTAAATCAAACTGACGGGCACGCGGCTTCCAAAACTTATTCCTTGCCTGCATAACTGCGGCTATGCACTGTCGCTCGTCAGCATGACGGGCATGTGCATATTCTTGAGCTATGAACCGGAAAAAGTCGGGCTGTCCCCAAAGACGCGCAAAATTCCTGCACCCCTTCTTGATGCTCACAGGGCCGAACTCCATGCGGTTGATGTCGACAATGGAAAAATGCCAGGCTCCGTTGACTTTGTCAAAAAGTATATTCCCGGGTGAATAGTCACGGTGATATATGCCGGCTTCGTGAAGACCGGCAGTGAAACGGACAAACGCAATGAGTATATCCTGTATGTCTTCTACGCGGGCGTTGCCAAACTCATAGAAACGTCGCTTGTAGGGACATTGCTCACTCACAAAGTAGGAATAGCCGATCAAGCCCATACAATCCTCCTCGACATAGGCTATGGGACAAGGGGTTTCAAACCCTGCCGACAGTACTTTCAACGGATACTCAAAGGCCCTTCTGCCTTTGGGCTTGCGGAGAAACGAATATACAATGCGGTTGAAAGCAGACGGCTTGTGGTAACGCTTCACGTTCCATATCCCTAAGTCAGTCTGAAAAGACTTGATGCAATTACGTCCGCTGTGTATCACCGTACCGCTATTCTCAAAATGGTCGATGATATACTCCACTTCTTCTTTACAGCACTGATAGGCTTCCGATGTCAAAATTCTCCGGCTCATACTTTCTGTGCGTTGGCTTCTGCTTCTTCAGGACTGCGTTGCCGCTTCCACCTGTTGTGAGTCCACAACCAATAGTATGGCCCTCTTTGAATGCTCTGCTCTAAAAGATGCATATAACTTGTCGTCAGCTGCTCATCTTTCATGCTGCTGGCATCATTCGTCATCAAGCGGAAACGACATTTGTAATATCCCCTCTTTACTCTGCTCATCTCACCATAATATACAGCAGCATTGACTTTCTTGGCAATGCGCTCCGTACCGGTGAAAACGGGAGTGTCCTGATGAAGGAAATCCAACCATTTATGAATGTTTATCCAACGTGGCGTCTGGTCGGAAATGAACCCGATAATTGCTTTCTCATGTCTTTGCCGGTAAGCAACGATGTGCCTCATGGATTCGTTCTTTTTGATATTCTCTCCACCATAACGGCTCCTAATATGATAGAACAAACGGTCAAAGGCATAACTCTTCAAGCTGCTATAGAGCTGAGCACAATGTATGTCTTTGGGTACCCACCATTGCAACGAAGCCACATATTCCCAGTTGCAGTAATGGCCCAGATAGATAAAAACCAGGTCGTGCTCCTTGAATGACTGCTTCACTTCATCCAGGCCTTCAAACGTCATTCGCCTCATGAGATTGCTCTTGCGCATCGTCAGCAATTTGATGTTCTCAACGATATAGTCGCAGAAAAAAGCATAAAAGCGATGCTCAATGTAGCGCAGCTCCTTCTTGCTCTTCTCGGGAAACGAATTGCAAAGATTCTTCCTGACAATCGTCCTGCGGTATCTTATAATGCGATATATGATGACATACAGCAAATCGGAAAAGCAATAGTGCAGCCACATCGGCAACAGCGAGAACAGGAACACTATACCATATAATATATAGTACTGCACTTTCTTCATGATGCTGCCTCCTTTCCGCTGCATACATCATAAACGGCTTCAACTATCTGCTCAGGCGAAATGGTCCAAAGACAGGCATAATTGCGATTAAGGCATTTCTTGTTCCCATAAATGGAACAAGGCCTGCATGCAAGGTCTGCCTGTATGATGCGGCTTCCGGGTGCCTGCATTCCGCAAAAACCCGCATAGGGATGGGTAGCCCCCCACACCGACACCACCGGAGTATGCACCAAAGATGCCAGGTGCATGTTGGCAGAATCCATTGTCACCATCACATCCAAATGACTCATCAGTGCCAACTCTTCTCCCATACCAAAACACCCCACCAAAGAAGTTGTACGATTGTAGAGCTTCGCCCATTCCTCACACTGCTTTTTCTCTTGCGGGCCGGCACCGAAAAGGAATATACGGTTGCGTTCGTCATCATGCAGCAGAGAAATCACTTTGTCCATAAGAGAGAGGGGATATATCTTGCCTTTGTGAGCCGCAAACGGGGCAATGCCAATCCATCGGCAACTGCCTTTTTCCCCTGTTAAGGGTAAAAGCCCCGTCATAGGAGCCGCCGAATCGGCGAAGACGGAAGTAAAACTCATCGGAAAAGAGTAGCCCAGCTTATCAAAAACCAAAGCATACCTTTCAGGAGACGAAGTGAGCGGGACCAGCTTCTTATGAAGGCTGCGCACCAGCTCATGCCGCTCGCGACGGCCTTTGTCAATACATGCGGTCGGAACTCCGTGCAACTTGAACAACGCACGCAAGAACATTGTGCGAAGCACATTGTGCAAATCGGCCACAGCATCAAACGAAGAAGCATTTAATTCACGGAAAAGACGGTAGAGCCCCATGACACCGGGATAATCATCAGGCGATATCCCCTTGAAATGTATATTGGCAGGCATATTAGCAAATAAGGGTTTCACCATCTTACGGCTCAAGAACGTCACCTCATGCTCGGGATACCGTTTTGCAAAAGAATACAGAACGGGAATGGTCATCGCTATATCACCCAATGCAGAAAGTCTTATTGCCAATATATGCGCCATACACATCTGTTTATACTTACCACGACATCGATATCTCCTTTATCCCAACAAGCACTTTTCATCTTGCCATTCATAACAAATCGTCACGACGGATCTCCTTTGTGAACCGTTATCTGCGGGAACGGGAAAGATATGCCCGCTTCATTGAAACGTTCATATATTTTCCTGTTGATGTCATATTTGGTGCTCCAATAATCCGCATTTTCCACCCACAGCCGCATCACCAAGTTTACGCTGCTGTCAGCCAACTCGTCAAGAGCCACATAAGGTTTCGGGTCTTTCAATACGCGTGCATCCTCATTGGCCAGCTTCAACAAAACATCTTCTGCCTGCTTGAAGTCCTGGCCATATTCCACACCCACCTTAAACTCCAGACGCAAGCGATCCTCCTTATGATAATTCTTGATGGTTGCCGCGCTCATGGAACCGTTTGAAAGATACACATTGACGCCTGAATATGTCCTCAATATCGTATGAAATATCTCAATTGCCTCGACATAGCCCGTCACACCATTGACTTCAATAAGGTCACCTACACGGTAAGGCTTGAACATCAAGATAATCATTCCTCCAACAAAATTTGAAAGGTTACCGCTCAACGCCATACCGACAGCCACACCGAAGGATGCCAACAATGCCGCAAACGATGTTGTCTCAAAGCCAAGTTTGTTGACTATCGCAATGATCAGCAACACCATCAGCAAGGCATTTATCATGCTCTTCAAGAAAGATTTAACTCCGGGGTCTATACTGTCGCGGGTAAGTACTTTATCAAAGACCTTGTTAATCATCCTGATTACAAAGCGTCCCACAAAGAATATAATCGTCGCACCTATAATACGGCCACCTATTACAATGCCCCAATTAACGAGCTTCTCTATTAACATTTCCATCTTATCTATGCCACGTCCCGTGGCAACATCCGCAATGATTGCCCCTGCAACCCGGTGGACACTATCTATGGCATTACGGCTGCTATCGGCATTTGCCGCCAAAAACGATAAAACAGATAAATGAAACATAATAACGTCAATTGATAATTAGGCTGCAAAGATACAAATATTCAGGCAATACCCATTTGCCAAGACAGGCACATTTGAGGGTCCCATCAGTTTGTTGCGGTCTTTTGCCGGTAGTTTTCCAAACAAACAGACGTTCTCATGCAGCTCTTGGGAACAGCCATTATAACCGAAGTCAATCCATTGAAAGCATCTGGCGATACAGGCGGATGTAGGATTCGGTATACTTGTCGTAATTAAAGGTTTTGGAATAGCAAGCTGCTTCATCACCCATTTCTGCAGTCCAGGAAGCCAACCCTTGACTGACGACATCGGCCATCTTCGAGGGCTCAAAGGAATCCCAGTAGAAAGCATGGCTGCCACACACTTCCGGCAAGCTGCTTAATCGCGAAGAAAACACTTTGCAATGAAAGCGCATTGCTTCCAAGACGGGAATTCCAAAACCTTCAAGGCGGGACGGAAACATAAATGCCGCACAATGAGAATAAAGCCATACCTTTTCGGCATCAGAGATTTTGCCCACAAGCGAGACGCGTCCCTCACCTTTTTCCGAAATTAATTTTCGCAAGCTATCTGCATAATCAAAATGATCATCACCGCATATATAAAGTCGATAGCCGGGTAAATAGTGCATCATGGGCACAAGAAGTTGGAAATTCTTTTTTTCGCGCACTTGTCCCAATGCCAGTAAAAAGGGTTCTGAAGGATTCCTGACAAACGAAGGCCGGCAAGGTTGTATAGCACTTAAATCGGTAATTCCATTATAAATAACCGGCACCGGCTTGTCGTATCCTTTCATGAATGACAGCAGTTCTTCACGTACGTATCTTGAGATGGTGGTTACACAATCAGAATGCATTACACGATGACGCAATTGCAAAATATGCCGCAAACGATGCAAGCCTGATTTTTCGTGAAGGAAATTCAAATCGTGAACCGTAAGCAATTGCAAAATCCCTTTACGACACAGACGGTAATTGTACTGCTGATCTGTGGCATGCCAAAGATGCAATGGCTTGTCGTAAATATGCGAAATTCGTTTCTTCTTGTCTCGGTCTATGTATTCGACTTTGTCGCCGAACAAACCTCTACGCTCACGAGGCAATACAAAAATGAAATGCAGGTCAGGTACGTCAGCAGCAGCCAAACGGGGAGCAAAATTACGTGCTATTTCACCAAATCCGCAGATATCGTCATAATGGGAAAAATCAACCAAAACGTTTTTCATCTTTTTGAATATTCTAATGCACAGACAATAAATTGTGGCAAGTATCTTCTTACTTCTATCCTTAATTGCCAACAAAGTTAGCATAATAGCTGGAAATCATACCTTGATATTGCCTTTTTTTCGCTAAGTTTGCAACATCATTCCGGCAACTGCCGGTTCTTTAACAGGATATCAACTTATATGATTCAAGACATTCTCGTCATACGTTTCCGCAGAGTGGGTGATTCGGTTCTGTCTATGGCTTTATGCCACAGCCTTAAGCTTAGTTTTCCACATGCCAAAATCCACTTTGTCATCAATAAGGCTATCGCCCCGCTGTTCCAGGGACATCCAGATGTTGACCGCCTCATAACGTTCAACGAAAGGGAGTGCCATGGGCTTACCTACGCAAAGAAAGTCAAGGAACTGATGAAGCATACCCATTTCGATGTCATCATAGATATGCGCTCCACGCCAAAAACATTGTTGTTCGCTCTGTTTTCGCTGTCAACGGCCTATCGCATCGGACGCAGGAAATGGTATAACAAAAAGATTCATAACTATCGGATGGAAACTCCCGAAGGCATGGATCGCGTGCAGTCGAATCTGAATTTAATGGAACCGCTGAAAAAGGAAGGAAAACTTATTCGCGATGAAAACTTCCATTTGTATATCACAGAGAAAGAAAAAGCCGACTACAAAAATTACATGACAGCACAAGGAGTTGACTTTAACAAGCCCATTGTCTTGGCGGCCGTGGCGACAAGGATTGAACATAAAGCCTGGCCCAAAGGCAGAATGGCAGAAGTCTTGCATCGCATATTAGACAACTACGATGTACAGTTGATATTCAACTATGGAAATGAAGCGGAAAAGGACATCGCCTGCTATTACTACGAGACCTTGGGCAAAAGCCCACGCATCTTTATCAATGTCGAGGCCAAGGGGCTACGCGAATTGAGTGCCCTAAGCGCACTCTCAAGTTTTTTCTTCGGCAACGAAGGCGGCCCACGTCATATCAGCCAGGCCTTTGAAATTCCCTCATTTGCCATCTATCCTCCGGGCATAGACAAAGACTTTTGGCTGCCCGGACAAAGCGAACGCTACCAAGGCATTTCCCCCGATGACAGATTGCCAGTCGCCAAACAAGCTGAAATGAGTTATAAAGAACGCATGGAACTGATTACTGTCGAAGATGTCTGGACGGGACTCAGCCCCATGCTTGACCAATATGTAGGACGGCCTGACTTTTAACTGCTATCACCATGAACGAAACTCCATTGGTTTCCGTTTTGTGCCCCACATACAATCATGCAGCCTACATACGGCAATGTTTAGACAGTGTCATTGCACAAGAGACATGTTTCCCTTTCGAGATTCTTATCAATGATGACTGTTCGACAGATGGAACCACTGACATTGTAAAGGATTATGCACAAAAGTACTCTTCGTTTGTCAAAGTCTTTACGCACCCTACCAACTTATATTCGCGTGGAACAGATGCCGTAAGAGACATCTTATTGCCCATGGCACGGGGGAAATACATTGCCATCTGCGAAGGCGACGACTACTGGACCAACAACAAGAAACTGCAAATGCAAGTTGATTTGATGGAGCTCCATCCTGAAACAGGCCTCGTATATACCTATTTCGACAAAATAGTAGAGGCAACAGGCGAAAAGCGCAAATTCCGCTTTCACGAATTAGAAGGCTACGTTTATCCCGAGACATTGGCCTGCAAAGATTCCATTTGGTATGTAACCGTCATGATGCGCAAGGATCTGATGCTACAGGCTCCGCATTTAGACATGGGCAGCTATTTCACCGGAGATATATTCTGGTTCAATTGGATAAGCCGTCAATCGGATGTCAGACTGCTGCGCACACATACCGCCGTACATAGGATTTTAGGTGAATCGATGAGCCACTTCAAAGATCCAAGAAAGAAAATAGACTTCTTCTATCTCAGCTCGAATACACGCCTTTACTTTGCCACACACTACCCGCCTCTACGCAAAAAACGCTATGCAAGAATGATTATAAAGAAGTCGGCTGTCAATTGCATGAAGTATGCTTTAGCACACGGAGATTACAAGCTTTACAAGAAGATACACATTCCATTCTTTCCACCGATGAGCATCAGGAAAACAGGTTATACGTTGCTTCGTTGCCTTTGCACTTCAGAAAAAGCTTTCAAGCTACTCAACAAACTGTACGACAAGCATCTGTCAAAGATATAATGATGCAGGCATGAAAATTGGATTTGATGCAAAAAGAGCCGCTCAAAACGGCACAGGGCTCGGCAATTACAGCCGTTTCGTGATATCGACCTTGGCTCAGAACGACAGCGAGGCCATCTGCTCTCTCTACGTGCCCAACCGCAAAAAGACAAAACTACTCGACAGGCTTCCACGAACAAAGCGCATCTGCACAGTTTTCCCTCCCCATGGCTTTTGGTCATATTTTCCAAGCCTTTGGCGAACGTTTGGGATAACCTATCGTTTAAAGAAAGATGGTGTCAACCTTTACCACGGTTTGAGCAACGAATTGCCATTGAACATCAAAAAGGCAAACGGAATCAAGACCATCGTCACCATCCATGATTTGCTCTTTCTTCGTTTTCCTCAGGGCTACAACGCTATTGACAGGTTCATCTATAACTACAAGTTCAAAAAAGCCTGTCAAAAGGCCGACCATATCATTGCTGTCAGTGAATTTACAAAGCACGAAATCATAGAACAATACGGCATCAGCAGTAAAAAAATAACAGTGGTATACCAAGGATGCGACTCCTCATTCAGGAAAAAAACCTCTAAAACACAACTCGCAGACGTAAAATTGAAATACCAACTTCCATCAAGATACATATTATATGTAGGAAGCATTGAAAAACGCAAGAACCTGATGCTACTGGCACAAGCCCTTAAAAAACTCCCGAAAGACACAAATGTCATAGCCATAGGACGGCGCACTCCATATGCTGACAAAGTAGAAAGCTACCTAAAAGCAACCGGTATCAATCATCAGATGCGCATCCTTTCGGGTATTCCATTCAACGAATTGCCTGCCATCTACCAGCAAGCAACACTTTTTGTATATCCATCACGCTGTGAAGGATTTGGCATACCACTGCTCGAAGCCCTTTGCTCGGGAGTTCCAGCCATCGGCTGCACCGGTTCATGCTTAGAAGAAGCCGGAGGACCGGATTCAGCATATGTCAACCCCGATTCGCCCGAAGAACTGGCACAAGTCATCAGCGACATTCTGCTCGACCCGAAACGTCAGGAACAAATGGCATGTAAAGGACAACTTTATGCCGAGCAGTTCAAAGATGAGCTTCTGTGCAGGAAGCTTATAAATGTTTACAAGCAGGTACTTAGCACAACTTAAAAAAAAGTGCTACTTTTGCATTCCAAAATATACCGCAATATTTCAAAAACGACAACAATGGATCATCCAATGAATTACTTGGATCGAAACGAGTATAACTTTGAACCTTCACCTGAAGTCATTCAGGCATACAAAGACTTTAACCCAAAGGAACTTGGATTCTATACACGAATATACGATCAAGGAAAGAAAAGCATTCTTTCCGTTTTTTTGTCGGAACGATACGGAATTGACGAAAGCCAGATACTATTAGGTTATGGCGGAGAGTATATCCTCAAGCAAATGGCCCACTACTACCTGACACTCCCCGATGGAAACAATAGGATCCTCATCCCGAAATTTTCGTGGTGGTACTACCAATCTGTTGCAGCCGAGGTCAGAGGTGAAACTTTCCAATACTCCATTTATGAAAACGGAGATACTTACAGCTACGACTTCGATGATTTGCAAAGAGCCTTAAAGGAGATTAAACCAAAAATCCTGCTCATAGCTTCCCCCAACAACCCCACCGGCAACATTCTCACGCCTGAAGAACTGGACCAATTGCTTTCGAAAGTTCCAAACAACGTCATAACCTATATCGATGAGGCTTACGCTTCATATGTCAACGAAGACAGCTCATACATCAAGCGCCTGATAGATAAGCACCCTAACCTTATCATCGCACGCACCATGTCAAAATTTTACGGGCTGCCCGGATTGCGAATGGGGTTTGCCTTTGTCAGCAAAGGCATGGGCGACTTTGCCAAATTCAACAACCTGTATTTAGGATACAACCGCATATCCGAAAACATCGCCATTGCAGCCTTGAAAAGCGAGGACTACTATCGCAACATAGCCCGACAAATGAACGAAAGCCGCAAGATGTATGAAGAAGTCCTCAACAAATTGCCCGGATTCAAGGTATACCGCTCGGCCGCCAACTTCATACTGGTAAAATATCCCATTGCACTGAAGAATGCCTTAGAAGAAGCATTCAAAGAAGAGCACTACAAAGTTAAATTCATGAATGAACCGGATATCAACACCCACATGCGCATCACTTTGGGCCGTCCGGAGCAGAATCAGATTGTAGCGCAGACTATCGCCGGCATCGCCAAAAAGTCTGCCATATAAAACACTCATATTTTTATATACAGCGATTTTTCCAAGACATGAGAGCCTTGATTCCGGCCGCAGGAATGGCTACCCGCCTGCGCCCCCTCACAAACAATTGTCCGAAATGTCTGTTGCCAATTGGTGGGCACCCCCTGCTTGAACGTACCCTTACAGCCTTAGTTGAAGCAGGAATCCGGGACATTACCATCTGCACCGGCTATTTGGCAGAACAAATACGGCAATTCACAGAACACACATATCCACAGTTAGACATTCATTTCGTACACAACAGCCTATACGAAACGACCAACAATATTTATTCGCTCTATCTGATGCGCAACGATGCAGAAAGCAACGATGTCATTTTGCTCGACAGCGACATTGTGTTCGACCCAACTGTTTTGAAAAGGCTGATAAACAACAATGACGACAATACCTTGGCTCTGAACAGCCACAAATTGGGTGAAGAAGAAATAAAAGTCATCCTTGACAGTAACCAAAGAGTGCAAGAAATCAGCAAAACCTGTTCCATCGCAAAAGCAGCAGGCGAATCCGTAGGCATTGAAAAGATGTCGGCCGCATATACTGCCGCTCTTTACAAAGAGCTGGAACAGATGATTGAACACGAGCACCTCTCAAACGTATTTTACGAGCAGGCCTTTGAAAGACTCATACCACAAGGTCACACCTTTGGCGTTACAGACGTGAGCGACCTCTTCTCAGCCGAGCTCGACACCCCCGAAGATTTTGAAGAAGCGGCACGTCACTTCACAAGAAACCGGATTTGAAAATATCATCCATCCCACAATACGATTTATGGTTCACTATGATATCAACGCACTGCATAATTGCGTACTCAACATTTTAAAAGGAATCGATGAGACCTGCCGCCAGCACAATTTGCGATACTACATTTTCGCTGGAACCCTGCTCGGCGCCGTTCGCCACAAGGGATTCATACCATGGGACGATGACATGGACATTGCCATGCCGCGCCCCGACTATGACAAGCTCATTGAACATCAAAAAGAATGGTTGCCGGCCAATTTGGAAATGGTATGCAACGAAACAGACAAGGACTATCCTCAACCTTTTGCAAAAATACAAGATGCCAACACCACCATTATAGAGCGCATACAGTTGCCCTATCTGGGAGGAGCCTACATCGATGTATTTCCGCTTGACGGAATGACAAAATCACCCATAAAACAAAGACTACACTTCTTCAAATACTGGTATTGGAAGCGGATGATATACTTTTGCTGCCGCAATCCCTATAAACACGGACACGGGCCTTCCTGCTGGCTGCCGCTGATAGTCAGAAGATGCTACACCTTACAATACATTCAAGCCAAAATGCGCAATTTGCAAAAAGCATACGACTACGAACAAAGCCCCTGTGTAGTTGACCACGACGATGGGCTGGCCGGCATCTTTGACAAAAGCATTTTCGGGAAACCAATTCCTTACGAATTTGAAAACCAACGGTTCATGGGACCCGAAAAAGCTACGGAATATCTGCGACTCAAATATGGCGACTACATGACCATACCAAAAAATGCACAGCAACGGCAGCACAACTTCGACATACTGAAGCTTGACCTGCCCTACCGAAAATACAAGGAACAAGAAAAAAAATAGACACACCACATTTGTTGGAAAAGTCACGGCTTGCTTTCAAAATCGCAGCCCACCAAAACAAAATCCTTCCCTATCAAAAATCAAGAAATCAAGGACAGGCAAAAAGCTTGCCCTTTATTTCTTTATGGACAGATAACAGATTAATAGACGGAAAGTAGTAACTTTGTAGCCTAATTGTACAATTTATGGAAGAAACAAAACAAATCAAAACCGCATTGATCTCGGTTTTTCATAAAGACGGATTGGAAGACCTGCTTTCAAAGCTGAATGCCGAAGGCGTGGAATTCCTCTCAACCGGTGGAACACAGAAATTTATAGAAAGCTTAGGCTATCCCTGCAAAAAAGTCGAAGACGTAACAACATACCCCTCCATCCTGGGCGGCCGCGTAAAGACATTGCACCCCAAGATATTCGGTGGCATCTTAGGTCGTCGCGAAATGGCAAGCGACCAAGAAGAGATGAAAAAATACGACATCACACCCATCGATTTGGTTATTGTAGATCTTTATCCCTTTGAACAGACCGTGGCAAGCGGAGCCAGTGAAGCTGACATCATAGAAAAAATCGACATAGGGGGAATATCACTCATCCGTGCTGCAGCAAAAAATTTCAACGATGCAGTCATCATACCCTCCAAAGCCGAATACAAGCCTCTGCTCGATTTGCTCAACCAGCAAGGCGCACGCACCACAAAAGCACAACGCCGCCACTTCGCCGAAAGAGCTTTCGCCACAAGCAGCCACTACGACACTGCCATCCATTCCTATTTTGAAGGCATCAAGTAACCTGAAAATTGCCTTACTCATCCGTCAAAAGAACTATACGACAACGACAAACATCGCATAACCAATGGGATTTTTCTCTTTCACACAAGAATTGTCCATGGACTTGGGAACAGCCAACACAATCATCATCAGTGATGACAAGATTGTAGTGGACGAGCCTTCGGTAGTGGCATTAGACCAACAGACCAACAAAATGATTGCCGTAGGCGACAGAGCCAAACTAATGTACGAAAAGGCCAACAGCAAAATCCGCGTAGTAAGACCGCTGCGCGACGGGGTCATCGCCGACTTCTACGCATGCGAACAGATGATGCGCGGCCTCATCAAAATGGTACACACAGGCAACCATCTGTTTTCTCCGACATTAAGAATGGTAATCGGAGTGCCATCGGGTTCAACCGAAGTAGAGCTCCGCGCCGTACGAGACTCGGCCGAACATGCAGGAGGACGCGATGTCTACCTGATATTCGAACCAATGGCCGCAGCAATCGGAATTGGAATAGACGTTGAAGCACCCGAAGGCAACATGATTGTAGATATAGGCGGAGGAACAACAGAAATAGCCGTAATCTCTTTGGGCGGAATCGTCTCCAACAACTCCATCAAAATAGCCGGCGACGACCTGACAGCAAACATACAGGAATATATGAGCAGGCAACACAACGTGAAGGTCAGCGAACGAATGGCCGAAAGAATCAAGATACACGTAGGCTCGGCGCTGACAGATCTGGGTGAAGACACACCGGAAGATTACATCGTGCACGGCCCCAACCGTATCACGGCACTCCCGATGGAAGTCCCTGTATGCTATCAGGAAGTAGCCCACTGCCTCGAAAAATCAATAGCAACAATAGAGACTGCCGTACTGAGCGCACTGGAAAACACGCCACCCGAACTCTACGCCGACATAGTAAAAAACGGCATCTACCTGACAGGAGGCGGAGCATTGCTGCGCGGTATTGACCGAAGACTGACAGAAAAAATAAACATACCCTTCCGCGTAGCCGAAGACCCCTTACACTGCGTAGCAAAAGGAACCGGCATCGCCCTGCAAAACGTAGACCGCTTCTCATTCCTGATGAGATAGCCCACACATAACTTGGCCTTCAGTATTGCCCGACATTCTTTTTTATAAAGAACAAGAAAAAGCAAGCTGAAGGCCAAGACAAACCAACCGCCTGCAGCACAAGGATGAACAACCTATTGGAATTTATCAAAAAATACAGCTATTGGTTCCTATTCTTAGCATTAGAAATCATAAGCCTCACACTCTTGTTTAAATTCAACCGCTATCAGGGAAGCATCTGGTTCACCTCAGCCAACGAAGTAGCCGCAAAAGTAAACAGCTACTATACCGAAGCAAAAACATTCATACAGCTTAGACAAGTAAACAGGCAGCTCGCCCGACAGAATATACAGCTCCAAGAACAACTTGCCAATCTGCGTGAAGCATACGAACATGCAACAAAAAAAGACACCAAAAACGATATCCGGGTAAAAGACTCACTAAAAGGATACACACTGATACCAGCAAAAGTAGTATCCAACTCCATCACAAAAAATGAGAACTACATCGTCATCGACAAAGGGGAAAACGACGGAATAAAGCCTGAAATGGGTGTAATAGGCGGCGGTGGAATAGTTGGAATCATCATATACACCGGCAAAGACTACTCATTGGTGCTGCCGGCCATCAACATAAAGTCAAACATCAGCTGCCGAATCCGCCACAGCCACTACTTCGGATACTTGCAGTGGACTGGCGGAAGCACACTCTACGCAAACCTCAACGACATACCGCGCTATGCAAAAATAAAAGCGGGAGAATATGTCGAGACAAGCGGATACTCAACAGTTTTCCCGCCTGGAATATTTGTAGGAAAAGTTAAAAGCGTATCAAACGCCCCTGACGGCCTTTCGTTGCAGCTCAAAGTCAACCTGGGAACCAATTTCGCCAACCTCAGCGACGTTTGCATTGTCATCAACAAGGCGCGTCCTGAAATCGACATACTGAAAGCCAACCTGGCAAATACTGAAAACAGCGGAAAATAACACATGATTGGAACTTTTCTAAAAAGGATTGCACAATTCATCTCCATATTAGCCCTGCAAGTACTTGTATTCAACCACGTACAAATCGTAGGCTATGCAACTCCCATGGTCTGCATCTACTTCATTCTGCTCTTTCCTTTAGGAACGCCACATTGGCAAACACTTTTATGGGCCTTTGCAATAGGCCTGCTGCAAGACATCTTCTCAAACACACCGGGAATGAATGCTGCGAGCCTTACTTTCGTAGGATTCATCCAGCCTATGCTCCTAAAGACATTCAGCCCGAAAGACGTTGAAGACACTGAAAAACCTTTTCCCCCATCAGCCAAAAGTCTGGATTGGTCACACTTCATACGCTACATGTCTATCGCAGTTATCATACAGCAAGTCCTTTTCTATCTGCTGGAATCATTTTCATTCTTCAACCTGCAAGAAATGGGCATTAACATTGCAGGTGGAAGCATCATGTCTATTCTGATCATAACTGCCATAGAAGGAGTAAGAATCGGAGGCAGCAAGCCAAACAAATAGCCATCGTGGAGACAGATGAAAGCTCTTAATCTCGAAAAAAGGAAGTACATCATAGGCTCTATTGCGGTTCTTATCGTAATTGTCTATATTATCCGCTTGCTTGCTTTGCAGATAATCAGCGAAGATTACAAAAAGAACGCCGATTCCAACGCTTTTCTGAAAAAAGTGCAATATCCGGCACGGGGATTGATTACCGACAGAAAAGGGCGTCTGCTTGTCTACAATGAACCATCATATAACATTATGGTTATTATGAACGAACAGCACGGCGTTGACACGCTCGAACTGTGCCAGACCATTGGAATCAGCAGAGAAGAATACATCCGGCGCATGAGCGAAATAAAGGATTCAAAGAAGAATCCCGGTTATTCGCGGTTTACACCCCAATTGTTCCTCAGCCAAATACCTTCCAAGCAGTTCTCGATACTTCAAGAAAAGCTATTCAAGTTCAAAGGTTTCTATGTAGAGAAGCGCGCAATCCGCCATTACGCCACGAATGTGAGCGCACATATATTAGGAGATGTCGGCGAGGTCTCCCAACGAGATATTGACAATGATTCATACTATCGTCCGGGCGATTTTATCGGAAAGCTCGGTGTTGAAAAGTCTTATGAGGAGGATCTGCGCGGAATAAAGGGTATGAGAATCATGTTACGCGATGTGCACGGACGCATCAAGGGACATTATCAGGACGGCCGTTTCGACCGTGTTCCGGAGCCCGGGCGTAACTTGACGTTAGGAATCGATCGCGATTTGCAGGCTTTGGGCGAGCGGCTCATGCAAGGGAAAATCGGCAGTATTGTAGCGATAGAGCCACAAACCGGCGAGGTCTTGTGCATGGTTTCTGCCCCTACATTCGACCCTCACATGTTAGTAGGTGCCGACCGCAGTAAAAACTACAAGAAGCTGCGCGACAATCCTCACCGGCCCTTGCTCAACCGTGCCATCATGGGGCAATATCCTCCAGGTTCCACCTTCAAAACGTCACAAGGACTCACTTTCCTGCAAGAAGGCATCATCAGCACTCATACGCTTTACCCTTGCCATCGCGGTTTTTATTGCGGCCGTGTCCACGTGGGCTGCCATGGTCACCATTCTCCGGTCAATCTTATGTATGCCATACAGACATCGTGCAACAGTTATTTTTGCTGGGGTTTTTATCATATGATACAGGCACGGCGCAAATACGGCAGCTATGCAAACGCCGTCACACGCTGGAAGGATTACATGGTATCGATGGGATTCGGCTACCGTTTAGGTATAGACCTTCCTGGCGAAAAGCGTGGGATGATTCCCAACGCCGACTATTACAACAAGCATTACAACAAACGGTGGAACGGCCTCACCATTATCAGCGATGCCATCGGACAAGGCGAGGTGGCACTCACCCCGTTGCAAATTGCCAATCTGTGTGCAACCATTGCCAACCGCGGACATTACTTCGTTCCTCATGTCGTGCGCCAGGTAGAAGGGAAACAACTTGACACGCTTTATACCCGGCCGCACTATACGATGGTAGACAAGCGGTATTACAATTATGTAGCCCTCGGAATGCGTCAGGCCGTGCTTAGCGGTACCTGCAAGGCGGCCAACATTCACGGCATCGAGGTATGCGGCAAAACGGGAACCGCAGAAAACAGGGGGCACGACCACTCTGTGTTTATGGGATTCGCACCCATGAACAAACCACGCATTGCTGTTTCGGTATATGTGGAAAACGGCGGCTTCGGTGCCGACTTCGGTGTCCCCATCGGGGGACTTATGATTGAGCAGTACCTCAACGGCTCTCTGTCGGAAGCCAGCCAGAAGCGTGCAGACCATTTTGCCCAGAAATCTATTTACTATGGTTCAAGAACACGATAACGCACAAAATATTCTCCGTTCCATAGACTGGTTTACGATTGTCATCTACCTGCTGCTCGTTGCCGCAGGCTGCATCAGCGTCATAGGAGCAAGCTACAACTACGGCGACACAGCCATTCTTGACTTTGCGACCCGTTCGGGCAAGCAGTTGATTTGGATTGGCTGCTCGCTTTTTCTGGGACTCGCGCTTCTGCTCACCGATGACAGAATCTATGATACTTTTGCCAACATCATCTATGTTGCACTGATGGCTATTCTGCTCATTACCCCTTTTATTGCCACCGACCACAAAGGTTCCTATTCATGGATTACACTTGGGTCGGTAAGCATCCAGCCTGCCGAGTTTGCAAAATGTGCCACAGCCCTTGCCCTTGCCAAGTATATGAGCTCGTATGGCTTTTCCATCTATCGCACACGCGACTTCATGCGTGCCCTGGGCATTGTCATCCTGCCCATCATACTCATCATCTTGCAGCATGAGACAGGCTCGGCATTAGTCTATCTGGCCTTCTTCTTTGTATTCTACCGTGAGGGCATGAGCGGCAGCGTTCTGTTCATCGGTTTTGCGGCTATTGTCTATTTCGTTGTGGGCTTGCGCTATGAACTGGAACAATTGCCTTTCACTTTAGCCTCGACAGGCAGTTTCTGTGTACTGCTGCTCATTTGGATTTTCACGGGTATGTTGGCTCTCATCTACAGTAAGAAGAAAGCCGATGCCTGCTATATTTTCATCGGCGGTACGGCAGTCACCGTCAGCACATACCTTGTTTCGCGCTATCTCGTCACTTTCGACATTTCCTGGGGACAGCTTGCCGTCTGCCTGTCTGCAGCCATATATCTATGCATCCAGGCTCTTCGCAGACGTGCTTCCCGATTAGCACTTATCGCACTGTTCACCATCGGTTCGCTTGCCATGCACTATTCCACGAACAGCGTATTCAACAATCTGGCCAGCCACCAACAAGTGCGCATACAGGTGCTTTTAGGACTGAAAGACGATATCAACGGAGCCGGCTATAATGTACGGCAAAGTGAAATTGCCATTGGGTCGGGCGGCCTCTACGGCAAAGGCTTCCTGAACGGCACACAGACAAAGCTCAAGTATGTGCCTGAGCAGGACACCGACTTTATCTATTGCACTGTCGGTGAAGAATTCGGCTTCATCGGTTCGGCCATTGTCCTGTTGCTGTTCCTCACACTCATTCTGCGTCTGATAGTTCTGGCCGAACGTCAGTCTTATGCCTTTGGCCGCATCTATGGCTACTGCATCGTGAGCATCTTCCTTTTTCACTTGTTTATCAATGTGGGCATGGTGCTTGGCCTTACTCCTGTCATAGGCATTCCACTGCCGTTTTTCAGTTATGGAGGTTCTTCGTTATGGGGATTCACCTTGTTGCTGTTCATTTTCCTGCGCATTGATGCAGGACGTGAAAAGTTCAGGCGCTGATGTTGTGGGCTTTGGTCTAAAGACAAAACCTATAAAAGCGCATTTCCGGCCTTGCCCGTCAAAAAGAATGCGTCAGAAAAAGTGTTGCAGCCTTTCAATCTTCTTTCTTGACCAACAGTCCCACGTCGGATATGCCGGGAAGTATTGTCCGGCGCATGATGTGGCTGACCGTAACAGTACCTTCACTGCCCTTTTCAAGATAGATTTTCCTAAAGGGATATTCACTTTGATATATACTGATACCATTGCCGCGATGATTGCCTTGCTTGTCGGTCAAAAGGCACACCACAGTGTCTTGCAATAGCGTATCGGGATGCTGATAGCGCTGCTTCACCAGCAGCCAAAGGCTTTGAAAGGGGTAAGCACCCGTATGCCTCAGACATATGCGCAAGCCATATATGCCGCTTTCGCGTATGGAATCGATGCGAAACGACTGCACATTATGCTGCTCCCACCCTTCAACGGGCGTATGGCGGTAAGCATAGCATACCGCCTTTTCCTGCTTGCATGCAACAAGCAATGCAACAGACAGGAGGATGCAGCCCCAACAACGCATCACGCTTCGTTTTGCTGCGAAGGCCGCTTATCGTTGGTTCCCGGCTTGCGTTCTGCACCATTGCCCGAACGACGGTTTTCACGATAAGGCTTGCGTTCTTCGTTATCACCGCCTTGCTGCTCTCTGCGCGGACGGTTGCCTCCGCGATACCTACCCGAACGGGCTTTGTTCTTTCTGCCATCGTTAGGCTGTGTTGCTCCGTTTTCTGCTGCAGCCTCATCGCGACGATTATCAGCGGCAGCAGCTTCACCTTTGCGTTCCTGACGTGGTGGCATGTTCTGTCCGCCACTTTTTCCACGGCTCTTGCTTTTCTTCTTTTTGCGTTTGTCAAAGCGCGTCAGACTCTCTTGTGTGGCCAAGTCAAGGTTGGCAGCAGCTGCAGGGCTCAAGGATTCATCGGTCAGTGTTGCCGGCTTTTCGCCTGCACGGTTCAGTTCTATTATCTCCCATGCGCGTTTTACGGGGATTGTTACTACGTTTTCCACGAGGTTTTTGTCAGTGGAATAGCTCACCAAGCCGGCTAACATATCACTCTTGAAATAATAGTATGTGGCTTTTTCTGTCTCAAGTTGCACTTCGCGGGGTGGCAACTTGGCGGCTGCTTCGGCATAGACACTGATTTCATAGTTCAGGCAGCACTTCAGCTTTGCGCATTGTCCGGCCAGTTTCTGAGGGTTGAGCGATACCTCCTGGCTGCGGGCCGCGTTGATGGATACGGTCACAAAGTTCTTCATCCACGTGGCACAGCAAAGCTCGCGCCCGCAAGGTCCAATGCCGCCTATGCGGCCGGCTTCCTGACGAGCACCTATCTGTTTCATTTCAATCCTTACACGAAACTCTTCGGCAAGCACTTTTATCAGTTTCCGGAAGTCCACACGTTGGTCGGCAATATAGTAGAAAATAGCCTTGTTGCCGTCTCCCTGATACTCCACGTCTCCGATTTTCATATCCAGGTTCAGCTCTTTGGCTATCTGCCGCGACTTAATCATCGTTTCATGTTCACGGGCTTTTGCTTCCTCGTATTTTTGCATGTCGATGTCCTTTGCCAGACGATAGACACGCTTTGTTCCGGCATCGCTCTTGAGGCGCACCTTTTTCATCTGCAAGGTTACCAAGGCTCCGGTCAGTGTCACGACGCCTATGTCATGACCCGGTGATGACTCTACGGCAACGATATCGCCTTTTTGCAATGGCAGGTGGTTGCTGTTGACGTAATAATCCTTGCGTGTGTTCTTGAACTGCACCTCTACCAGGTCGCTCATAGCATTGGCTCCCGGCACATCTGCCAGCCAGTCGTAAGTGTTCAGTTGCTTATCTTGTCTGCCACACCCCTTGGCACAAAGGCCGCGTTGGCCGCAATTCAGTTGAAACTCATCCATCTCTTTCTTTCTTCTATCTTCTGATCAAGACCGTTACATTTAAAGCAAAATCAAAAAACACGGTCTTGCCGTTTACATTTTGTTCTATATCTCTTTGTGTTTTCGCTGTTTCATCAACGAAATCCACGATATTCCTTTCGTTGATGAAACGGGCAAATTTGGTGGCGAAGCCGGCTTCCTTGTCCGTCATATAGTTAAGTTCGGGACGATGAAAATTGTATATGAAGTTTTCGCGCAGCAGGTTCTGCATATACCCAAGAAACATTTTCTGGCGCTCACGTCCCCACGAAGCTATCCCATCGCCCCACTGCTGAAGTCCGCGCACGTCGCGTGCATAGGCAAGACGCATCAGACTTACAAAGCGGTCGAAGAACATGTCGGTGGCATTATCGATATTTATATAGCGCAAAGCACTCAGATAACTGCCGTTGGAGATATGGGCCACCTGCCGCGCCACGGCAGGCTCCAATCCGTTTTGTGTCTGCAAAGCTTGTGCAACGACTTCAACCGGCAAGCGGCTCATCCCTATCCGTTGCGTGCGGCTCAGCACTGTAGGCAACAGCTGGCCGGCATTGTCAGACACCAAGATAAAGACCGTGTGCGGCGTTGGTTCCTCAAGGAACTTCAAAAGGTTGTTGGCTGCATTGCCTGTCATGCGTTCGGGCAGCCACACAATCATGACTTTGTAGCCTCCGGAATAGGAGGTTACACTCAATTTGCTCAATATATTGTCGCCTTCGGCATCAGGAATAACGGCCTGCTTGTTGTCTGTTCCCATCCTGTCGAGCCAGTCAGCGAGGCCGAAGTAAAGGCCTTCCTGCATCATGGAAGTCCATTCTTGCATGTAATCATCACAGGTGGTCGACTCGCTTTTACGTATAATGGGAAAGGAGAAATGCAGGTCGGGATGACTGAACTTCCTGGTTTGCTTGCATGCCGGGCACACGCCGCACGAGTCGGTTTCTCCGGGGTGCGAGCAAAGCAGGTAGCTGCCCAAAGCCACGGCCATAGCCAACTTGCCACATCCCTCAGGGCCTTCGAGCAATAAGGCATGAGGGCCGCGGCCGTCACGATACTGACGGATGATACGCGTTTTTACGTCCTCTTGTCCTATTACCTCACGAAACTGCATTTGCGCCGGGGCTTAAAAGATTCTTGAGGCCACGGCATCGACACTGCGTGCCCGGCCTGTGGTATAGAAATGTATGCTGGGAACTCCGTGAGCCATCAGCTCCTTGCACTGCCGTGCCGCCCATTCCACACCCACTTCAAACTGTTCTTCCTTGTCACGTGCTGCCATCATGGAGGTTGTGAGCTCCTCGGGCAAGTCGCAATGGAAGCTGCGTGGAATGCTCGTCAGCTGCTTTTGGCTCATCAAGGGCTTTATGCCCGGAATGATGGGTATGTCTATGCCGGCCTTGCGCACAAGCTCAACGAAGTCGAAGTACTTTTGATTGTCGAAGAACATCTGGGTAACTGCATAGTCGGCACCCAGCTCCACTTTCCTTTTAAGCCAGGAAATGTCGGTGGCCAGATTGGGCGATTCGTCGTGCTTCTCCGGATAACAGGCCACTCCGTAACTGAAGGGAACACCGGGCGAAGGTATGGGAGAGCCATCCGCAAAAGTGCCATTGTTGAAGTCGTTCACCTGCTTTTGCAGGTCGGTAGTGTGTTCATGGCTTTTTCCTCCCTGCCCAACGCAGCCTTCCTGCACCTTGTCTCCGCGCAGCAACAAGAGGTTTTCTATTTTCAGAAACTGCAGGTCGAGCAGCACATATTCGGTTTCTTCTTTCGTGAATCCGTTGCAAAGGATGTGCGGCACTACGGGGATGTCGTATTTGTATTGCAGGGCTGCGGCCACGGCAACCGTGCCGGGGCGACGTCTGACCATTTCCATCTCAATCAGGCCATCGGGTCTTCTCCGATACACGGGTTCGCTGTGGTGGGTCGTGATGTTGATATACTTCGGTTCATATTTCAACAATGTTTCCACCGTCTGTTCCAGTCCATCGATGCCTTCTCCTTTTTTGGGAGGTAGCACCTCGAACGAGAAGTCCGTTCCTTTTCCTTTGATCAAGTCTGTAATCTTCATTCTTTGCTACGCGCTTCAGGCATGAACCGATGGAAGTTCCGCAGTTCACGCATGTTTTTAGTTGCAAAGATACGGAAAAATAGCGGTAACAGCTTGAAGTTGTTACCGCTATTTTTCTTGGTCTGCCGGCAGATGTCACACCTTCAGGCGGGTGATTGCAGCCGTCATTCCTGATAGACTTTAAAGTCGGTGATGCGGCTTTTGAATTTGCCTGCCTGCTGCAAGGGGAATACAAGTGTGCGCACATAGTAGGTATATACCTTGCCCGTTTTCTCGTAGTAGCGTGTTTCCTTGTCCATTTGCTCCACTATCTTTCCGTCGATATAGAGGTTTGTCACCTTGTTGTTGCCCTCAATGGTGATGTTCATGCGCCTGCCCGGCTCCACATTATAGCGGAATGTGTTGAGGTAGCCTTCGCGACTGAAGCCCAGCATGCCGCGGACGGGATCTGACAGATAGAACACGGCATTGGGTGAGCTGAACAACACCGTGCCCTTTTCTTCGGCTTTGCCGTCGATATTAAACGACACTTTGTAGTCGTAGCCTATTTCGGTATAAGGTGTCTTTGCGTCGGGTTTCAGCTCTGCACATTCATAGACCAGCCCCGGCTTTTTGGCCAGCCGTCCTGCCTCGTTCACCCCGGGAGCCTCGCTGAGCTGCTTGCGCTTGACGTCGAACTCGGCAAACGGGAGCTTCGGCACTGCCGCACCCCATGTTTTCGTTGCCAGTGTCTGCATGGCAGGAAAGGCGCGGTCGTGTATGTCTTTTGTGGTGATGCCGTTCTCGACATGGTCGTTCCACACGGCAAACATGCCGCCCAGAATGGCCGGATCCTGCTCTTTGAAGACAACGTCGCCCACATGGGCAGGCGTCCAGTTTTCGTAGAGATACTTGGTGTTGAGGTAGTCATAATAGTAGCCTGCGGCGGGTACGATATAGAGGAATCCGTCGGGGATGGATATGAGCTTGTAGCCCTGTGCCGCCATTGCCTTTGGGTCGGCATAGCCGTTATACCATGCGCTCATGATGACATTGTCCGATTTCACCGGAGTTGTGCCTTTGGCATGGGTCAGCGAACCCCAGAAGCAGGCCTGTTTGCCAAAGCCCTCCACGTAACGTATGAAGTGGTCGGCATAGGCACGAAACTTTTCCACGATGGCCTGGTCACGGTTGGAATATTCATCTGTGCCGATGTGCATCTTAGGGCCTCTGAACACGGGATTCGGACCCTGCAGGTATTCTTTGAGCAATGCCTCCATAAAGGGAATCACGTTCGGGTTGTTCAGGTCGAAATGGTCCCAACCATATTCCTTGCTTCCCAGCTCATTCTTGTATTGTACAAAAGCCAGCGTATGTGCGGGGGCATCGATTTCGGGAATGATTTCCACGAAGCAGGAATCGGCCATCAGCTGGAAGTCGACGAATTCTTTCTTGGTATAGTGCCCGTCGCGTGCGGCCAGACCGGGATAGGTTTCAGACTCCAGACGGAAAGCTGCATAGGTTCTGGTCCAGTCGTCCCTGAAGAATTTGGCTGCGGCATTGTCGTTCAGGTGTATCTGAAAGGCATTCATCTTATAATAGGACATGATTTTGACGTAGTCGCGCAGGAAAGCCATGGGTATGAACTTGCGGCCGCAGTCCAGCATGAAGCCACGCAGGGCATAGTCGGGATAGTCGCGTATGAAGCCTTTCGGCAGGTTCTTGTCCTGCTCTGCCATTTGCAGCAGGGTGCGTGTTGCCCAATAGACGCCTACGGGCTGTGTTCCTGTCAGTCGGATATCCTTGTCTATTTGTATGGTATATCCTTCCTTGCCGAGTTTTTTGTCTGCCTTGAGGGCCAGCACGATGTCGCCTTTCGAGCCTTTGCCCGGCTTTACTTGGGGCCGGAAGCCCAACAGTTCGTCACAATCGGCGGCCAGTTGGCGGGCCACACGTGCCAGAGCGTCATTGCCTTCCGTATAGGTGATGCTTGTGGCCGGCGACACGGCCAATGTGCCGTCGGCACCTTTCCACTCTTTCAGTTCGGGAATTACAAACGGTTTGGCATTCATTGTCTCGTTCTTTGCCATGCCTGCGAGGCAGCAGCAAAGCAGCATGATGCTGCAACAGAGTCTTGGTTTCATCTTTTTTCCTTGTTATCGGGTTTCGGGTTATTCCTTATATAATAGGTAGGGACGTCGCTTTGCCTTGAAGCGTGCCACGTCTTCTTTCCATGTTTCCTTGATTTGGTCGGCTGTATATCCCTGTTCTATCATGGTTCTGATGGCACGGCTGCCCACAAGCTTCTCAAAGAAGGGGCTGAAAAAACTGTCGTCTGCCTTCAGCATCCGGTAGGCCTCGATGACATACTTCAGGGTGAAGCCGTCGCGGGCTATCTCTTCTTCCGACAGATGACTCAGGTTGCGGCCATAGCATGCAATGCCTTTCTGCGGCGGGTTCTTGGCTCCGGGCCTGCTTTCGGGCACAAAGCGATAGGAAAACAGCACAAGTCCGGGATGGCCGTAAATCTGGAAAGGCAGGTCTGTGCCACGTCCCACGCTCACGGGTGTGGCTTCAAAGAGACACAGCGAGGGATAGAGCAGCACGGCCTGACGGTTGGGCAGGTTGGGCGATGGGGGTGTCTCTATGGGTACTTTGGTTTGGTGGGTATAGTGCTTGCAGGGTACCACCGTGAGCCGGCATTTCCTGCCCTCCTTGAGCCAGCCTTCTCCGTTGATCATCAGTGCCAGTTCGCCCAACGTCATGCCATGTACTACGGGTATGGGCAGCCAACCCACTCCCGAGCGCAGCGACATGTCCAATATGGGGCCATCGACATAGTGGCCGTTGGGATTGGGACGGTCCAAGATGATGACCTCTTTGCCCAACGGGGCACAGGCATCCATCAGGTGGCACATGGTAACATAGTAGGTATAGAAGCGCAGCCCCACATCCTGTATGTCTACTACGAGCACATCGAAACGCTGCATGGTGGCCTCGTTTTTCAAGGGAGAGTCCTTGCCATATAACGATAGGATGGGCACTCCGGTACGGTCGTCTATACTGCTGTTTATCTGTTCGCCGGCATCGGCAGTGCCACGAAAACCATGCTCGGGCGAGAAGATGCAAGTCACGTCGATGCCTTTTCCAATCATCACATCGAGCACATGCCGTCCATGGGCCAGCCCTGTGTGGTTGGAAAACAGTGCCACACGCTTGCCTTTCAAGAGGGGAATGTATCGTGAAGTGCGCTCGTCGCCGGTTATGATACGTGCAGCAGCAGGACGGCTCACGACTGCAAAGAGTATCACAAGCAGCAGCACAAGGCTGACGGTATGGCTTCTTCTATAGTTGGTTGTGCAGGATGTCATCATGAATACTGTTTATTTACGGCCGTCGGGAAAAGCAGATATGCGCAATCGTGCGGCACCCATGGGCACAAGACGTATGGGCACCACCTCTTCGGCACGCGGCTCGTCTTCGTAAGGTAAGACACCACAGAGGCCGTAACGGTCTATTTTCCAACTTGGGACAAGCCGTCCCTGTGCCTCGAATATATAGGGAACGTTGTCGAGGGTAAAGGGGTTTGCACCCTCAGCCAAGCCACGTTGTTGCTTGAGAACTATAGGCTTGTCGGTGCACAATGCATAGTTCCAAGGGGTTGTGGGGTATATTTCATAGGTGGGCCAAGCCGCGGCATCGGCATTTTTCTGCCACTTGGAATCACTGATAGCTGTCTGTAGGGAGCTTTGCTTGACATAGCGTTCGCCTATCTCCAATGAGAGGGTGAGCGGGCCGTAGTCTACGCTGACGCTGTTGTTGTTGACCTGCCAGCGACGCAGGGATATCTGCTTGGGCAGTGTGAGCTGCACGCAATCGCCCTTTTTCCACTCGCGTTCCAGCCTCAGGTATTTGCCTGCCTGCAGGGTGACATCCACCGGCTGGCCGTTGACGGTTGCCGAGGGTTGGTGTGTCCAACTGGGGATGCGCAGGTAGAGGGGATACTTGGCTTTGCCTCCGCTCTCTATGGTAAAGGTCACACGGTCATCGAAAGGATAGCCTGTATCTTCACGTATCACCACCTTCGTTCCGTTGGCTACTTTGACTGTGGCCTCGCAGGCTGAATAGAGCACTGCGGCAATTCCGTTGTCGGGAGTGGCCAGTATGAGGTGCTCGGCATAGTAGGGCCAGGCAAACCCGTGATTGTGTTGGCAGCACCGGCTGCTAAAGGGGTTCATGGCCAGGAAGGGACCTGGGTTCTCGATTCCCGGGCTATGGTTCTTGGAATCGCTCAATACCATGTTGGGCGATGTGATGTAGCGCAGGGAGCGATAATCGGGCATGAAGGCTGCAGGATAGCTGTTGAAAGCCACGTCTTCGCAGTTTTCGGCCCACGAGGGGTCGCCGGATATGAGCAGCATTATCTCGTCCGAGGCCATCTGCTCTGCGAAGCCGCAGGTTTCGGTGCCTTGACGTGGGTCGAAATAACCCATGCGGGCGTTCTCGTCGGCCCCGAACATGCCACCCGGCACCTGGCCGAAGGCTTTGCGCACATGACGCTGCACGTTGTAGCTGGCCCGCAGCATTGCAGGGTTTTTAGAAAACATATAGTAGATGGCGGGCTCGCGGAAGCATTGTGCCACATTGACGTTGTGCCAGTTGGGCAGTGCCTGCTCACGGGTCCAGTCGGCAGTGTTGCGATGGAGCTTCTCGGCCAGTTCGAGCAGCCAGGCCTCGCCTGTGCGGTTGTAGAGCCAGGCAACGCTCCACAGGTTGTCGCCGGCACGGCTGTTTTCCCAATAGTCTTTCATAAACTTGTCATCGGGTACCGTGAGCTGATACTTGAAATAGCGCGACATGAAATCCGGCACTCTCTTGTCGCCGGTATATTCATAATAGTTCTGGAGAATCCACAGGGCCAGCATGTTGGGCCATAGATCCTGCACACCCTTGCGCAACACTACGGGACCAAAGTTGCCGTCGGGCTTCTGGCTCTTCAAGATGGCTTCGATCCACTGTTTGGCCGTCTCGATGCGTTTCTTGTCGGCCAGCACATAGGCCATGTCGGCATAGCCGCGTAGCCAGTAAGGCACTTCTTCCCATCCCCACTTGCCACCCTGGGTGAGCCAGGCGTTGTCGTCGCGCTGCAGCCATGCACTGATTTCGTCGAGATGGCCGCAAAGTCCCTCCTGCTGCAGACGCAACTGGGTGAGCAGCCAGCCTGAGGGACGGATGCTACCCACGGGAAGTTTGATCAGCTGCTGCGGCGCAAGCGGAGCACGGTTGCTTACATAATTGACATTGCGACTGTCCGTAGGAATGCGGTCTGTGAGGCTCGTCTGCGCCACAGCCATGACATGGCACAAGGGCAGAGACACGAGCAACGACATCCAAAGTCTTTTCTTTTTCATCTTCATGTGTTTAGATTGCAAAGATAATATTTTATGTCCACGCAATGAAATCTGCGCTCCCGTAAATTGCGTTCTGCCACAACTTCAGCCGAAAAAAGCCACCGACGAGGCTGCAAAGCCCGGCTTCGCAGCCTTCAAAAAGCCACTTTCTTGATGTGCTCCGGCCGAAGCACACATGCGTTTCGGCCGAGATACACACGTGCTTC
>DJPH01000052.1 GCA_002439755.1 Prevotellaceae bacterium UBA6417 | reverse complement strand
TTTGCCACGGCAGCATCTATGCTTGCCTTGGTTGGCTGTATGGGATCTACTGTGGTTTTGGCTTCCTTGATGACGGCTGCGAAAGCATCGACAGCTTCCTGTGTGTCTACATAGCCTACACCGGTGCCTATGACAGCTGTGTTAATCAGTGTGTTGTATTTTTTGTACAGCTTGGAAAGTTCCGTGGAGTCGGCATAGAGACTCAATACCAGGTCGATGGCAGAGCGCAGGGCTGTCTGCTTGTCATTGTTGAGTACGGTCTTTTTCGAAGTTGCTTCGGCATCATCGATGAGTGCTTTCATGGCATCTACTGCCTTATGCATGTCTTCGTTGTAATTATATTGTACGCGTTGCGGGTCGAGTCCGTTGTACATCTGCCAGCAGGCTACGTTCCAAGTCATGCCGGTCACGTCAGGGTTGGCATAGGCTCTTCCGTTCCCGTTCATTGCGGTGTTTTTGATGACGAAGCGTACATATTTGTACTCGCCACCCAAGTCAATTACGGGTGAGGTGTACTTGCCTCCGGGCTCTGTTCCCGGGAACCCTTCGGTCAGCTCTGTCACTTTTGTCCATTGCTCCACATTGGCCTGGTCGGGGTCAGCGCCTAAGGCGTCATCATTCGTTGCATATACTTCGATGTCTGTGGGGCTGTCTATCACTTTCGTATCTGTGCGGCTGGTGTATTCGAGCCAGAAGTTTTTGATAGGTTCATTCAGCCTTACTTGCAGGTTGTGGTAGCCGTAGCCCACATATTTTGCTCCTCTGGCGGCCAGTGCCTGCATCCACTCATCGGGTGTGATGTTGGGATTGCTCATGGCATCGGCTATGAAGAACGAGTGATAGTTGTAGTTGTAATGTGTTTCGGGTGTCAGCAGATGTTCGAAGCTTGAAAAGTCAGCTGACGATCCGGGGCCTTGGTTGCTGCTGAACTGTGAGGCATCAGTGATGAGTGCCTGTTTAGAACCGAGGGCATCGCTGTAGGCCTTTTGGGCTTCAGTGACGGTGTTGGCCAGTTCCGTATAGAGCGAGTCGCGGTTGATGTAAAGTGCGTTTACTGCCTTGATGGCTGCATTGAGGGCTTCGATGTCGGCATCGGTCACGGTGTTGTTCTTAACCTTCTCTTCGCCGGCAGTCATGAGCTGCAGCATGTTGTCGGCAGCTTCTTTCATGCCGCTTACGTTGCTGTATAGTGATGTTTCGGCGTAGTCGGGCTTGTAGAGCTGCAGTTCGCTCAGGTTGAATGTGACGCCTGTGCCGTAAGGATTCATGAATGTGCGCTCCGAATGCTTGCCCTGGTGGGTGGTGTGGCGCACTACCAGACGTATGTATTTATAGGCATTGTCGAATGTGAGCAGTGGTGAGGTATATCTGGCTTCCTTGATGTCGCCGGGGAATCCTTCTGTGAGGTCGGTCACGTGAACCCACTTCGTTGAGTCGGCTGCGGCTGTGCTTGCACCGAGTTCGTCGTCATTGGTCACATAGATGCCTATGTTGTTGGGGTTATCGTGGAAATCTGTGCCTGTCACGCCGGTGTATCTGAAGAATAGTTTGTCTACAGGTTCGTTGAAGGCCACTTGCAGGTTGTGATATCCTACGCCTTCTCCCAGTTCCGATTTCATGAGGGTGGCATCCCAGATGGAGTGGAACACGGTGTTGACATCGCCATCTATCAGGTTGGCATAACTGCCGCTTTGAAGGGCGTTGGATGATATCTGTTTGCCGTCGGTGATGAGTTCGGGATAGTCGAATGCCTTGTCTTTGGCTGTCTGTGCCGAGGCAAGGGTCACGTTCATCTTGTCGTTGAGGATGCGTTGCGGGCCTGCTTTGGTCAGACTGTCGATGAGCTGCTGGTTGGTTTCCGGACGAACATACCAGGCAGATGCTGTGGTTGAGCCTCCGTCGACGGTATAGATGGTTCCTTCCAGGCCATAACCGTAGTCATGGTCATTGGTGCGGTAGGCTACGGGGTTGGCTTTGTTGGCTATGCTCCATCGTGCAGTGCCTTCAAAGTAGCTGAAGGTCTGTGGTGTGATCTGCTCGGCCGACATGGGTACGATTGCTTCTTTTCCTTCAACGGTGTTGATGTATTCGCCCGTTGCTACGTTTTGAATGGAGTATTCTCCTTCGGCCAATACGGTTACTTTGAAGAGCTGCGTGGGGTCTTTTGTGTCGTAGTTGCCCCATGCCAGATGGTGCTCGGTATCTGCTTTCATGCTTTTTTCGGTTCCCTGTAAGGTCATCCAGTTGCTGTAGGCACTGACAAAGCGATAGTAGCCGTCGGTTACCTTGATGTAGCCGTTCTTGACATTGTCGTAGGCTGTAGTCAGACGGTCGTAATATTTGGCATATTCCTCTTCGATGTCTGCGCCGGTGGCGTAGTATTCGTCAGCGTCAAGGAAGGCTGTTTCATAGGTTGTTACCAATTCTTCCGGGTAATATCCGGGGTCTGTCCCTATAGGGAATGTGGGTTTGTCTGCCTTGATTTTATCGATGAGGGCTCCCAGTTTGGCCTTTGCACTCTGGTCGTATGCAGTGTGATATATGTTCCATACGATGATGTCGGTTGCCGGTCCGTAATAGGTGTAGCCATAGTTCCAGAAGGGTCCGAAGTGGAGTTTCGTGTTACCGTTGTAGTGGGTAAGCACTGCCGTTTCATTGTCAACGAGGCCTGTGCTCTGCCATTGATCGTGTGGCTCATAGCTGTCAAGCGCGCCTTCAACCTCAAAGCTCGTAGCTTCTGCTATGTTGTCAACGAGGAATGTCTGCAGTCCGCTCTCTACTCCCTGTACGTATTTTTTGGTGTCCTTGTGCTGCAGATAGTAGGACGGAACCCCTTCGTGTTGCTCGGGAGCCTCTACGATGATGTAGATGTTGTCCGAGCTCAATGCTGCCATCGAGCAGTCGAGCTGATGGGTGTCGGCATTACGGTTGTAGTTGTCGGCAACGCCTTGCAGGAAACAGATAGTCAGGTCTGTGACTACCGAGCTGTACTGGAAATTCCATGTTCCGGTTGCATTCTGGAGCAGGATTTCATCGCCTGCTTTCACTGCACTCCAGGAAATGCGGTCGCCTTTCACCAAGGTGCCCGATGCGTCCTGAGCCATCATCGGTACAAGCCCGAGAAGCATCAGTGCGAATAAAGATAAGAATCTTCTCATGTGTTAGGGTTTTAGTTAAACAAAAAGTGGTGTTATCAGGCTTCAAAGTTAGGCATTTTTTTGTTGGGGGGGGGGAGATTTTGGCACTTTTCTGCCTACTAAACGTTGAAAAAGTTCATTCGGGTGCCAATGTGGCTGAATAGATTGTGCAATTGATGCTTTTGAAGGCAAGAAGCACTATTATGCAGCAATAAAGGTTGAAATCGGTGCAGGCTGTTGTTCGGGTGAGGCTCTTCGCAGGTTGCGATGTGTATGGTTGCAGGTTGTTTCGTGTACATGAAACAGGTTGTTTCCTGTACATGTCACACGTTGTTTCCTGTACATATCACAATGTGTTTCATGTACATGAAACACTCAACAATCTGCGGGGTTGTTGCCTGCAATGTGCCGCATTGCAGGTTGGGCCCTGTCATTGAATTGTGTGGGAGGTATGATATATGTTGCCGTTCTTTCGTAATTTTGCAGTAGCAAAGAGATTCTTAAAAGCGAAAACTCATGAAGAAGATGGATACGGTGGTCTTTGATTTGGACGGCACGTTGCTGAATACGTTGGACGATTTGTCGAACAGTGTGAACTATGCCCTCAGGGCGTGTGGATGCAGGGAACGCAGCCGTGACGAGGTGCGCCGCTTCTTGGGCAACGGTGTTGCCAATCTGATGCGCAAGGCAGTTCCCGAGGAGGCCGGAGAGGCTTGCTATGCCGAGGCTCTTGCCGTGTTTCGCCGTTATTACATGTCTCACTGTCTGGAGCTCACGGCTCCCTATGAGGGCATTTGCCCTTTGTTGTCATTGCTCAGTGCGAAGAGCTACAAGTTGGCCATCGTTTCCAACAAGCCGCAGGCTGCAGTGACACAGCTCAACGAGCGTTTCTTCCGACGTTACATCCATGTGGCTATAGGCGAAAGCGAGGGAATCAGCCGCAAGCCGGCTCCCGATACGGTCAATGCGGCCCTGCGACAATTAGGCAGCTCACCCCAGGATGCGGTATATGTGGGTGATTCGGAAGTAGACATCATGACGGCTCGTAATGCGGGAATGCCCTGTATCAGTGTGACATGGGGATTTCGCGACCGCGGCTTTCTTGAGGATTGCAAGGCGGAATATATTGCCGACAATCCCGATGAGGTGGCTTCTTTGCTGGCACGTCTGTCGGCGAAGTCACCGGCATAGCCGTCTTTGAAGTGCGGCTCTACAGATTCCAGTCTTGCAGCCGCGACCGGCTTTCGAGTCTTTTCTGCAACGATGAGTCCAATGCATCGTAGAGGTCGTAGCCGGTGAGCCGCTCTATGGAATCTATGGTGCAGACGTGCTGCTCCATGGGCTGGTCGCTTGTGTCGTTGCTGAAAATGAATGCGATGCCCTTTTCTTGTCCTTTTTCAAGACACAGAAGCGTTTTGAAAAAGTAGTCGGGAATGCCTACTCTCTTGTGCAGTTTCCTGTTATGGCCTTTGAATACGGGGCCGCAAATGATATGGATTTCCTGCTTGTTTTTGCCGACCCATCTGCGGCAAGCTTCCTCGAGCAGCCTCCAGTCTCCGCTGTTGAGGGTATGCTTTTGCGGGCATACATTGGTGAGATAGAAGGATTCTATCATGGCCGTGCTGCTCCATTTATTGTCGCCTGCCGGACACATGTGGCCACGGTCATAGCCCGAAGAGCGGTAGTCGTCTAAGGTGGAGCGTTCGTTGTCGGCCAGTTCGGGGTCTTGAAAGAAGGTGGAGCAACGTTTGGCTGTGCCTTTGATGCGGGTGGGAGTCAGCACCCATGCCACATAGTTGGGTTGCTTCTGCAGGGTGTTGTATGAGGCAATGTAGCCTTCGCGCTTCAGCATCTTTTCCCCTTTTATGGGAGCTGCCGTCAAAGGTTTTGCCACATCGGCAGGCTGTTGCACGGCTTCTGCGGCAGGCTGCTCGGGGAGTTCTGATGGGAGTTTGCCGCTTTTCCAGGCATAGGAAGCCAGTGCAGCAGCGGCCAGTAGTGACAGGCGGACGAGCCAACGCATGCGTTGCATGGCTTAGAAGTTGAAATTGGCGTTGTCGTCTCCGCCCAGCTCGCGCTCTATCTCCTCTTGCGTAATCCTGGGATGATGCATGTGGATGGAGTCACCCACAAAGGCACGGTGGATGGAGTCGAGAGTTGTGGAGTCGATTTCCTCGACAACGCGGGGACGGTAGTTGGGACAGTTGTAGCAGCTTGCGGGAATTTCCTCCAGCGGCTTTTTGAACTTTTGCCTGTATTTGGCAAACCTGGCATCGTTCAATACGTCTTGCATGAAGTAGCCGAATATGGGGAGTGCAGTGCGGCTGCCCTGGCCCAGGGCTCCCGTTCTGAAGTGAATGCTGCGATATTCTCCGCCTACCCATGCTCCGCCAACAAGCCCCGGAGTAACACCTACGTACCAAGCATCCGAGTGATTATTAGAGGTTCCGGTCTTTCCTCCGAAGTCAGTGGTGCGGTCGAAACTGCGGATATACGACCACAATGCCATGGATGTGCCGCCCGGTTCGCTGAGACCTGCCTTGAGCATCTGCTGCATCAGGAATGCCGTGCGGTAGGGCAGGGCCTGCACGGGTTCAGGCAACTCTTTCTTGGAATCGTAGATAACTTTACCCTCGCGGTCAAGGACCTTGGTCACCATTACGGGTTCCTGCTCCTTGCCGTCGGCCACAACGGTGGCATAGGAGTTGACCAGCTCAATCAGCGAAACGTCTGACGAGCCCAGCGTGAGTGCAGGCTGGTTGTCTAACGGTGAGTGAATACCCATGTCGTGAGCCACCTTAACTACATTGTCGATGCCTACTTCCATACCTGTCTTTACGGCTATACTGTTGACGCTCTGTGCAAAGGCCGCACGCAGGGTCATTGAATCTCCGGTAAAATAGCCGTTGGCATTGTGGGGTGCCCACAGCACTTCCTTGTTCTTCTTCTTGTCGAATACCTGCATGCCCACATACTCATCGCGCCTCATGTCACAAGGCGAAAGACCTGCGTTCATGGCTGCGGCATAGACAAAAATCTTGAAGGTCGAGCCCGGCTGGCGCATAGCTGTCACCTTGTCATACTTCCATGATTCATAGTCAATGTCGCCGACCCAAGCCTTGATGTGGCGGGTGTCGGGCTCCAGGGCCACGAATCCTGTGTGCATGAACCTCACCATGTAGCGGATGGAATCCAGGGTGCTCATCACGGCCTTCTTGGGACCGTCGTAGTCGAAGAGGGTCACTTCGTGGGGCAGGTTCAGGTAATAGTCAATCGAATCCTGGTTGCCGTCGTATTTCTGGTATAGGTGCTTATAGCAGCCAAGCCGCTTGGCTTTGTCTTCGATGAAGCCGGCTATCACCTGATGGTGCTCATCTTGCCACGGCTCTTCCTTGCCCCAGTGGTTGTTGAAGCGCTGCTGTATGATGCGCATCTGCTTGTTGACAGCCTGTTCGGCATACTCCTGCATCCTGGAATCGAGCGTGGTATAGATTTTCAGTCCGTCGGAATAGAGGTCAACATCCATGCCCTTTTCCTTGAAAATCCTGCGCAGGTTTTTCGCCAGTTCCTGACGGAAATAGAGGGCCTTGCCGTCATAGGCATTCTCGACATTGAAGTTAAGGCGGATGGGCAATGCCGACAGGGAGTCAAATTCGGCCTGAGCTATGTGCCCGTGTGCAAGCAGGTTTCTGAGCACTACGTTGCGGCGGGCCAGGCTTCGCTTGGGGTTGATCTTGGGGTTGTATGAAGATGTGGCCTTGAGCAGCCCCACAAGTACGGCCGCCTCCTCGGTCTTGATTTGCTTCGGTGTGGTATTAAAGTAGGTTTTGGCCGCCGTCTTGATGCCATAGGCATTGCTGCCGAAATCCACCGTGTTGACATACATGGTCAGGATGTCCTTCTTGTCGTAGAAACATTCCAGCCCGATGGCCAGAATCCATTCCTTGGTCTTCATGATGACCATCTTGACACCCGGAATCTTGCCCAGCAGCCCCGTAGAATACTGTGTGCGCATCCTGAAGATGTTCTTTACCAGCTGTTGGGTGATGGTTGAAGCACCGCGCGCATTGCCGTGAAGCATATCTTTGGCAGCAGCCAGCAAACCTGTGAAGTCTACTCCGTGGTGACTGTAGAAACGTTCATCCTCGGTGTCGATCAAGGTGTGGTAGAACATAGGGTTGACGTCCTCGTATTTTACGGGCGAACGGTTTTCGTTGAAATACTTGCCCAGCAGAACGCTGTCTTGCGAGTATATCTCGGAAGCCTCATTGTTCTGGGGGTGCATGATGGTATGTATCGACGGTGATTTGCCGAAAAGCCAGAACAAATTGAAGTAGACGGCTAACAGGTAGACGATGAAAAGTACAATAAGCGAGACAATGGCCGTGACGGCACGCTTGTACCACGGTTGGTTGATGTAAAGCCCTTTATACCATGCAAGAAAGCGTTTCAAAGCTTTTGCAGCCTTATCTATACATAGCTTGATCTTTCCCATATACATATCTTTAGATGACATAGCATCATTATCTGCAAAAAATTAAAAGCCAAAATTACACATTTCAAGCCTATTAATCGGAATTCTCAGCCTTCTTTTTTATAACTCCCACATAAAAAACACTGCATTCAGCCACTTTTCAACGAAGAATGAATAACTTTGCAGCGACACAAACACTATAATAACAGATGAAAATACAGATTTCTGCGCTGTTGCTATGCGCAGCCACAGCAGTAAATGCAGATGTTCTCGATACCTATAACGACACATGGGTATGCGCAGACGAACTGGGACGCAACGTGGCCTATGCAGGGAAAGGCGTGACACGCACCAAGATAGACTCTACCTTGCAGATAGGCATGTTCTATTATATATGGCACGGACAGCACGGCGAAGAGATAAAAGACATCACAAGACTCCTTGAAAACAATGCCGAAAACCCTAAGTGGGGTGCCGTGGGCCAGTTTCATTGGGGCGGCAAACCCGTGCTTGGCTACTACAAAGGTGGTGACAGATATATTATAGCCCGACACATGCAGATGCTGATGGATGCGGGGGTTGACTTCTATTTCTTTGACGTTACCAATGCTTATACCTATGACAACAACGTGAAAGCCGTCATGGCCGAGGTTGACCGACGTACACGTCTGGGGCTCAAAGTTCCCAAACTGGCATTTATGACCCATTCAAGCACGGCATCGACAGTCCAGCACCTTTACGATACATTCTATAAGGATAAACGCTACGATAAGTATTGGTTTATGTGGGAAGGTAAGCCACTTATATTGGTCGAACAAGCCGAGTTTCAGACCCTGAGCCAGGAGGTCAGAGACCGCTTTACCTATCGTCACAGCTGGGCATGGGACACAGGAGAAAACAAATGGTCGTGGCTCGCCAACTATCCTCAGGCAGTAGGTTATGCCTATGACAAGAACCATAAACGCGTAAACGAACAGATGTCGGTCAGTGTTGCCCAACATCCATCGTCCAAAATAGGCAAAAGCTATCATGGAGGCAAGCAACCTCCTTATGACAAATACGGACTTTGCAAGGGAACACCCTACGGATATTACTTTGACGAACAGTGGAAACGTGCCGTCAATGCGCGGCCCAAAGTGGTCATGGTCACACAGTGGAACGAGTGGATGGCGCAACGTTTCTTGATCAATTCAGCCAATGAGTTCTCCCTGGTGCGTCCGGGTGCAACGGCCAAAGTCGGTGAAACCTATTTCGTGGATGTGTACAATCAAGAGTTCAGCCGCGACATAGAACCGAGCAGTGAGCCTCTGATTCGTGATAACTATTACCTGCAGATGGTTTCGTATAGCAGGAAATACAAGGGCGCACGCCCCATACCTATACCGACAGTCAGCAAGTCCATCACCATTGATGATGATTTTTCGCAGTGGGACAATGTGACACCCGAGTTCATAGACGAGCCGGGTGATACCTACTATAAGTCATCGACCGCACAAAGCAGCGAGAGCCTGCGCCGCAAGACCAACGACATTGTAAGTGCCAAAGTCACGAAAGATGCCGACAGCCTGTACTTCTATGTGGCCACAGCTGCCAATATATGCAGCCCCACGGCCGCGACACGAGTGAGGTGGATGTCTTTACTACTGAATGTCGACTGTGTATACAGCAATGGGTGGAATGGGTATGACTACATGGTCTCAAATGACGGAGATGTGATGAAGCTCTACCGCTATGACGATGCATGGAATGAGGGGAAAGAAGTTAAGATGCGCCGTCAGGGAAACAAATTAATGCTTTCCCTGGCCAAGAAAGATGTAGGCATGACAGACGAAGCTGACTTTGATTTCAAATGGATAGACAACATATCTAAGGCTTCGACCGATATACTTGACTTCATCAAAGATGGCGATGTGGCACCCAACGGACGCTTCAACTACCGCTTCAGAGGTTCGCAGCTGGCATCTGTTCCCACGGCAATCAAGGGCATTGCAAGCAACAATGCCGATATACGAATCCTGTCATCGGACGGTAAGATAACACTCGGCATGCAATTGCCTCAAGGATGTGATGTGCACATTAATATATATAATGTACAAGGGAAAAAGGTTGCCACAAAGCGTGTTCAGCATGCCTCGGCAGGAGCATTCAGCATGGCTTTCGACCTGATGCCCGGCAACTATATCGCAAAAATCAAGATGGGAAACCGGACTTGTGTCAGAAAGTTTTCCAATCTAAAAGGCATAGTCAATCACACTCAAGAATAACCTATGATGAAAAAACTCTGTGCGTTGCTCCTCCTGTCCCTGGTAACAACCACAAAAGGCGATATCTACGATACCTATAGCGACACATGGGTCTGCACCGATGGACTGGGGCGCAAGGTGGCCCATGCAGGAAACGGCGTTGAACGAACAAGCATAGACACGACGGTGAGCATCGGCATGTTTTATTATATATGGCACGGGCAGCATGGTGAAGAGATAAAAGACATCACAAAGCTGCTCAAGGAAGATGCCGATAACCCCAAGTGGGGGAAAGTAGGCCAGTTTCATTGGGGTGGGGAGCCTGCATTGGGATACTATGAAGGCAATGACCCTTTCGTCATATCCCGCCACATGCAGATGCTGATGGACGCAGGGGTTGACTTCTACTTCTTTGATGTTACCAATGCCTTTACCTATGATGGCAACGTGAAAGCCGTCATGGCTGAGGTTGACCGCCGTAGGGGATTGGGCCTGAAAGTTCCCAAACTGGCATTTATCACCCATTCGGCCACAGCCAAAACAGTGCAACATATCTATGATGTATTCTATAAGGATGGAACGAACGATTCCTATTGGTTTAAGTGGGAAGGCAAGCCATTGATATTGGTGGAACTGAATGAGTTCATGACATTGCCCAAAGAGGTTCGTGAGACATTCACTGCACGTCACAGCTGGGCCTGGGAGTCAGGAGAAAACAAGTGGCCATGGCTTGAATTCTATCCACAGCGGCCGGGAACAGCAGCCGGCAATGACGGACAGGTGATAGAGCAGGTATCGGTAAGCGTATCGCAGCACCCTTATTCCAAGATAGGCAAGAGCTATCATGCAGGGAAGCAACCACCATTCGACAAATACGGCCTATGCAAGGAAACGCCTTATGGCTATTATTTTGAAGAACAGTGGAAGCAGGCCTTGAAACTCCACCCGAAAGTGGTGATGCTGACACAGTGGAACGAGTGGATGGCACAACGTTTTCAAATCAATAACAAGGAAGAATTGGATCGTGTCCGCCCGGGTGCCACTGCAAGGATAGGGGAAACCTATTTCGTGGATGTCTACAATCAGGAATTCAACCGCGACATCGAGCCCAGCCGTGAGCCGTTGATACGTGACAATTATTATCTCCAGTTTGTTTCAAATGCACGCAAATATCATGGCGCACGTCCCATTCCTATACCGCAGAAGTGTAAGACCATACGTTTGAATGGCAGCTTTTCGCAGTGGGGCGATGTACAGCCCGAGTTCCGCGATGAGCCGGGAGACTGTCATTATACTTCCGAGAAGGCACAGCATCCTTCAACTTTCGAACGTCGGACTAACGATATAGTCAAGGCCAAAGTGGCGAAGGATAAAAAGAATCTCTATTTCTATGTGGCTGCGAATGATAAGATTGTACCTTCGTCGCCTGCCGGAAAAACACATTGGATGACGTTGCTGCTTGATACTGATTGCGGACATTCCACCGGTTGGAACGGCTATGACTACATGGTGGCGAGCAATCAAGGAAAGATGGAACTCTATCATTATGATGACTTGCAAGGAATATGGAAAGTAGTGAAATCCATACGTTCACGATGCGATGGCAAAGAAATGATGCTGACAATTCCGAAGAAGCTTTTACAGATGGCAGCAGATGTGGATTTTGATTTCAAATGGGTAGATAATGTTCCCAAGGAAACTGTTGACATACTTGACTTTATTGTCAACGGGGATGTGGCACCGAATGGCCGTTTCAATTATCGGTATAGAGGTTCGCAGCTGCTCTCTGCTACCAAATAATGCTAAGTGAAGTTTTAATTAAGCCTAAAAGGAAAGCCCTGAAGCGATAAAAGGGAAATTCAGGTTTTTGTGCATGTAAACTAATTTGTACCTTTGCCGTGCCTCGAAACATTAATTTACCGGCGAGGCTATTAAAGAGCATGTACATGAAAATTAAGATTGGCTTAATCGGCTTCGGGCGGATGGGACGTTTCTACTTGGAAGAATTGCAGAAATGTGGTCGCTACGAAGTGGTTTACATCTGCGATGTAAATGAGAACGCACTCGCATTGGCTCATGAAAAGAGCCCTGAATCGAAACTGACAAGTGACGAAAGTGTTATCTTCAATGACCCTGAAATTCAGGTTGTGGCCCTTTGTGCTTTGGCTAATTCCCGTAGGGAGCAGATAGAACGGGCCATACAGGCCGGCAAGCATGTTATATCGGAAAAGCCGATAGCAGACACTGTGGATAGAGAGTGGGAAGTGGTAGACATCGTTGAAGACTCCGACAGATTGACAACCGTGAACCTATATTTGCGCAATTCATGGTATCATAATACGATAAAGGGCTTCATACAGTCCGGTGAGATAGGTGAGCTGGCCATCATACGCGTTTGCCACATGACACCCGGCCTTGCTCCGGGTGAAGGGCACGAATATGAGGGACCTGCGTTCCACGACTGCGGCATGCACTATGTAGACATCACCCGCTGGTATGCCGGCTGTGAGTATAAGACGTGGCATGCGCAAGGCATCAATATGTGGAACTATAAGGAACCCTGGTGGATACAATGCCACGGAACATTCGAAAACGGCATTGTGTTTGACATCACACAAGGCTTTGTCTACGGTCAGTTGGCCAAGGACCAGATACACAATTCATATATAGATATAATCGGCACCAAGGGAGTCGCTCACATGACACACGACTTCCATACGGCCAAGGTGTCGCTCCATGGTGTTCACGAGACGCATGAGATAGAGAAGCCGTTCGGCGGAAAAAACATTGACCGTCTGGTCACCTTGTTTGCCGAGTCCATAGAGAGCGGGCAGCGAAGCCCACGTTTGCCCGAGATGCGTGACTCGGCCATTGCATCGGAATATGCGTGGCTGTTCCTTGAAGATGCCCACAAGCACGATCTTCCCGCCATAGGCAATCTCAAGACATTGGAGCAGATACGCGAGCGTCGCAAGCATATGAAGAACGGCTACGGGCTGTTGCCGCAACGTTAGTAGCTAAGATACAGATACAATAAAATTCAATACAATTTTTTATGTCAGACATTACAAGAAGAGAATTCCTGAAAGCAGGTGGGGCTGCCATGGCCGGTTTGGTCGTTGCGCCCAACACTATTCTGGGCAAGAAGTATGGTCACGTTGCCCCAAGTGACAAGATGAACATCCTCGGTGTTGGTATCGGAGGCCGTGGTGCTGCCGACCTGGCCGGCATGGAAACCGAAAACATCATCGGTTTGTGCGATGTTGACTGGAAGTATGCCAAGCACATTTTCGACAAGTATCCCAAGGCCAAGCGTTACAACGACTATCGCAAGATGTACGATGAGATGCTTAAAGAGGCCGATGGTGTGATGGTTGCAACTGCCGACCATACGCATGCCATCATTGCAGCCGACGCAATGACGGCCGGCAAGCACGTGTATGTTGAAAAGCCCATGACGCTTTACGTGTATGAATCACGCCTGTTGGCCAAGCTGGCCAAGAAATACAAGGTAGCCACTCAGATGGGTAACCAGGGCGCATCCGGCTCAGGCACCCGTCAGGCCTTGAATTGGTTGTGGAACGGTGAGATAGGTGAGGTGACCAAAGTCGAGGCATTTACCAACCGTCCTATCTGGCCGCAGGGTATGGCTGCACCGAAAGAGAAGATGGCAGTGCCCAGCACCTTGAACTGGGATGCGTTTATCGGTCCGGCCAAGTTCCGCGACTATAACTCTGCCTACACGCCGTGGAACTTCCGTGGCTGGTGGGATTTCGGTTCGGGAGCACTGGGTGATATGGCCAACCATATCCTGCAGGTTGCCTTCAAAGGCCTTAACCTTGGCTTCCCCACTCAGGTTCTGGGCTCGTCTACGATGCTGATGACCGATGCTTGTCCTACAGCCGAGAAGATTACCTATAAGTTTCCTGCACGTCCCAACCTGCCCAAGCTGGCTCTTCCTCCCGTAGAGGTAACATGGTATGATGGCGGACTGAAGCCCGACATCCCCTTCAACATGCCTGCCGGCAAGCACATGTTGGCCGATGGAGCCAGCATCTTCTATGGTACCAAAGATACCATGGTAGTAGGCAGCTGGGGCCAGAATCCGTTCCTCGTATCGGGACGTAACCCCAAGGTTCCCGAGTTGTGCCGCATTGTAAAGGGCGACCATCACCAGCAAGATTGGATACGTGCGTGCAAGGAAAGTCCCGAAAACCGCATCGAGACCACTTCATGTTTCGCCGAGGCCGGTCCGTTGAACGAAATGGTAGTGATGGGCGTTGTAGCTTCACGTCTGCAAGACCTCGACCAATGGCTCGACTGGGACGGACAGAACATGAAGTTCACCAACATCCCTGCTACGGCCAAGATCCGCAGTATTATCGAAGACAAGTTCAAGATTACCGACGGTAATCCTACCTTCGACCGCACTTACAGTGAGCCGGTGGATGCAAACGAGTTTGCCGCCAACCTCATTAAGCCCAAGTATCGCGATGGCTGGAAACTCCCTGAGATGCCGGCTTAATCGGATATGAATGACACGAATATAAAGACTTGATATAATGAAAAAATTATTTTGTTCAGTAGCATGCCTGCTTATGATAGCAGGCGGCTCCAATGCTTTTGCCGCCAAGAAGGCTGCGAAGGCCAAGAAGACTGTTGAAATCATATGTTCACAAGGTTTCCAGGGTCCCGAACTGTGGGACAAACATGATTTCCCAATCGACAGCAAGGGCTATATCACCATCTTCGACGGCAAGACGATGAGCGGCTGGAGGGGTTATGGAAAATCGTATATACCATCACGTTGGGTGGTTGAAGACGGCTGTATTCACTTCATCGGAAACCAGGACCCCGAGAAGGCAAAGGGCAAGGAAGGCGGTGACATTATCTTTGCACACAAGTTCAAGAACTTTGAGCTTTCCATCGACTGGAAGATATGTAAGGCCGGCAACTCCGGTATATTCTACCTCGCACAGGAGCTGGCCAACAAGGACGGTCAGTTGGAGTCGATTGTCGTATCCGGCTTGGAAAGCCAGGTGTTAGACAATGCCAATCACCCCGATGCCAAGTTGGGTAAGGATGGAAACCGCCAGTCGTCATCTTTGTATGACTTGATTCCGGCCCGTCCACAAAACCAGAAGCCCTATGAGCAGTGGAACAATACGGTTATCCGTGTGGACAATGGAAAGGTTACTCATTTCCAGAACGGAAAGCAGGTTGTGCAGTACGAGCTGTGGACTCCCGAGTGGATTGCATTGCTGCAGACCAGCAAGTTCAGCGAAAAGGCTTGGCCTGCTGCCTTCCAAGGCTTTAGCAAGGCCGGTGGCCCCAACCATGAAGGCTTCATCGGTTTGCAGGACCATGGCGACAATGTATGGTATCGCAACATTAAGGTGAAGGTGCTCGACTGATTGCGTCTTCAGGCTTATCGATACAGCATCCCCTGCCCGACGGGCAGGGGATGCTTGCGTTTTGCCCGAAGGCTGTGTGGTTGCGGCTTTGTGCCATTTGCTTTTGTGGCTATGGCCTGGCGGGTTTATACCTACAAAAAGGGCATGCCTGTTGTTGGCATGCCTTTTTTGTAGGTACGGGATGTCCGTCCGTTATTTCTTCTGTGCCTTGGCGTAGCGGCTCATGAACTTGTCTACACGACCTGCCGTGTCTACCAGCTTGGACTTACCTGTGTAGAACGGGTGTGACGTATTGGAGATTTCCACTTTGATTACCGGATAGGTCTCACCGTTGAATTCGATGGTTTCGTTCGACTTGGCTGTTGAGCGTGTAAGGAACATATCACCATTGCTCATGTCCTTGAATACTACCGGGCGGTATTCTTTTGGATGAATGTCTTTCTTCATTATATGATTCTTTTATTTGTTTTATCGAGCTTTGCGTGTAATGGCCGCGATTGCGGCTGCAAAGTTAAGGTTTTTTGTTTGAACAGAAGTGTTTTATGTGGATATTTTTATTGGCGAAGCTGTTTTTCTTGTTTGCGGGTTTTTATTTGATGATGCGGTAGTAGTTGTCTTTCCTTGGCTTGGCCTGTGGCATTTCCGTGTTCCAGTAGCCCAGGGCAAGTGCCCCGATGCCCCCTAAGTCGTCGGGCAGCTGTAGGTCTTTCATGAGTGCCTTGCCCTCGTCGGTGGCGAACATTTCTATTTCACGGTTTATCCAGCACGAGGCCAGTCCTATGGCATGTGCGGCAAGCATCATTGTGCCCAGCACCAGACTTCCGTCTTGTATGTAGTTTTTCCATGAGGGGTGGCCGAACACAAGTACTATGGTGGGTGCACCGTAGAAGGGGTCACCTGTGCTTCCCATCACTTTGGCGTTCAGTTGGATGATTCTTTCTTTCAACTCCTTGTCCTGCACGGCCACGATGACGGGGTCCTGCTGGTTTCTTGCCGTCGGGGCATAGGTGCCGGCTTTCAGTACGGTTTCCAGTTCTTCGTCGCTTATCTGTTCAGGTTTGTAGTTGCGGCAGCTGCGCCGTTCGCAGATGGCTTTCAATACTTCGTTGTCCATATTTTCGTGTTTTATGTTTTGGATCTGCTGTTTTACGTGCGCAAAGTTACGAATAAAAGTCTTGCGGCTTTGCCGTTTACGTGTGCTTTTTTGCAACGGCTCCCACGTAGACCAGCAATACTACGTTCATTACAAGTGCATAGACGATGGCCGGCACGGCTATTTCTCCGTTGTCAAATATAAAGGGGCTGCTTGCCACAGCAATGGCCTGTGCGGCATTCTGCATCCCCACTTCAATCACGATGGTTCGCCGTGTGCGGTCTCTCAATCCTGTGAGCCTCGACAGGAGTGAGGCACATCCCGTGGCCAGCACTACGAGCAGTGTGACGCAGGCTCCCAGCCGTCCGATGTTGTTGCAGATGACCTGCCGGTGCTGCACAAAGAAGATGGCGGCCAGCAGCATCAGGGCCGGAAAGGCCAGTCGCGACAGCATGCTTTCAAGCCGGAAGGCCGTGCCGGGACGCAGACGGCGCAGCACGATGCCTGCCAGTATGGGCACGAGCATGAGCAGCAGGTTTTGCACCAACAGGCTGCCCACGGGGAGCCGGATGGCCGTTTCGCCCTGCATGCCCTGCATGCCTACGGCCATGGCCATGAACAGCGGCAGGGTGAAGAGCGTGATGATGCTGCTCAGGGCCGTGAGCGACACCGACAGGGCTACGTCGCCTTTGGCCAGCATGGAAAAGATGTTCGACGAACTGCCGCCCGGGCAGCAGGCTATCAGTATGAGACCTATGAAAAACACGCCATGCAGCCCGAAGGCCCACGCCAGTGCGGCTGCAATGACGGGCAGGGCGATGATTTGCCCGAGCAGTCCCACAAGCACAGGCTTGGGGTTTTTCAGCAGCAGTATGAAATCGCCTTTCTGCAGGGTAAGACCCAGCTCGAACATCAGCAGGGCGAGTATCGGAAGAACTATGAAAACGGCATTCATCCTAATTGTTTTGGTACATCCTGCAAAGATAGCAACTATATCTTTAACAGGAGAGCCGTGCATCCTGAATTACAGTCTGCCGCATCTGTTGCTGCGATATGTACATGTCGCAGGTTGCGATGTGGCTGATTGCAGGGTGTTTCATGTACATGAAACAAGGTGTGCTATGTACATGAAACAACCTGTGCCCTGTACATGAAACAATGTGTTTCATGTACATGAAACACTCTCATGTCTCTGGCATTGCCCTTTGGCGGGCTTTTCATTGCGTCACGACATCCTGCAGCTGCTTGCACTCAATAGTTGTATATCGTCTCTTAGTTTGAATGCACTTGCCATTTGGAAGCTGCGAACAGATGTGAAACCGGTGTGTTTTCGATGGCAACTTTCATGAAGTGTGAACAAAAAGGTGTAACTTTGCGAGGTTCTGTGTCAATTTGATGGCACTTTGTATTAATGCAAAATGGAATAATAACCTTCTATATAGATTTATGAAACTAAAAATTTTTCTGCTCATGACCATGACGGGATTGATGACGGCCTGCAGCGATGTGAAGAAAGCGGCCGATGATTTTCAGTATGCCGATGAAAAGTTTGCCGACATCCAGATGTTGCGCTACAAGGTTGAAGGCTTTGACCAATTGACCTTGAAACAAAAGAAACTGATTTATTATCTGCAGGAGGCCGCCCTGTATGGACGTGACATCTACTTTGACCAGAACGGGCGCTACAACCTGCGCATCCGAAAAATGCTGGAGACCGTCTATACCGATTGGAAAGGCAATCGCGAAAGCAAGGACTTCAAGGCCATGGCTGAATATCTGAAACAGGTGTGGTTTAGCAGTGGCATTCACCATCATTACGGGTCGGCAAAGTTCAAGCCGGGATTTTCGGAAGCGTTTTTCCGCGATGCACTCCGCTCGGTTGATGCCGCCAAACTGCCTTTGACGCAGGGACAGACGGTTGACCAGCTTTGTGACGAGATATTCCCTGTCATCTTTGATCCGTCAATCATGAAAATGCGTGTTAACCAAAAGGATGGCGATGACTTGCTACTTACTTCGGCCGAAAACTATTATGGCGAAGGCGTGACGCAGGCCGAGGCTGAGAAGTTTTATGACAACATGAGAGACAAAAACGACCCCGAGCCCGTGATGTATGGCTTGAACAGCCGGTTGGTAAAAGAAAACGGCCGCTTGGTTGAAAGGAAGTGGACCACCGACGGCCTGTATGGACCGGCCCTGACCAAGATAGTCTATTGGTTGGAAAAGGCCATTCCGGTGGCTGATACGGAAGAGCAGAAAGAGGTGATCCGCAAGTTGATAGAATATTATAGGACAGGCGATTTGAGGACGTTTGATGAATATGCCATCGATTGGGTGAAAGACACAAAGGGGATGGTTGATTTCACAAACGGATTTACAGAGGTCTACGGCGACCCCCTTGGTCTGAAAGGAAGCTGGGAGGCCATTGTCAATTTCAAAAATCTGGAAGCTACGGCACGTACTGAGAAGTTGAGCAAGAACGCCCAATGGTTTGAAGACAACTCACCGGTTGACAGCCGCTTTAAGAAAGAAAAATGCAAGGGCATCAGTGCCAAGGTGATTACGGCCGCGATTCTTGCCGGCGACCTTTATCCCTCGACGGCCATAGGTATTAACCTGCCTAACTCAAACTGGATTCGCAAGGAATATGGATCCAAGAGTGTGACCATCGGCAATCTGACCGATGCCTATAACAAGGCTGCCCATGGAAACGGCTTTGGTGCCGAGTTCGTAATTGACAAGGAAACGCTTGACCTGATTGACAAATATGGCGATGAGTGCGATGACCTGCATACGGATTTGCACGAATGCCTGGGGCATGGCAGCGGCAAGCTGCTGCCGGGCGTTTCCGATGATTCGCTTCGTGCATATGGTTCAACCATAGAAGAGGGACGTGCCGACCTCTTTGCATTATATTATTTAGGCGACCCGAAAATGGTGGAATTGGGACTCGTCCCCGACGCTGAGGCATATAAGTCAAACTATTATACCTATATCATGAACGGATTGATGACTCAACTGGTTCGCATCAAGCCCGGTGATAACATCGAAGAAGCTCATATGCGCAACCGTTCGTTCATCTCACATTGGGTATACGAACAGGGCAAGGCCGACAAGGTGATAGAACTCGTTAAAAAGGACGGCAAGACCTATGTGAAAATCAATGATTACGAAGCTCTGCGTGGCTTGTTCGGAAAACTGTTGGCCGAAGTGCAACGCATCAAGAGCGAAGGTGATTTCAAATCGGCTCGCAATCTGGTTGAAACCTATGGAGTGAAGGTTGACCCTGAAATTCATAAGGAGGTGCTGGAGCGCTATGCCAAACTTAACATCAGCCCCTACAAAGGATTTATCAACCCGGTTTATACGGCAGTAAAGGATGAAAAGGGCAATATTACAGATGTGAAGATTTCGTATGGTGAAAGCTATGAAGACCAAATGCTTCGCTATAGTCGCGACTATTCGGCATTGCCATTTATCAATGAGTAATCTTTAAGACTTCATGAGCGAAGAGACTGAGAAGCAGGTGGCCTTGCTGAAGGGCGATTTCCGTGCCATGATGAATGGGCCTGTCAGTAACTCGATGCGCGAAAAAGGATTGGGCTATAGGGTTATATTCGGTGTGGAATGGCCTCGCCTTGTGAGCCTGGCGCATGAGATGCAAAAAGATCATGCTTTGGCACAGGCATTATGGAAAGAAGACATCCGCGAGTGTCGGCTGATGGCCGGACTGCTGCAACCGGTGGAAACCTTTTACCCTGAAATTGCCGATATCTGGGTTGAAAGCATGCGTTTTCCGGAAGAAGCGCAGTATACGGTGCTTTCACTCTTCCAGCATCTGCCCTATGCTTCCGAAAAAGCTTTTACATGGATAGCAGACAACCGGCCGATGTTTCAACTTTGCGGCTGGTTGCTAATGTCGAGACTCTTCATGAGAGGAGCTCCGCTTAATCAGCGCTCAGAAAACGAATTTGTGGATCAGGCAGAAGCCGTTTTGGCTTCTGCCAATCTGCCGCTTCGTCAGGCAGTGCGTAACGCTCTTCTGAAATATAGTATGATAGGTGCGCGCGAAAAATTGCGTGTCAACAAAATACTCGGTATGGTTGATTTTTAAGTGATGAATACAATAGCATATTCTATAAAAGTCTTAACTTTGCCGATTGGTTAAAAAGTAAGACAACAATGACATTAGGAAAAGTTGATGCCCTCTTGGGAATAGTATTCGGAGACGAAGGAAAAGGAAAAGTCGTAGATTATTTTACTCCGAAATATGATGTAGTTGCTCGTTTCGCAGGTGGTCCGAATGCCGGCCATACAATTATCTTTGACGGAAAAAAATTCGTTTTGAGATCTATTCCGTCGGGAATCTTTGACACTTCAAAAGTAAACATAATAGGAAATGGCTGTGTGTTGGCTCCCGACTTGTTTATGGCCGAAGCTCAAGAATTGGAAAATGCCGGTTATGAATTGAAAGACCGTCTTCATATCAGCAAGCGTGCCCAACTGATACTGCCGACTCATCGTTGTCTCGATCATGCTTACGAAAGTCTGAAAGGTGACAACAAAATAGGTACTACCGGAAAAGGCATAGGACCGGCCTACAGCGACAAGGCTGCGCGCATAGGCTTGCGTGTGGGTGACATTCTGAATGACTTTGACTCGAAATATGCCGCCTTGAAGGCCCGTCATGAACGCATCCTGCACGACCTGCACTATGAGTACGACATAGCCGGTGAAGAAAAGAAATGGATGGAAGGCATTGCCTATATGAGCAAATTCCGTTTGACCGACAGCGAGATTGAACTGAACAGATATCTGGATGAAGGAAAAAGTGTATTGGCCGAAGGCGCACAAGGAACGATGCTTGACATCGACCACGGCACTTATCCGTTTGTAAGTTCGTCGAGCACCACCTGCGGAGGCGTTTGCACCGGATTGGGAATTGCCCCTTCACGCATAGGAGATGTATTCGGCATATTCAAAGCCTATAGCACCCGTGTAGGTTCAGGGCCGTTTCCCGTTGAACTCTTCGATGAAACAGGTGACACCCTTCGTCGCATTGGCAATGAATATGGTGCTGTGACAGGCCGTAACCGTCGTTGTGGATGGTTGGACTTGGTGGCATTGAAATATGCCGTGGTTGTCAATGGTGTGACACAGCTGATTATGATGAAAAGCGATGTATTGGATACATTTGACAAAATCAAAGTATGCACTGCTTACCGCAAAGACGGTGAAGTGCTCACGGAGATGCCTTACGACACCGAAGGATGTGAAGCCGTCTACGAGCAGCTGGCCGGTTGGAAATGTGACCTTACGGTGATGACAGGTGAGGAACAATTTCCGCAAGCATTGAAAGACTACATAAAATATATAGAAGACTATGTGAAAGTGCCTATAAAGATTGTCTCGGTAGGCCCAGACCGCAATGCCACTATCATCAGAAAATAACTAAACGTGTGTTCCGACGACTTAAGAGCAAAGCAATCTGTGTGTCAATTGCCTTAAGACATTGATACACGTTTCCTTTGGAAATATGCGGCGATTGCACTCAAGTGAAATTCTGCAATAGCAGGCAGCAAGTTTTTGAGAACCGATGATTCTTGTTCGAGATAAAAATGTTAACTTCGCAGCAATTAGCAATTAACATTCAGATAATGGATATTCAAGGTAAAATTATTTTTGCATCCGAACCGCGTGGCGGAGTTTCTCAACGCAGTTCGTCAAATTGGAAAGCACAGGATTTTGTAATCGAAACACATGAGCAGTATCCAAAAAAATGCTGTTTTACGGTGTTTGGAGAAGACAGATTAAACCAGTTCAACATACAGGTTGGTGAAGAATTGACGGTTTCTTTGGATATAGACGCACACGAATACAATGGCCGCTGGTATAATGATATTCGTGCTTGGCGAGTGCAACGTGGCGCACCACAATCTGCACCGCTGCCACCTGCAATGCCGGACGCACAGCTTGCAGCACCAATTCAACCACAAGCAGTTGACAATAATCCACAAGACGACCTGCCTTTTTAACAAAGGCATGAACAGATAAACGCTCGGACTACTTTGTTCGGGCGTTTTTTGGCATGAGGTATCCATAGATTCTATAAAGTGCACCATATACAATAGCAGCATGAATAAATTCAAGGAACGTGTACAGGCATTGATTGAACGTAAAGAGTTGTTTAACAAGTCAGGTAAAATATTGCTGGGCTTGAGCGGTGGCCCGGATTCAGTGGCTTTACTGCGCGTTTTGCAGGAATTGGGCTATAGCATTGCTGCCGCACATTGCAATTTCAAGTTACGCGGTGATGAGTCTGAACGCGATGAACAATTTGTACGTCGCTTATGCAAAGATGTTGGCATAAGACTGTATGTTACCCACTTTGACACCACCAACTATGCCGAAGAACATGGCATAAGCATCGAAATGGCTGCACGAGAGCTTCGCTACAGCTATTTTGAAAAATTGCGCTGTCAACATGGTTTTGACGTCATTGCCATAGCTCACCACAGAGACGACAGCGTGGAAACAATGTTATTGAATCTTATAAGGGGCACCGGCATTAAAGGACTGACCGGTATTCAGGCGCGAAACGGCAATATAGTACGCCCTATGTTAGAAGTGGGAAGAGCCGACGTGATGAGTTACCTGCAGCTGTTGAATCAAGATTACGTTAGCGACCATACCAATAATGAAACCGTGTATACGCGCAACAAAATCCGCTTGAAAATCCTTCCACTTATGAAAGAAATAAATCCGTCAATCGATGTGACCTTGCAACTTATGTCCGAGCGAATGCTTGATATTGAAAATTGGTGCTCAAGCACTTTGAACGAGGCAAAAAAACGGATTGAAACTTCAGAGCATGAAGACGGCGTCTCGGCCTGCTTTTGCATTTCGGCGATTTTGCGCGAGCCATCGCCCAGGTACCTGTTGTTTAGTTTGCTTTACCCATATGGGTTTACGCCGAAGCAGATAGACGAAATTTACTCCAGCATGACTCGCTCAACCGGAAGCGTATTTTATGCTGGAAAATGGGAACTTTTAATCAATCGCGGTTATATTATGATAGCCTGCTGCCAACATACGCGGGAGGTAAAAACTTATTGCCTAAACATCGGGAAGCCTCTGTTGCTGGACGGAAAAAAAATAGAAGTAGAAGAACTGTTATTTACCGACCTGCATGGAATTCCTCGTGAGCGGAATGTTGCAGCATTGGATGCAGACAAATTAGGGTCTGACTTTTTTTTGCGGCGTGTACACGTTGGCGACCGCTTCAAGCCTTTCGGCATGAAAGGAAGCAAATTGGTCAGCGACTATCTTACAGACTGCAAACGTTCACTGTTTCAAAAGCGTAATCAATATGTTGTTTGCGCAAATACCGGCGAAATTGCCTGGCTGATAGGTGAACGCATAGCAGATACTTTCGCCATTGACCCTCAAAAGACCAAACGTGTCATGCTCTTTTCATGGAAAGACAATGCTTGACAATTAAAGAACCTTTTTCCTTTTGCGAAAGGCATCTTGAGCTGATTTTCGCAATAGAACAGCCACAGAGCTGTCAATCGCTACAGGATAATATGGATTTTTAGTTATCTTCTCCTTGGTAAGAAATTGGCACCATGTACATGCCGCCGTATAACGGCCGACAGTACGTTCCAGATGGTAACCGTCACGGGTTAGTTTGTCACCTATCGCTTCACGTGCATTTTGAATAGCAATACCCGTAGGAATAATTTTTTTGATACCATATTGCGGAACCGCTTTTACGGATTGACATATGGCATGGTACATTTTCATTTGATTGTTGCCATAATCTTTGAATGCACCATGATCGGAGTCTTTTGAATAAGCCCATGTCATGTGAAAAGCAAAACGGACTTTCGGATTGAGAGCTTCTTTTCTTACATAATCACAAAGCTTTCCCAAATTCACATAAGTTTCGGGCTTTCCCGAATAGTGACTGGCTTGTTGAAACGTTATAATGTCCCAACATTCATCACATATAATTTCTTTGAGAGTCACTTTTTTCCGATTGTACCGCACTCCGCCAACAACTTTTCTATATTCATAGTCGGCTTTTCCGGATTGGGCGTTATTCCAATGCCTGTCAATAGAGCAACCACCGATATAAGCATTTCCTATTACGAGACTGTCGCCTTGGGCTGCAGCCAATTCGTACAGGTATTGCTCAACGGCATCTTCCGAAAAGCTATTACCGATAGCCAGCACCTTCAGGACATCTTTGCCATGAATGCCGTCAATTTGAAAAGCAAAAAGGAAAAGAAGCAGCAGAATCTTTTTGAAGACTTTCATAACCTTCTACTTGAGTTTCTCAATCCATTCATCCACTTGCGGGTCACCCAACTCTTTCGCTTTTCGCAAATAGTTAAGAGCTTCATTTTTTTTGCCTTTCTGCTGGCCGTAGGCAATTCCCAGAATTTTATAGGCATCAGCACCTTCAGGATCAAGCTTCAAAGCCTGATTGGCACCAAAAATTGCTTCTTCCAAATTTCCGACCCGCAGTTGCAACATAGCCTTTTCCACTACATACAGATATTCATCAGGACGAATGGCAAGGGCTTTTTCAATGTCGCTCAGTGCCCATGGATAAAGCCCGGCAGCAAGATCTGTCTGTTCTTTCATATAGAAAAAATTGTCGTTCAGGTTTTTTGTGCCGAAAAGTTTTTCGTAAGCATCATAATCAATGGCTGCCTCTCTATATTTGCCATATTTTGAACGGATTTGAGCGCGTTGTAACAAAAATGGCCCTGCATCTCTTTGATATGGCTCTTTGAAACGAGCCATTGTGCTGTCAAGCAAGGCAAGCACTGCTGTTGTGTCATTGTCCCACATTTCACGCGATTTTGCCGCATAATAAAATGTTTGAGCCGAGGCAAAAGGTGTAGAATTGAGCTCTTGATAAGCATTAAAAGCTTCTTGATATTGTTTCAAGGCATAATAGCAATCGCCTTGTTGCAATTTATAAATCGGCAATGGCGATATGCTATAGGCTTGCTTAGCCTCGTCAAGAGCCTTGTTTAAATCCCAGTCCTTATACTTCTCATAGGATTTGTACAAATTCAGCCTGTATAAGAGCTTGCTGAAATTATAATGTACCTCAGCTTGATTTTTAACAGCCTTGAAAGCTTCATTGTAGTCTGCTTCAGCTTCGGTAAAATTCTTTTGTCCGGCTGCAAACGCCGCATGTTCAACGTATGCTGTCGGGAGTTCGGGAAAAGTAGCTCTAAAATCTGCAAGAGCCGTTAAGTAAGAAACCGTATCCTGTGCATTTTTTGACAGCAAATAGAGGTAACTTGCAGCTTGCGACGTATCTGACGGCAGTTGCTTTGGAATATATATACTGTTGAGCGAAGACAAACCGGCAGAAATGGCCGAAGTCGCCAATAGTTTTTCTACAGCTATATCTATGGCGAAACATTTAGTCAAATCTTTTTCTGCGTTTTTTTGCATAACTCCGATGACTTTCCCCTTAGCATCCAAAACCGGAGTTCCTATGGATTGATTGTCTGCCTTTGATGATAATGTATAATAAGCCAATTTGTCATAAGTCTTATTGTCTACGACATTTGCTTCAACCGTAACCAATCCTCCTTTACCGTCGCTCATGAATCGCGTTACCGTAGAACCTTTCGGAGTCGTGGCTGAGGCCAAAGGCAATGCCTCGCTTTTTTCGCAGTCTGTGCTGAATTTGACTATATCATATATATCGCTTGCTCCCTGAATGCGTTTTACGTTCCATTTCTTTCCGCGGCTGTCTACAATTTCTGCTCTCGATGCACCATTGAAGAATTCATATGCCGAAAGGGCATTTCCTTTATCAGAAATAAAAAATCCATATCCTTTATGCATTTGTTTTCCGGTTTTATCATACGTGATAACCGTTATGATGCCTTTTACATCTTTTTTGGCCTTGCCGGCGGTTTCCATAAAAGCCGGCAATATCAGTAATAAGGACACAATCAAATTCTTTATCATATTCTGCTTTGTTTAAGTAATTCTTTTGCATTATCAATGGCTGCATCGGTAACTGTGCTGCCGCTCAGCATGTGGGCAACCTCAACAATTCTTTCTTCTGGCGTAAGTAGGGTGATATGTGTAGCCGTTCCATGTGCATCATCTTGTTTATAAACTTTGTAATGAAAATCCCCGAGAGCTGCAATTTGTGGCAAATGTGTAATACTGATTACCTGACAGCCATTTTGGCTCATGCTCTTCATCATCAGAGCCATTTGTTCGGCTATTTTCCCCGAAACTCCGGTATCAATTTCATCGAAAACAATAGTCGGCAACATTTCCTTGGAAGCCAGCAAAGCTTTTAGTGACAGCATAACACGAGCCATCTCACCACCCGAAGCGATTTCGGCTATATTCCGAAGAGGAACGTCACGATTGGCACTGAACAAGAATGCGACACTATCCAAACCCTCTCTTGAAGGTTCTTTTTTTTCTGTCACCTCTATGGTGAAGCGTACATTTGGCATTCCGAGCTTTTGCAACCGTTCCCGCATTTCTTTTTCTATTTTTGTAACAGTCTTACTTCTGCTGCCAGATAACATTCGGCCGGTATTAAGCATGGCATTTTTCCTTTTCAGGCATTCATCCCGCATAACATCTGCATGTTCATCACTGCAATCTAATTCTTCTAATTGGTGACGAAGTCGGTTTCCTAATTGAATCAGCTCTTCTTCGTCTTCACAATGATGTTTTTTTGATAATGCATAGATAGAACTTAATCGCTCATTTACGTAGCCCTGTCGTTCCGGATCAAAAGTAACGTTCTCTAAGTATTGAGCTATTTCCTGTGCGATGTCTTCAATTTCTATAGCACAACTTTCCAGCCGTTCATGCAAATTTCGCGCTTTTGGGAAACAGTCTGTTAGCCCTTGCAGGCAACGCAGGCACTCATGCATTTTCGATGTAATACCGTTTTCTTCTGCCGACAGCAAATTATCAGCCTTGTAAAGCGACTGTTTGATATTTTCAGCATTATTCAATATGCTGGCTTCTTCTTCCAAGTCTTGTTGCTCTCCTTCTTTCAGGTGGAGTCCTTCTATTTCATCCAATTGAAATTGCAGGAAATCCTTATTCTCGCGTTCTCGCTCTATCTTTTCGCAATACTGTTTAAAAGCCGTTTGGGCTGCCAGCCATGCATCATATTCATTTTGAAACCTTTCCTTCAACTGCCGGTTCTTCGCAATGGTATCAAGTGTACCCAATTGAAAATTCTCTTGATTGAGCAACAAATTCTGGTGTTGCGAATGAATATCTATAAGGTGCGAAGACAATTCTTTCAATTGATTGAGCGATACCGGGGTGTCGTTGATGAATGCACGGCTTTTGCCTTTCACAGATAATTCACGACGAATAATACATTCATCTTCATCGTACTCCAAATCATTTTTATCAAAAAAAGATTGGATGTTCAAACCGTTTAGATTAAAAGTCGCCTCCACCATACAACGTTTGGCATCGGCCTTTATGACTTTCATGTCGGCGCGTTGTCCCAAAATCATTCCGAGAGCCCCTAAAATGATGCTTTTCCCGGCACCTGTTTCACCAGTTATGGTAGAAAACCCGGCATGAAGTTCCATATCCAGGTGCTCTATAAGAGCATAATTCTGAATCTTCAAACGTTGTAGCATAAGCACTTAATTTAGCAGTTTCTTCCAATAGTTGGATTGTGAAGCATTCACTTTCGTCAGAATGTCATAAACCTTTTGCTTTTTTGCAGAGGTTTCCTTTCCCTGATAGATGCCGACTAATTCGTCACGTTTGTATTCAGAAAAAAGCCGCGGCAAAGCACTGCGTGACTTTGTACTATACGTTTTCTCAAGCAAAGACATTGATTTGGTGATAGTTTCACGGGCTTGATCGCTATTGGCTGTCATTTGGTCAAGTCCTTTACGGTGATAGTCATATTGCAATTGCCTGAATGATTGCAATCCTTCATTCAGATAGTCGTTCACTATGCCGTAGCGATTGCTTTCGTCTTCCATGGCTTTCCAACCCTTCGTATTCATATTTTGAGCATTGTTGACCACATCCATCGCTTTCTGAAGGATGTCAGTGCCTCCTTGCGGTGCCATCGTGTCCATATCGACACCTATAATCAAATAGGCATAATAAGCAATAAGTGCCGTCAGATTATTATTGATTTGGTCATCACGGAACTCCAATTGGTCGTGTTCACGAAAATCAAAGTTAAAGTTTGCATCGTGAATGCTTAGAGTCGGTGTTGTATAAGTTGAATTGTAAACCGGGCGGCTACTTTGTATATATGCTTCGCACGTCATGCTGCCGCTTCCCTCATCATATTTATTGACTATAATGGAAAACGCACATTTGATACGCTCATTGTTTCTAAACTTCAGCGAAGTCCATTGACGCTCATTGATAAATTGCGTCAATGTCGATTTTAAATCATCGAATACATTCTTATTGGTCCCTTGAATCTTTTTCGTATTGATATCGACTGTTGCGTTCAACTCTTGCGCCGATGCACTTTGCATAAAAAAAAGAATCAAGGTGATAACAATCAGTCGCACATATCGCATATTTTGTCTATGATGTCTTTAGCCACTTCTTTTTTGTTTTTCAGTGAGAATGGGATTTTTTCTTTTTCACTGAGGATGGTAATTTTATTTGTATCATACATGAATCCGGCACCATTGTCTTTCAGTGAGTTAAGCACGATAAAATCCAAGTTCTTCTTTTTAAGCTTGTACAGGGCGTTCGCTTCTTCATCGTTTGTTTCAAGGGCAAATCCTATCAGCAGTTGCCCTTTATGTTTCATTTGTCCCAACGAAGCGGCAATATCGCGAGTCGGCTTCAAGACCAAAGTCTGAGTTCCTTTTTCACGTTTTATTTTACAGCCTTCCATATCATTCGGTGTAAAATCGGCTACGGCGGCACATAGAATGCCGATGTCTGCGTCCTTAAAACTGTTTGTTGCCATTTCGTACATTTCTTGTGCACTTTCTACGCATATGCGCTCAATGTTGCGATGATGCACTTCAAGATGTGTGGGACCGCTGACCAATATGACATTGGCTCCACGTTGCGCACATTCTTCGGCCAAAGCATAGCCCATCTTCCCGCTTGAATAATTGCCGATAAAACGCACCGGATCTATTTTTTCATAAGTCGGCCCGGCCGTAATCAGTACCGTCTTCCCGGTAAGAGATTCTTTTTCCGAAAATAGTTTACGGATATGTCCTACAATATTTTCGGGCTCCTCCATACGTCCTTTTCCGACCAGTTGGCTGGCTAATTCTCCGCTGGCCGGTTCAATGATGATATTGCCATAACTGCGAAGGGTCTCCAGATTCCTTTGTGTAGCCGGATGTGCATACATGTCAAGGTCCATGGCCGGAGCCACTACTACCGGAGCTTTCATTGAAAGATATGTCGTAACAAGCATATTGTCGGCTATTCCATTAGCCATTTTCCCTATGGTCGATGCTGTTGCCGGTGCTATAATCATCACATCTGCCCAAAGTCCCAACTCGACATGGCTGTTCCATGTTCCGTCGCGCTGGGCAAAGAAATCACATATGACCGGCTTTCTTGTCAGGGCCGAAAGTGTCACGGGGGTAATAAATTCTTTTCCGGCCGGAGTTATGACCGTCTGGACCTCAGCCCCTTCCTTGATTAGCAATCGGATAAGCAAGCATGCCTTATAAGCTGCTATACTGCCGGTAATGCCTAATACAATATGCTTCCCTTGCAGCTCCATCTTTTTATCATTGTTTTTGACCGATGTGAGACTCGCTTAGCTTGATGCGCGTCAATACGGCTTTTGTCTCACGCGGAAAGTCCCCTTGCAGTATCCAGCTGTAATATCCCGGATCATTGTGAAGCGTGTGAATCACCGATTGCCCCTTGTATTTCCCGAAATTAAATACGATTTCTTTTTGGTCGTTATATATCATGCGACCCGCCAGATCCACATTGTCGTTCATCCTTGAAAAATCCGACAGAAAATTTATGTCGTTTTTCAATGTTTCGGGATAACGGTCCAACTGGGCTTTCAGTACTTCGTAAGTTGCCGTCGTATCAGCCAACGAGGAGTGTGCATCGATCAAATCCTTGTGGCAATAAAACTTATATGCTGCTACCAATGTTCGCTGCTCCATCTTATGAAAGATGTTTTGCACATCTACCAATTTAGCTTTATGGATATCAAAGTCGATACCGGCTCGAAGCATTTCTTCCACCAACATAGGTATGTCAAAATGATTGGAATTGTAGCCGGCAAAATCGCAACCGGCAAAATCATTGGCAAGCCCTTGTGCCACCTCCTTAAATGTAGGACTGTCTTTCACATCTTCGTCCGTAATACCGTGTATCTTGGAAGATGCTTCGGGTATATGCCTTTCAGGATTGATCCGCATCATTTTCGATTCTTCGTTTCCGTTGGGAAGAATCTTTATATAGCTGATTTCAACGATACGATCCTGGGTGACATTGACACCGGTTGTTTCCAAATCAAAAACCACCAAAGGCTTTTTCAAGTTGAGTTTCATAATCTTGTTAGTTATTGATTAGAAGAGGCATAAGCAGCATCAGCAAATCTGTATTTCCCGATTGTTCTCCGGGAACTATAAGTCCGGCGCGTGATGCATCAGCCAGTTTGATGATAAAGTCGGTTCCTTGCAGAGCGCTTATCAGTTCTAACATATCCGTGCCCTTGAATCCTATTTTCAGAGGCATGCCTTCATACTGGCAGACCAGCTGTTCTTCTGCGCTTAGCGAATAATTGATGTTTTCGGATGTAAGCACTACCTTATTACTGCTAAAGACAAATTTCACAAGAGCCGTAGTCTTGTCGGCCACGACAAGCACACGGCGCATGGCACTCACAAACGAGGCACGATCTATGACGGCCACATTGTTGTTTTGAGTCGGTATGACACTTTTATAATTGGGATATTTTTCTTCTATCAAGCGGCAGCTTATCATGTAGTCTTCAGTTTCAATCCTGGCATTGCTGGTTCCATAGGTGCGTATCGTAATTATTCCCTTGGCCTTATCCAAGATGTTCTTTAATATGTTTGCCGGTTTCTGCGGCAGGGTGAAACCTGCAGTCGTTCCATGCGTATCGCATTCTATGCGGTAGCGTATCAATTTATGCCCGTCACTGGCAACGATTGAAAGGTCTTCGGGAGATATATCCATGAATACACCATTCATTACCTTGCGCGTCTCATCGTTTGCGGCTGCTATTAGTGCTGTACTGATACCCTTGACAAGCGAAGCGGCTTCTAATGTGATGTCGTTCGATTCGCCTTCGGGGGTAGCCGGAATAGGATATTCATCACCTTGCACACCTTGAAACGAGAAATGCCCGTTTTGGTAAGTCAGATCTATTTGTAAAGTGCCCGGATTGATTTCCAATGTCAACGGTTGCTCGGGTATCTCTTTCAAGATGTTCATGATTTGTTTCGATTCCAACGCAAACTTGCAGTCGCCATTGGCTTCTTGCAGCTCTATATTGGTTTTCAACATGGTATCCTGGTCGGTAGCGACAACCATCATGTTATTCCCCTTGATGTCAAAGAGGAAACAAGATAATATCTGAATGGTGTTCTTGGGTTGGATAACACGCTCTATATTTTGCAAACGGCTATAGAGCAAAGTGCTTGTTACAACATATCTCATATTCTTCAACAGTTTCTTTTTGTGAGTTACAAAGGTAATGGAATTTGGAAGAAGCGCAAAGCTTTTTCATCTTTTTTGGACTGACAGCAATATGTATGGCTTATTCCGGTATGCCGCTGTCAACAAAATATTTCCACAGAGGGGCAATCATAAGTGACTGTTTGAACACGCCATTCTGCAACCATTCGTATACTTCCTTGCGTGTTGCCAGGAAAGGCTCCAGGTCTTCTGTTGCATCCAGGTGTTGCCCCGAAGTGCGTTTCACGCCTTCTGCCACAAAACAATGGCACCAGTTGTTTTGCGATCCCGGATTGCTTGAAATGACCATCAGCTCGCGCCATGTGCCACCGGTATATCCTGTTTCCTCCCACAATTCGCGCTTGGCCGCAGCAAGGGGCTCTTCGCCTTTTTCCACAACGCCGGCACATATCTCGGTCGACAGGATTCCTGCACCATGGCGATATTGACGTTCCATCAACATCATCCCGTTTTCATCTATGGCGATGACATTCACCCAGTCGGGATATTCAAGCACGTAATATTCATCGTAGATCTTTCCGGTCGGCAGTTTAACGACGTCACGCCTGGCTGTAAGCCAGGGACGTTTTATGAGATACTCGGATTGGAGAGTTTCCCATTTCCATGATTTCTTTTCCATCTGACAGTGCGTTTATGATTTATACCTGTAAAGAACGCCGTTTTTCCCAAAATCGTATAACTTTGCGGCACAAAAAAAATGCGTTGCATGTTAAAAAAACAGCTTTGTTTATTGGTCGAATTGCTGAAGCGCCCTTTTACCGAAGAATGGTGTTTTGTTGCATTCATGTTCGCATTAGGTTTGACTTGCATCATCTTTGAGCCTTGGAACAGTCTGCGTCTCTACTCATTGTCGGAACTGCCGGGCGATGTTTATCTGCTTGCTTTGCTCCTGACTTTGCTGCCTGCCAAATGGCGTCGCCCGCTGACAGCATTTACAGCTGCATTGCTTTATGTCATAGCTTTCATCGACAATTTGTTTTATGTGGCCATAGGCTCGCCTCTGTCGGCATCACTCTTGCGCGCTGTCATAAATACCACATCGCGTGAGGCCGGTGAAGCCATACACGCTTTTTCGGGATGGCATTTGCTCTTTTCCCAATTGCCCATAATTCTGTCATTGGCAGTTGCACACATTTATTGTGCCGGGCACCGGTCTATGCGTCGGTTTCAGTTTGAATCTCATCCGTCATTGCTTTCTGCTGCTATGGTATTGGCAATTTGTTCTTTAGTTTTCGGGAGCAATAACAAGCGTTATTTGTTTCATCGGTTAGTGCTGTCCCGGTCCGACACCGAATTGCCGCAGTCAATCATGGACATGAGCGTGAAAACAGGCTATTATCTTCCGGTGTATCGGTGTTGGAAATCCGTCATTGAATTGTCGCGCCATTTACATGCGGTGCGCATGCTTCCCCTTGCCCAGCAAGATATTCCAATTGACAATTGCACGTTCCGGTCGCCTCGTATTTTGCTTGTCATTGGAGAGAGCCTGAACAAAAGCCATTGCGGACTATACGGTTATCATCTTCCTACGACACCCCGTCTGTGCAAAAGAGAAAAACAAGGTGAACTTATCGCTTTTTCAAACGTCATAAGTCCTTGGAACTTCACATCGGAAGCTTTGGAACATTTGCTCTCGCTCCATAGTTATGGAGATAAAGGGCAGTGGTACGAATATCCCCTTTTCACATCTGTATTCAGACAGGCGGGATATGGCGTGGCTTTTATTTCCAACCAATATACGCTCCAGGCCAAAAAGGCAGAATCTTTCATTGATACGCAATTGCTCAACGACAGTCTGTTGGATACTTTCCAGTTTACATGGCGCAACTCTCATACCCACACCTACGATGAAGGACTGTTGGCTGATTATGACTCGCTGGCACCAAAAATGTCGGCCCATAACCTCATGATAGTACATTTGCTCGGTCAGCACGTCGAATTTTCAGACCGGGTGCCACCGGCACGTCATCATTTCCAACCGTCGGACTATGATCGTCGCGACTTGTCACCCGGCAAGCGTGCCATCCTGGCCGATTACGACAATGCAGTGCTTTACGGAGATTCCGTAACGGATATGCTCCTAAGCCGCGAGAACAACCGTGAAAGCATTGTCATCTTTGTTTCAGACCACGGAGAGCGCGTCTTTGATGCCAATTCACAACAATATGGTCGCAGCAACAGCCTCAGTCCTGTAGACGTGCGGCAGCAATATGAGGTTCCAATGTGGATATGGGCTTCACCCTCTTACCGCAGGCGCCATCCCGAAATTATACGTGCATTGAGACATGCCGCCAATTTGCCGTTTTCGACAGACCGCCTGTCGCATCTTCTGTTGTTCCTTGCAGGAATCAGAACTCCATTGTACCGGCCTCAACTCAATCCGCTCAGCACCCGATATTCCGCTACGCGGCCAAGGCTTGTACGCGGCCTATACAACTATGAAAGCCTTATTTTTCCCTGAGTCATTGCGAAAATTGCAACTTGGCAAGTAATAATTGCAGGATTGGAGCCTTAAATTGCAGAATCAAGTCTTGGTTACTTAAAACCAAGTCCTGATTTTTAATAACCAAGTCTTGGTCGATAATAATCAAGTCTTGGTTTTGCAAAATAAGACCTCAATTCCGCAATTTATAACGATGAAACGACAACAACGACAAACCTTCTTACAAAAATATTATTGCTGTCCGCTAAAGTGTAAATCTCCAAATCCAACCTACTGAAAGATAGGAGTCTGGCTTAGAATTAGTCATGGACAAGCCCCCTGTTGGCTTTCAGATTCATCCGGAGGTACTTCCGCAACATATTCAAGCATGATTTTGAGGTCGGCATCGGGTTGGTTGAAGAAGCTTTCAAGATTTATGTAGTACATCAGCATGATGCGTACCATCGTGGCAAGCCCCGAGAAGCTCCGGTGTCTTTTTAATGAGCTTTGCTGCACTGAAAGCAGCAGGTTGGCAATTAATGTCACCCAAATCCGGATTTTGATGGTGATAGCGGAGGTGAACCTTCTCGTTGGCATGAATGGCATCCGCCGGTTTTTTGTCGTGACAAGGATAAACATATTGGGGCGACGCTGTAACCGCGCCGCCCCAATATGCTATAGAGGGTTTGCTGCTCTCGCTGCCCTTATTTATTTTACGAGCACTTTCTTCACTGTGCCATCGCTCATTCTGATGATGTTGATGCCATTTTGCGGGGAGGCGATGTGTGTGCCGTCTATGGTGTAGCGCTCCACCTCAATAGCCGAAGCGGATGTGGATGTGGATACAGCCTTTATGCCCGTCTCGATGCTGAAGAAATCTTTCCACTGCGGGGCAGATTTGTAGGCGTTCAAACTTTCCTTTGGAACGTAAAGAGTGCAATTGCGCTTGTTGATACCGTTGAAGACCAATGCCTTGCATACAGGAGGTGTTGCTGCCTTGCACTCCAACTTCTTGAGACTGCTGCAACTGGCGAAAGCCCACTTCTCTATGCTCGTAACGGATTTGGGGATGACAACGGAGGCAAGGCTCTTGCAACCATAGAAGGTATAGTCATCTATGCTTGTAACGGATTCGGGGATGACAACGGAGGTAAGGCTTTTGCAGCCTCTGAAAGCATTTTTTCCTATGCTCGTAACGGAATTCGGAATGGCAATGGAGACGAGGTCGGTGCTACCAGAGAAAGCATCGTCACCTATGCCTGTAACTGTATAGTCTGTTCCCTCAATGTCTAACTTCTCGGGAATGTCGGCTGACAACACAGAGTCACCCGCTTCGGAAACGTAGGCTGTATAGTCACCTGTCAGCCTGTATACGAAAACGTTGTTGCAATCCTTGAAAACAGTGCTCTCCAAGTTCGTAACGGAGCTTGGGATGGTAACGAATGCAAGATTGTTGCAACCCGTGAAAGCATCATTCTTTATGCTTGTAACAGTGTAGTCTTTCTCCTCATAGTTTATCTTTTCGGGGATAACGGCTGTTAATGCAGAATCTCCCACTTCGGAAACATAGGCCGTATAATCGCTTTTCAGTCTGTATTCTACGCGTCTGTCGCAACCCTTGAACGCACCGTCCTCTATGCTCGTAACGGAGCCGGGAATAATAACGGACGCAAGGCTGTCACAATCCTTAAAAGCATTTTTCCCTATGCTCGTAACTGAGCTGGGTATGATGGCCGAGGCAAGACTGCTGCAATTCTGAAAAGCACTTTCCCCTATGCTCGTGATGGTATTTGGTATTGTAACGGAGGCAAGGCTGCTGCAACCATAGAATGTTCTTTCTTCTATGCTTGTAACAGAATTAGGGATGACAACAGAGGCCAGGCTGCTACAACCTAAGAAAGCACTTTTTCCTATGCTTGTAACAGTGCTTGGAATTGTAACGGAGGCAAGGCTGCGGCATTTCCAAAACATGCCTTCTCCTATACTTTTAGTGGAGCTCGGGAAGGTGATGGAGACAAGACCACAACCATAGAAAGCACTTTTTCCTATGTTCGTAACGGAATTAGGAATGGTAATGGAGGCAAGGCTGCTGCAATTCCGGAAAGCGTTGTCACCTATGCTTGTAACGGAATTAGGAATGGTAATAGAGGCCAGGCTGCTGCAACCATAGAAAGCACTTTTTCCTATGCTTGTAACAGCGCTTGGAATTGTAACGGAGGCCAGGCTGCGGCAATTCCAGAAGATGCTTTCTTCTATGCTTTTAATGGAATTGGGAATGGTAATGGAGGACAGGCTGCTGCAATTTCGGAATACGTTGTCGCCTATGCTCGTAACGGAGTTAGGAATTGTAATGGAGGCCAGGCTGCTGCAATCTCGGAAAGCGTTGTTGCCTATGCTCGTAACGGAGCCGGGGATGGTAACGAAGGTAAGTTTGTTGCAACCCTTGAAAGCATCGTTCTCTATGCTTGTAACGGTGTAGTCTTTCTCCTCATAAGTTATCTTTTCGGGAATATCGGCTGTTTTTACAGATTTGCCCACTTCGGAAATGTAGGCCGTATAATCGCTTTTCAGTCTGTATTCTATGCGTTTGTCACAACCCGAGAAAGTACCGTCAGCTATGCTCGTTACGGTAGTGGGGATGATTGCCGATGCAAGGTTGCTGCAATCCTTAAAAGCATTTTTCCCTATGCTCGTAACTGAGCCGGGTATGATGGCCGAGGCCAGGCTGCTGCAATTCTGGAAAGCCCGGTCAGCTATGCTTGTGACGGAATTCGGAATGTCAATGGAGGTAAGGCCGCTACAATTATAGAAAGCCCGGAACCCTATGGTCGTAACGGAGCTTGGGATGGTGACGGTGGCAAGGCTCTTACAACCCGAGAATGCATCGCTTCCTATACCTGTAACAGTATAATATGTATCTTTATACAAAACCTTTTCGGGAATATTAAACATCTCCTTTCTGTAAATTTCATCGGAATAAATTCCCGCATTAAGAAGTGTGGCTGTTCCATCCTTTTTATATTGGTATAAGTAAAGTCTGTTGCAACCCTTAAAAGCACCGTTTCCTATGCTCGTAACAGATTTCGGAATGGTGACTGAGGCAAGGCTCTCGCAATCATAGAAAGCATCGCTTCCTATGGTTGTAACGGAGTTCGGGATGTCAACAGAGACAAGGCTGCTGCAATACGAAAAAACGCCGTTTCCTATGGTCGTGACGGATTTCGGGATGGTGACGGTGGTCAGGCTGCTGCAACCCCGAAAAGTCTGGTCGCCTATGGTTGTAACGGAATTCGGGAGGTCAATGGCGGTAAGGCTGCTGCAATTATAGAAAGCCCGGAGCCCTATGGCCGTGACGGAATTCGGGATGGTGGCGGTGACAAGGCTCTTGCACCCCGAGAAAGCATCGTCTCGGATGGTCGTGACGGAATTCGGAATGATGACTGAGGCAAGGCTCTCGCAATCGCAGAAAGCATATTCTCCTATGCTTGTAACGGAATTTGGGATGTCAACGGAGGCAAGGTTCTTACACCCCGAGAAGGCATCGTCTCCTATGCTTGTAACGGAGTTTGGGATGGCGACGGAGGTAAGGCTGCTGCAACCCCGAAAAGTCTGACCGTCTATGGTCGTAACGGATTTCGGGATGCTAATGGAGACAAGGCTCTTGCAATCATTGAAAGCCCGGTATCCTATGGTCGTGACAGAATTCGGGATAGTGACGGAGGCAAGGCTCTTGCACCCGGAGAATGCGCTTCGTCCTATGCTAATAACGGTATAGTCTTTTCCCTCATAGGTTATTTTTTCGGGAATGTCGGCTGTTCTGATGCTGCTTTTGCTGCTGCTGACTTCTGCGGTGCCGCTATCATAAAGCTTGAAGTTCAAATCATTTTGCGATAGTTCATCCGCAAATGCGGGAATGCCGCAAAGCATTACTGCCAACAGGAGCATAATCTTTAACTTGTAAATTGTCATTGTTCTTTTCGTTTTTATCGGTTTATAGTTTAAATTCAATGCAAAGGTATGAGTTTTTTTCTTAAAAGCGAAAAACAGGCATCAAAAATCGTATTCGCGCTCGATTTATAATAAATAATGAATGTTTTGAGAAGCGCAATATCTCTATGCTGATGCCCTCTCGTAATCATTGCGTTCAAGATGTTGTTCCCGCTGTCGGTTCCGAAGGCTTCGGCTGTAGCGGAAAGAGCTATGGTTGCCAAGTCTGTAAATTTGGGAACTACACCTCTGCGAGGTATGTTCCCGAGGGCGGTGACACGATTTTCGGCAAAATCTTTGAATATATCGAGGATTTTTCCGAACTTTACGATGAAATTGTGTGTAAGCGCAGCTTTTGCATTGTGAATGTTTTAGGAAATTAATTCAACCAACAAGTTGCTGAGTATTTTTGCAGAGCAATTATGGAGCATCGGATTTTACTTGAAACCCTTAAGAGATATTTCGGTTATGACATGTTTCGTCCCGGACAGGAAGACATAGTCCGTTGCGTACTTTCGGGACGCGATTGTTTGGTGTTGATGCCCACAGGTGGCGGCAAAAGCCTTTGTTATCAACTGCCCGCCCTGTTAATGAAAGGAACAGTCGTTGTCGTTTCTCCGCTTATTTCATTAATGAAAGACCAAGTCGATGCCCTTCGTGCCGCCGGCATTCAGGCTGCCACGCTCAATAGTTCAATGAGCGAAAACGACAGTCTGCAGGTTACACGCGATTGTTTGAAAGGCAATGTAAAACTGGTGTATATGTCGCCCGAAGCCGTCCTGGCACGGGCTCCATACCTGCTGCATGATTTTCAAATATCGCTCTTTGCCATCGATGAAGCACATTGTGTCAGTCAATGGGGACACGACTTCCGGCCGGAATATACCCAATTGCACTTGCTGAGAAAAGAATTTCCGAATGTCCCGATGATAGCCCTTACAGCAACAGCCGATAAGGTAACGCGCAGCGACATTTTGAAACAGCTCGGTCTGAGCAATCCTAAGGTATTCGTCAGCAGCTTCGACCGTCCCAATCTGAGTCTGTCGGTAGTTCAGGGCATGCAAAAGAAATCGAAAGACAAAATGATTCAAGCTTTTATCCGTGAGCATCGTGAGCAAAGCGGCATCATTTATTGCCTGAGCCGCAAGATCACGGAGGCCGTGTCGGCCATGCTGAATGAAAACGGCATCAAGTCGCGCCCTTATCACGCCGGTTTGCCGCCGGACATGCGCGATTGCATTCAAGAAGATTTTGTACACGACCGTTTACAAGTGATATGCGCGACGGTTGCCTTCGGCATGGGCATCGATAAAAGTAATATTCGCTGGGTTATCCACTATAACCTGCCTAAATGCATCGAAAACTTCTACCAGGAAATAGGGCGCGCCGGACGCGACGGGATGCCCGCCGACACCTTGCTGTTCTACAGTTATGGCGATGTGATACAACTGTCTTCGTTTGCCCGCGAAAGCGGTCAGCGCGAAATCAACATGGAACGTCTGAAACGAATGCAAGAATATGCCGAATCCAAAATCTGCCGTCGGCGAATCTTATTGAACTACTTTGGTGAGACCACTTCAAAAAATTGCGGCAATTGCGATGTGTGCAACAATCCGCCGCAAACATTCGATGGAACCACAATCGTCCAAAAAGCTCTTAGTGCCATCATGCGCGCACAAGAGCATATAGGCTTCAATATTGTGATTGACATCCTGAGAGGGACCTATTCGCCAGAAATAAAAGCTCACAGCTACGACCGTCTGAAAACATTCGGTGTAGGCCGTAATATTCCGCGCGGCGATTGGCACCGATATTTGCTGCAAATGCTGCAAATGGGCATCATCGAATTGGCTTACGATGAGAATAACCATTTGAAAGTGACTCGACAGGGGCACGATATACTTTTTAATGGCAAGACTGTCGGCCTCACGATTTTGGAGCACGACAGCCCTACAAAGGGAAAACAAGCCAAAAAGATCAGCACAACAGAACGACTGCTTTTTGACGCTAAGTCCCATAAGCAGGAAGAAGACGAAGAGCTGTTTGAAGCCCTGCGGCTTCTGCGCCGACAGATAGCCGACCGGCAAGGCTTGCCACCCTATACAGTCTTCAGCGACCGTACCCTGCACGAAATGGCTTGCGTCAAACCACGCTCGCTCGAAGAGCTGGGAGACATAGTGGGAGTCGGAGCATTCAAACTAAAGAAATACGGAATGGATTTTGTTGCTGAAATTCGCAAATGCAGCAAAGTGTAAAGTCTGGAGTCAAAAAGTCGAACATGTGTAAAGAATATCAGCCGAAAAGTGCAGAAACGGGAGTTTTTTGATACCTTTGCAAATACAAATTCAAATTCAAACCAAAAAACATATATCAGTCATGAGTAATAGAATCAAGAAATTCCTGCTGCCCGAAAGCGAAATACCTACGCAATGGTATAACATACAGGCCGACATGAAGACCAAGCCGCTTCCTTTCCTGCATCCGGCCACAAAACAACCGCTGAAGGCTTCAGATCTATACCCGATTTTCTGCGAAGAGTGTGCCAACCAAGAATTAGATCAGACACATTCCTGGATAGATATTCCCGAAGAAGTTCGTGAGCAATACAAGAATTATCGCTGCACACCTTTGGTGCGCGCATACGGACTGGAAAAGGCACTTGACACTCCGGCTCATATTTATTTCAAAAACGAAAGCGTAAGCCCCGTAGGCAGCCATAAATTAAACAGCGCCTTAGCACAAGTATATTATAACAAGGAACAAGGCGTAAGCAACATTACGACGGAAACCGGCGCCGGTCAATGGGGAACAGCCCTATCTTACGCATGCCGTTTATTCGGCATTGATGCGGCCGTCTATATGGTAAAAATCAGCTACGAACAGAAGCCCTACCGCCGCAGCATGATGCATGTGTTCGGTGCACAGGTAACTCCGAGCCCCTCCATGTCAACCCGTGCCGGGAAAGACGTTCTGACAACAGACCCCGAATGCAACGGCTCATTGGGCATTGCCATATCGGAAGCCATCGAATTGGCTACTCAAACAAAAAATTGCAAATACGCATTAGGTTCGGTACTCAATCACGTAAGTCTTCACCAAACCGTTATCGGCTTGGAAGCTGAAAAGCAAATGGAAATGGCCGGCGAATATCCCGACAAGATAATAGCCTGCTTCGGAGGCGGTTCCAATTTCAGCGGTATTGCTTTCCCTTTCATGCGCCATAACATTTTAGAAGGGAAAACGACCGAGTTCATTGCCGCCGAACCCGAAAGCTGCCCAAAACTGACAAAAGGAAAGTTTGAATATGACTTCGGAGATGAATCCGGCTACACCCCCCTGCTTCCCATGTATACTTTGGGACACAATTTCCAACCGGCCAGCATTCATGCCGGAGGTTTGCGTTACCACGGCGCCGGTGTCATCCTTTCGCAATTGCTGAAAGACGGCTATTTGCGCGGTGTAGACATTCCTCAATCGGAGACATTCAAATACGGAATCCTCTTTGCACGTACTGAAGGTATCATTCCGGCTCCAGAAAGCTGCCATGCCATTGCCGCTACAGTACGCGAAGCCATGAAATGCAAGGCAGAAGGCAAAAAGAAAGTCCTGCTATTCAACTTGAGCGGACACGGCCTTATTGATCTGGCATCCTATGAACGTTACTTGCAAGGTGATCTTCAAGATTATACTCCGACTGAACAGGAACTGAACAAATATTTGAGCGAGGTTGCACCACTGCAGCCATGATTTCACATTAGAAAGCAGCAAAAAACCATTCCGGAAGGCTTGAAATCCAATATTTGCTCTGTAAAAGTGCCTCATATAAAAATTAAAGTCGTACTTTTGCAAGCGCTATCACGTGATGGTAGCATATTCAAACCTATTTAATAAATAACTTAAAGACCAAATGGCAACAAAAATCAGATTGCAACGCAACGGGCGCAAAGGCTATGCCTTTTTTAGCATCGTTATTGCAAATTCGAACGCTCCACGCGATGGAAAGTTCACAGAAAAATTGGGTACTTACAACCCTAACACACAACCTTCAACTGTAGATTTGAATTTTGACCGCGCTCTCTATTGGTTAGAGGTCGGCGCACAGCCCACGGATACCGTCCGAAACATTTTGTCACGCGAAGGCGTGCTTCTGATGAAGCATCTGCGTGGAGGTGTTCGTAAGGGGGCTTTCGACGAAGCAACTGCACAGGCTAAATTTGAAGCTTGGAAAAACGAACGCGATCAGAAAGTAGGCAAAGCCATTGCCAAGGTTGCCGAAGAGAAAAAGGCCGCCAGCGCAAATCGTTTGGAAGCTGAAAAGAAAATCAACGAAACAATCGCAAAGAAAGTAGCTGAAAAGAAAGCCGAAGCTATCAAGGCTGCTGAAGAAGCCGCTGCTGCGGCAGCGGCTGAGGCTGCAACAGCCGAAGCAACTGCCGAGGGTGAAACTCCTGCCCCCGAAGCAACTACAGCAGAATAAGGCTCGCCATTTTCACAACTTACTAACTAAAACGTATAATCAAGTTGGCTGTTATCCTATCGGCCAACTTGATTTTTTTGAACTTTTCGCGACAAACAGTTTTTGTTGTTATAAAAACTGCCTATCTTTGTTTGTCACATCAAACATCAATATAAGCAACATGAAAAAACTACTTGCCTTTTTAGCATTGCTAATCTTTTCAACAAGTTTTGCCGGCACTGCAAAAGCCGACGGAACAGCAAAGGAAAGACCCCAATTGGTCATTTTCGAAACTGACATGGGAAATGATATTGACGACGCTCTCGCCTTGGATCTTCTCTATAAATATATGGATCAAGGAAAAATCAAGCTTTTGGCCATTATGACAAACAAGGAGGGTGCGAGTTCTGCACATTTCATTGATATCATGAACACCTGGTATGGCTATCCAAAGATACCCATTGGCATCGTCCGCAACGGTGCAGAGTGCAAACATCCAAACGACTATACGTTGGCAGTCTCTGATATGAAAGCCAACGGAAAGCCGGCATTTAAAACCTCCGTCAAAGACGTTACCAAACTACCTGATGCGGAACAACTGTATCGCAAAATACTATCCAAACAGCCCGACCACTCTGTTGTTATCATTTCCGTCGGTTTTTCTACCAATTTGGCTCGTCTGCTTGATACCCGGCCTGATTCTTACTCTTCTTTGAACGGGCGGGAACTGATTAAAAAGAAAGTGAAGTTATTTTCGCTCATGGCAGGAAATTTTGACCAGCGTCACCTTACGGAATACAACGTTGTCAAAGACATTGCCGCATGTGCCAAGCTGTTTAAGGAGAGTCCGATTCCCATCGTGACTTCGCCATTTGAATTGGGAGAAGCCGTACAATATCCGGGAAAAAGCATCGAAAACGATTTTGGCTGGACTACACGCCACCCAATGGTTGAAGCTTACAAGGCTTACGCAAAAATGCCCTACGACAGACCCACATGGGACTTAACGGCCGTTTTAGAAGTGTTGGAGCCCGGCAAATTCATGACACAATCGCCCAAAGGTACGATCGTTGTTGATGAAAAAGGGCACACTGATTTCACACAGGAAGCAAACGGGCTTCATTCATACCTTACTATTACGCCCGAACAGGGAAGACGCATCAAGCAATTTTTCGTTGAAACCATTCCGCAAAAAGCCAAACGCGTAAAAGATTGAATTCATAGCACAAGAGGCTGAACTTTCAGCCTACCATATCATTTTTGCTCCTTTCGGGTTTCTACCTGAAAGGAGCTATTTTTTTGGCAACAGCAGCGGGAAATAACACTGTTTGAAGCAAGCCACGTCCCAAAAGGAACAAGCAGAAGGCTATCCAAAGGCCATGATTGTCTATCAGCGGAAACAATGTGGCATAGGAAAGGAAAAACAGGATTGTAGCCAACAGCATGGATAGAAAAAGGCGTCCTGTAGATGTGATGCCGATAAAAATACCATCCCACAAAAACGCTGCAAAACCAGCACAAGGTATGACGGCCATCCACAAGGAGTAACTATGAGCGCGTGCCAAGACTTCGCCATTATTGGTCAACAAAGACAACAGGGAATCACCGAAAATAGCATAGGCTATGGTGAAAGCAATGGCAACAATCATGCCCCATTTAAAAAGGCAGCTTACCGTAGCTCTAAAAGACTTGACATCATGCGCTCCGGTATAATGCCCGGCTAATGCTTCGCCTGCATTCGAGAAGCCATCCATGAAATAAGAAAAAAGATAGAAGAACTGGAGCAAAACGGTATTGGCTGCTAACATGAGGTCGCCCTGACGTGCACCTGCAGCAGTAAAGAATGACGTAACTGAAAGGATGCAAAGAGTGCGTAGAAAGATATCGCGATTGACACGAAGGAAGGCTAGCAACTCACGGCCGTCGAAAATGCTTGCAGAAGAGTCCACATGGCGATAGAATGCAAATTTTTTCAGCCATAAAGCTATTGCCACTGCAAGCCCTACATATTGAGCAAGCACTGTACCCAAGGCAACTCCGGCCACCTGCATGCCAAGGACATAGACAAAAAACAAACTGGCGGCAATGTTCGCCACATTTTGGACCAGAGCCACGGTCATGGTTACAGTTGTACTCTGAAGGCCAATAAACCAGCCATTAAACGCATACAAAAGAATCACTGCCGGAGCTCCCCATATGCAAATGTTAAAATAAGTGCGTGCTGCCGCCTCAACTTCGGGTGATGCGTTGACAAGATAGAAAGCCAATTCTCCGACAGGATGCTGCAATAGCAGGATGAGGCTCGAAATTGACAGGGCAAAAAAAGCAGAGCGATAAAGAGCAACTGCCACATTGCCACGACAGCCTGCACCCAATGCCTGCGAGGCAAAACCGCTTGTCCCAGCACGTAAAAAGCCGAACAGCCAATATACCACACTAAAAATCATTCCGCCCACAGCAATGGCTCCGATATAGACAGAAGAGCCCAAATGGCCGACAATAGCGGTATCGACCAAACCAAGCAAGGGAACAGTGATGTTAGAAACGATGGCAGGCAAGGCTATGCGAAGAATTGCCTTGTCGAAAGTACCGAAAAAAGTCAGATGTCTTAATTGCATTCCAATGAATTCAACACAAATCTCACTTCTTTGAAACCATAACGCCTTAAATGGTCGTCGGCATCACGCAAAAGCAGATGGCCATCAGGTTCAACACGTTCCAAACGGGCACTGAACACACCGTTGCCGTCGCGATAGGCATGAAAGCCTTCACGCCTGAACAACATGCTGCAATATTGTTCGCGGATAGCATTATATTCTTTTTGTTCCAACAGTTCGTAATAGGAAGTAAAATGTGAAATGACTGCCGACAGTACCTGATTTGGTTCAATATGGCGATCTGTTATCATTTTCAAGGATATAGGATTGGGCGGATAAGATGAAAAGCTCATTTGGTTCAGATTGATTCCGGAGCCAAGCACACACCGGGAGATGCTGTCGCCATGCAATTCGATTTCAATCAAGGTTCCGCTAATCTTATGCTCTCCATAATAGATATCGTTGGGCCACTTTATCCTGAATCCGGAAGCATATCGGTTCAAAGCGCGGCATATCGACAACGAAGCGGCCTGTAGCAATAAGAACTGGCAACGTGGCGGCAAGAAGCAAGGCTTTATGCCGATACTATAGAGAAGATTTTCGCGAGGATTGCTTTCCCATTTATTGCCTTTTTGGCCTCTTCCTGCTGTTTGACACATGGCAGAAACAACCAGCATCTTGTCATCACACCAAGGCAGGCGACGTTTTACTTCGTCATTGGTTGAAGTGGTTTCAGATAGTTCTACAAGGCTAATCGGGAACTGTTCATTCATTCTGATAAGATGTATTGTGGGTTATAAACCAATCTTGCCGGCTCTCTGCAGCAGGTGGTCCTCCATAGCGGCCTTTGTATTCAAAGGTATCATGGTAGTTGAAAGCATCGAATGCCTGTTTTATGTGGTGCACGCGATAGGATTGTTCGTTGCCTACTATGGTAATAACATCAAATTGACATGGCATATCAAGCTTATACATTCCCATATATGCATTTCCGGTGGCAAGCAGGTGGCGTATCTTGTCACGATCCACAGCATCTTCGGGAGCCGCAAAATCGTCAGACGTTCTTGTCTTGACTTCGACAAAGATAATGAAGCCCAGTTTCTCTGCAACAATATCCAAATCGCAATGACCGCAGTGCCAATCCACATCGCGGATGTGGTAGTCTCGAAGCAATAAATAGCGCTGAGCCATCATTTCTCCCCACGAACCGATATAGTTATGAATAGCCATGACATGATTGGTTTTCGGTGCAAATTTACGGCTTTTGTTGCTTATCGCAAATAAAATAATACCTTTGCAGCAAATTAAGGCAATACCATGGATGATATCTACTATATGAAAAAAGCGTTGGAAGAGGCGCGATGTGCCGAACGGATAGACGAAGTGCCCATTGGAGCTGTTATTGTATCGAATGACACAATTATAGCCCGCGGTCACAACATGACAGAACATCTTTGTGATGTTACTGCCCATGCCGAAATGCAGGCCATTACAGCAGCAGCCAACACAATAGGCGGAAAATATCTCACAGGATGTACATTGTACGTCACTGTAGAGCCGTGTACAATGTGTGCCGGAGCCATAGGGTGGTCGCAAATAGGAAGACTGGTCTATGGCGCAAGCGATGAAAAGCGCGGTTTTACACGATATGCCCCCAATGCGTTGCATCCGAAGACAGAAGTAATCCGTGGCGTGCTGGCCGATGAAGCAAGCCGTCTCGTGCAGGATTTCTTTAAGAAAAAACGGCAATAATCGAGAGCAGGCAAGAAGGGAATAGACAAGAAATCACTAACTTTGTAATCCATTACAAGTATAACGCTATGATTCTATCAATGACAGGCTTCGGAAAAGCTGAAACCATTTGTGGAAACAAAAAAGTACACATTGAAATAAAATCACTCAACAGTAAAAATATCGATATTTCAACGCATATAGCACCCATGTTTTTGGAAAAAGACCTGGAAATGCGTACAATGCTTACAGAGAGGCTGAAACGTGGGAAAATAGATTTCACTCTTTGGGTTGAAGAAACAAATGGTGCACAGCCGAGCATACTTTCTAAAGAAGCCATTAAGGGATATATAGGACAAATACGCGAAATATGCCGTGAAGAAGACATAAAAGAGCCTGCAAATTGGTGGGATGTCATTGTGCATCTGCCTAACATCAGCGGCCAGGTTGCCAATGAAGAACTGAATGACGAAGAATGGCTGACAATCAGGAATGCCATTAACGAAGCCATTGACAAACTGATAGAATTCAGACATCAGGAAGGTGAAGCCATAAAACGCAAGTTTGAGGAAAAGCTCAACAACATTGCTTCGTACTTGGACAATGTGAAACTTTACGAAGCAGCTCGCATCGAAAAAATTAAAGGTCAGATTCTGCAACAGCTGAAAGAGTTGCCCGGAATTGATTATGACAAGGGACGCCTGGAGCAAGAAATGATTTATTATATCGAAAAGCTCGACATCAACGAGGAAAAACAACGTTTGTCCAACCACTTGAAATACTTTAGGGAAACCATGGATAAAAACGAGCCGCAAGGCAAAAAACTTGGTTTTATTTCACAAGAGATGGGACGGGAGATCAATACATTAGGCAGCAAAAGCAATCAGGCGGAAATGCAAAATTTAGTGGTAAAGATGAAAGACGAGCTGGAACAGATCAAAGAGCAGGTATTAAACGTGTTATAAAAGCACCAAATTGAAATGGAAGGAAAATTAATCGTATTCTCGGCTCCAAGCGGAAGTGGGAAAAGCACCATTATCAATTACCTGATGCAAAATGATTTCAATTTGCATTTCTCGGTGAGTGCAACAAGCCGTGCTCCACGCGGACAAGAACAAAACGGAAAAGAATATTTTTTTCTTACACCTGAACAATTCAAAGAAAAAATCAAGGAAAACGCTTTCTTGGAATACGAAGAAGTATATCATGACAAGTATTATGGAACGCTGAAATCGGAAGTTGAAAAACAGCTCAAGAACGGAGAAAACGTTGTGCTTGACATCGATGTAAAAGGAGCTTTAAACGTAAAAAGGATTTATGGCAATCAAGCTTTGCTCGTTTTCATACAACCGCCTTCGGTCGAGACCTTGCGCCAACGTTTGCAGAAACGCGGCACCGACAGTCCCGAAGTCATAGAAGACCGAGTAAAGAAAGCCGAATACGAACTTTCATTCGCAAAAGACTTTGATGTTATCATTACAAACGACCAACTCGAAATTGCCGTCAGACAAGCGATAGAAACCGTTGGGAAGTTTCTGCACCACTAACCAACAATTAAAATGGCTATCAGAACAGGCATATTCGGTGGGTCGTTCAACCCTGTTCACAAAGGGCACATAGCCTTGGCCGAACAAATATTGCAGTTAGGCCTTTTAGACGAAATATGGCTAATGGTGTCACCACAGAATCCGCTAAAAGAAAACAATGATTTGTGGGACGACCAATTTAGGCTGCAATTGGCACGATTAGCTGTAGCAGGTCATCCGAACATTCAAGTATCCGATTTTGAATTTGGATTGCCACGTCCTTCTTACACATACTGTACACTAAGAGCTTTAAAGAAAACTTATCCGCAACATTCGTTCACACTGATTATCGGTGCTGATAATTGGAATTGCTTTCACAAATGGATAAACTATGATGAAATACTTAAAGAGTATCCCATCATAGTTTATCCGCGTGCTGGTTTTCAGACAAAAGCGCCAAAAGTCTCAGCAAATATAAATTTTCTACATTTACAGCTCTACCCAATCAGCTCTACAGAAATTCGCCAAAAGCTCAAACAGGGCGACGATGTGTCACAGTGGTTGGATTCGAAAGTTAACGATGAATGCAGGAAAGCGTTAGCTCAAAATGAGTCTTTTTCGATACAAATGGTATCCGCGTCAACAACAAATCCGGAAGCCGATGAAACATCTGTTTCGTCATAAGGCAAAGAGCTGACTGTAATGCCTCCAAGGCCGGAACCGGAAGCACCACTATTAGTACGGATATAACCATTACAAATGGCTATATCCCAATCTGTACGAGCTTTCCAGGATTTTTCAGCCGTTGAATCACTAATGGAGGCCTGTCCTAATACCCTTCCTTCACGAAGAGACACGTATGTCCAATGGTCTTTCTTAAAAGTTATTGTCAGCAATTTATCTGACTGGGCTGCACCGTTATCGTTTTCACTTGCACACGAAGCAAAAGCAAACAGAACAAGGAAAAGACCGAACAGGAATGTTTTTATCGTAAGTTTCATTTTGTATTGTATCTGATATCAATGGTTCCGTTCTCAGAATCAAGATTTGAAAAACGTAATTTCGCATTTTGGCCGTCTGCCGTTCTAATGAGGAACACCTTGTCAGTGGCATTATTGTCTTCTATGTATTTGTAGGCAGAAGCAGAAGCCAATATACAGGCTCCAGGAGCAACCGAGAATTCAGTGAGGCCGGGTCTTATATCCGCAGGGAAAACTGTTGAACGGCAAGGATATTCCATCGGTTTCCCACTACGATAGTCTATCAGAGAGACACTCTCAACCTGCCCTTTACCCATTCGTGCACCTATGGCAGACTTTCTCACTGCCAAATAGAACACCTCGTTTTGGGGCTCGGCAGGCATAATACATGGAGTTGCATCTATCGCGAGTTCGATCTCATCACTCAGGTACTGGCCTTGCATAGGATAATCGCCCCCTTGATTGTGAAAAGCCGATGCATAACTGTACAAGGTAGCATGATCTGATTTGCCATCACCTGTAAACGCCGTTCCGAACGAAAGATCATTGCGCGAAGTATACTTTAAACGGATTTTGAAAACAACTTTAGGCTCATAAGTGCAGACCTTGGCACCTTGCATTTTATTTGATAATTGGATTTCGGGCACTGAAGCATCACGGAAAAAGTCATACGGGAGATAAAAGCGACCTCTGTCGTGCGAATATGTGCCCCACGTATTTGCAACAATAAAAGCTCCATTATGGACAACGCCATTATTGTCTGTATAAGTAACCAAGTCGTCGTAACCAACTATTGTCATGGCATGAGCACCTGTAGTAGCCAGTCCTTTCAGCAATGAATGATAGCCTGTACCCGAAGGTCCATCGTAATAATTATCAATCGACCAGTTGCCCGATTGTGTGGAAAAGGCAAGAAGTCCTCCCGGGTGACTTCCGTCACCGGCATCATAGAGATAACGCTTGAGCAACTCTATACTGTCTGGAAAAGTCAGTATCTCTTCGGTACGATATTTCATAGCATTATAATATTTGCTATAACCAGTTGCCCACTTAAACTGATAAGTGCCCGATTTGCCGTAGTCGGCCTCGGTCATCATACCATACTTTTTAGATAGGAACAAACCTTCTTCTGCAAATCCACCTTGATCCTCACCACCATTAACCATATTCCAAGAGAATTTATAGGAAAAACGGTTCATTGCACTTTCAGAAGCATCACGGTCGAGCAAACGATTTATTTCATAGGTAAACAAATAGCCTATGCTTGAAGCCTGCGCACACGAACCGCCGTCTTGGTTGATAATAGGAGGAAAATACTTCGAAGTAGAATTGTCCACATATTTTGGTAATACAACCACATTGCGGTTGGCCTTAAATGGGCGCATGGTTGTCCTGATGCGCTCAACTTCAGGAGTAAGCTTTGGAGCCGGATATATGCGGTGCTTAACATTTTGCCCCTGTGCAGCAAAGGTGCCACACAGGAGCAAAAATAGGATTGCGATTGTTTTTTTATTATTTACCATTCAATCGATTATAGGTTTTCAATGCTTCGTTTCTTACTTTCTCAGAATATTTCATATCCTTACTCATCTTGAGCACGACTTCTGATATCTTTGGCACCATATAGGACTGCTCATGCCATCCAAACGCTTCGAGCAAGGCAACTTGAGCGTCCTCATCATTCATTGTCGGCAGATAGTTCAACAATTCAGGCATTAACGAATGATTCATAAAGTTACGGAGCTGACGAATCAACATTATGCGTTTCTTTGTTGTAAGCTCGGGATTCATGACCTCCTTTGTATCTTTTACCCATCGGTCGGCACTGCGTTCTATAACATCCTTAATGGTTGCACGTACACTATCTTTATGCAAATAGCAAATAGATGGATCATCAAACTGCTTGGCAAATTCAGCTAAAAGCTTATCTTTTGGGAATAAGCCCAACGCAGACATGGCATTGAAATTGCAACGCTCAGATGTATTGTTGGCTATCGACACTCTTATCAAAGAAGGTATCAATCTCACATCGCCACTCCTTCCTATCAGACGGAGAGCTTGGCGCTGAACCAATTCATAGCTATCCTGAGATGCCATTATCAGGACTTCAATAAAGTTATCATCCTTATAATCGGCTAATTTCAGTAGAGCCTGCAATCTCACGATACCTGCTGGTGACGATTCGTAAATGCTGCGCAAATCCTTGGAACTCAACAAGCCTAAACGGCACAGATGCTCCATGGCCAGGCATTGTATATCAGGATGAGAATCTTTCAGTAACCGCTTCCAGACAGAAGGCTTATTCTCATTAATGATATGATCCAAATCAAGCACTTTCTTTTCTGAAGAAGCAAAGCGGAATGTCGGGTCTCCGATGACGTGCGACTCTAAATAGGAACTATACCTGACGACATCACCTATGCAACCGCCGTTATTGATCAGACCTATCAGACGGTCACTCCATTTGTCTTGAAGTACATTAACTGAATTTGCGACACATGCAACTGTGCGTCCGGGTTGGAATATGTATTCGTCAGCTATGCAGTCGTCCAAATGAAAAGAGCCGCAAAAACATGCATCGATAATCACAACAGGAACATTGGGGTGATAACCATAGCCGGCAAAGTCTTCTATGTATAAGTCAAGCGCAGCGCTTGACAGAGAATCTTGTTCTGCCAATTTCTCATCAAGAGCATTCTCCAGCCACGTAGAAGGCAAATCAAATTTCTTTTCGAAAACAGTGCGCAACGAATCTGCATTCTTTCCTCTCTGCTTGGCCGAATACAAATGCTCACGACAATTCTTGATGATAAAATTCTTTGCTTCTTTTACAGTAGCTGGCAAATCCAAATTGTTAAGGTACTGAGTGTTCCAATACCCATGATGATGCAGTACAGCTAAACTGAGATCATTGCGCATCAGCTCATTCATCAAACTTTCTTTGATAGGATTGCGGTCTGTATGGTCCATATAGCCAATGCTATTACTGCGTCCTTTCAAGTTAGGAAAGTGTTCAAAATATGCAGATTTCTCATCTATGCTGGCAACTTTTGACTCGGAAATATAGCCGTGGCCACTGAAATAAAACAGTTGTTGCAGCTTTTGCTGACGGTTCTTTTCCTTAACCAATTTGACGAGGTAGCTTTTCAACTTTGAGTAACGCGAAACACCTCCTTCATCTGTCGGGCGAATACGTCCGCTATAAATATCAGGACGAAGTCTTTGCCGGCTGTCAGCCGTCACCGAATAATAGAAGTAGGGCTTTTCTTCGTCCTTGCCAAGCGATTTGAATCGAAGTCCGAAGTCATCATAATAACGGTCGGAAGGTACTGATGATTCGCGCCGGTCACGTCGCTGATCCATCTTAAAGGCACTTGTCATATGCTGTCCGTCACGCACCATCGCAATAGGGATGTCACCAATAAGCACAGCTCCAACTATGGGATTATCTTTTTGGCGATGTAATTTAATGAGTGTGGCACGGATGGAATCGGGTATGTGCCATTTGTCTATGACTGTATAAACTTTCAAGCCATGAAGCTCCTCAACCGACCTGGCATAAGCATCCACTTCGTTTCTTGCCTGTTCATAACTGTTTTTATCTATCACGATTGCAAAGCCATCCTTCGCCTGTATAGATAAACATGGGCAAAGAGCTATTGCCGCAAATATCAACCTTTTTAAGCTTATCATCTGTTTATTGTTTTGTAATTCTCTTATATGCTTTTAATGCTTCGTTGCGAACCTCGTCGGTAAGACTGCCGTCACGGCTTATCTTCAATGCTATGTCAGCACAGTAATCGGCATTGTAAGCCAATTTGTGCCATCCAAGTATATCCAATAAAGCTTTCTTCTGAGCGGTATCGCTGCACTGAAGTGTATAGTCGGCCACATCCTTCAACAAATAGGCCGGGCAGTAAATCTTCATAAAGCTGATTTGTTGCATGGCATGCTTCTGATCCAGTTTTCCCGAAGTCAATTTGTTGATGTCATCATCCCAACGCTGTCCCATCTTTTCAACCTCAGCACGTATCTTCGTTTTAAAAGTATCGGGACGCGACAACCTCGATGTCATTTTCTCCAATTCCGCATTCACCGCTGCCAGCAATTGATTCTTGTCGAAGAATTGTATAGCTTGAACGGCATTGAATGCCACTCTCTTGGAAGCGTTCGGATTAGTAAGTATCTTGGCAAAAGACGGTATCAGCTTCGGATCTCCGCTGGCCGATAAGACATTGACGGCAAACCGCTGCAACATTTCATAGTTATCCTGCAAAGCAATAATGGTTGCATCGGTGAGCCGTTTGCTGATGCGGTCGCGCAACATGGTATAAGCCTGCAAACGTACGAGGGCATGAGGGGAGTCCTTCAAGATGGCCATTAATTTGTCATCACTGAACTTCTTGTCTTGTTCTTCCATCTGACGGCATATTCTGTCGGCCGTCTGCCCTTTCGTGGCTGTATTTCCAAATGCAAAGGTGGGGTCACCTATTACGTGTGATTCCAAATAGATTGCATGCTGGTTGATGTATCCGACCGATACGCCATCGGCAAGCAGGCCAATGAATTTGTCATACCATTTGTCTTGTATCAGGTTTACACTGCCACCTATTGTTGCTATTGTTTTGCCGGGGCGGAAAATATATTCGTTGGCTATGCAGTCATCCCTATGAAAGGAGCCGTTGTAGCATGCGTCAAAAATCACCACCCGGGCATTGGGACGATAATTGTATTTTGTTATTTCGTCAAGCGTAATGTTGTCTTTTGTCGCGAAGTTCAAGTATTGGGTATCCCAATCGCCATGATGGTGCATCATGGCCAGACTCAAATCAGGACGCATCACTTCATCCATCACACGATAGCGGACGGGAGACTCGTCCGAATAGTCCATATAGCTAAATGCCGATGGTGTGGCTGCCAGCTGCGGAAAGTGCTCCATCAAGCCACGGAATTCGTCTATATGGGCCGGCTTTGATTCTGAGATGCTGCCATCACCTGTAAAGACAAAAACCGATTCAAACTTATCGGGGGAGTTTTTTGCCGCTGTCGCTTTCTTCAGATACAGCTTCAGTTTTTCATATTTTGTTGACTCCTTGGTATCTGTAGGGCGAATACGGCCACTGAAGATATCGGGTTTCAGATATTGCCGTCCTGAAGCGGTAAGCGAGTAATAGTAATAGGGTGCATCATCATCTTTTCCTATGTAGTCAAAGCTAAGGCCGAAATCATCATAGAAACGGTCGGAAGGCACCGACGATTCTTTTCTATCGCGCTTTTGGCTCATTTTGAATGCACTGGTGAGATATTGGGCATCACGTACCATAGGTATAGGTATGTCACCTATTAATATTACACCTACAATCGGATCCTTTTTAGCAGAATGTAGCTTAATCAGTGTGTTTCTGATTGAATCCGGCATTTGCCATTTGTCGATGACTGTATATACCTTATATTGCTGTTTATTCTCAAGAGCAGTAATGAAAGCGTCAAGTTCAGGCTTTGCCGCTTCACGACTGGCAGGGTCAATGACTATGGCCAGCCCTTTCCTTGCTTCTACCTGCACTACTGCCACGAAGAGCAGGAACAGGAGCAATATCTTTTTGCTGTATTTCTTCATTTGATTAAAAGTTTAAGTATAGACCCATGTCGGCCAAGGTGTATGTTGTAGATTTTAGCGGCTGATAGTATTCGGCGTCGTCATTATATATAAGGCTCTTCACCTTGGCATAGATACCGGCTTTCACCTTATTTACAACGGGAAGACTATAATCAATCATGCCGCCCAAGGCTATGCGCTTAGATGTTGCATATTCAAATTGAGGAAGGACATAAGCACTTGTGATATCAGTTGCACCGGTTACATTTGTTCCCGTAGCGAACTTGCTGTCCTGCAACGGCATGGCATAGCCTCCATTGACCGATGCCGCAAGCTGTCCTTTGCCGAGATTGAAAGTCTTTCCTGCCGATATATTAACAGACAAAAGGTTCCACTCTTGCTTATGCAACCCGTCATCGCTATAATGTTTCAGCTCATTTCTATTCACAGCTGCGTTGACTCCGGCATAAAAGTCTGTCTCTCCGTCTTTCAACAAGTCTAGCCTGTATTCGGCAGATGCGGTCATTGACTGTGACTTTTGTACACGCGACTTGGTTAGTATTTCGTAATATACGAGGTTTCCATGTTCAGTGTCTTTCATTCTTTTCTGGTCATACCAGTCTGCATCTCCCTTTTGGATTTGTCCGGAAAGAATGATATTGTGACGTAAACTTTCAGATTGGTTCCAGATAAACCTATCTGTTGCCTTTATTTTAGTGAGATAATAATCGCCTCCTTTGAAGACATAAGAAGAACCGCCGTCGGTTGCCTTTTCATTTCCTTTGCTCACGGCAACTTCAATAAAGTTCTGTATCATCTCGTCTTCGGGTTGATAGACGGCCTGCAATGCTCCGGTAAGAGTATTGCCCTTATAGTCGCGTTTATAATTATATTCAGCGCTTGTTGATGTTCCATAATAATCGCCCATTCCCTTCATCAGGAAAAAGCGGTGGTTATTCAATGGGTTAACGACAGCATAGGATATATTGCTGCTTAACAACCTTACCTGTGCAGTCAGTCCTACAGACCATGGCTTGCTGATGTGATAGTCAAAGCCTGCAGTTATCGGGAATACCGATGTATTGGTTTTGGGACGCGGGTCTGTCTGGTCACTCAGACTTCCTGTTTTGAGTCCCAAAGAAAGGCCTCCTTTTATGCGATCGTTAAAGTCGTAGGATAACGTTGCTTCCATCTGGAAGGCCTCGGTTATTGCATCGTTCATTACGGAATCACAAAGGATAAACGGGTTGTTTTCATCCAGATAAAGCGTTGGATTCCAATGAATGTCCTTTGATTTTGTATTATTATATTTCAGATAGCCCGCCAAGTTCACCTTGCCGAGATGTTGCAATCCGCCAATGTAGACATTAAGATCATTGGTTTGTTTGGGCGCATCAACGGCATGATAGTCTCCCCTACCATATTGATAGCTAAACAAGGCCGTGCCGACAGTGCGCATTTTGTTGTATGACAATCGAGTCGGGTTGATGCTATTGTAGCGGATGTTATATAGTTCGTTGACATATCCCTCATGCCATTTGTTCTGGCTGTTCACGAATGTCGATTGGCCATATGCCGAGACGGCAAAAAGCAAAGCGCATAGTGTTCCGTAATATTTCTTACTCGATTTCATTGTCTTGTTGTTATAAAGACAGGACTCCGGCCAGGTTTATCCCATCTGTCCGGAGTCCTGAAGGTTAGTGTTATTATTTATCCACTTGTGTCGGAGTTACTCCGGGAGTGCATTCCTGATTATTCAGGAAGTCGGCTGCCGAATTGTTTGTATCCTGATAGTAAGGACGGCCGTTCTTTATTTCGGTTACCTTTCTTCTGATGCACTTGCCTTCCCACGTTTCAGAAGCGAGTACGCCCTGAGCATCGTCTTTAGGAAGGAATGTTCCGTAGTGAGTATCGTTTTTACCATTCCAGATATCAACTGCATCCAGCACATATTTGCTTGGAATCATCAAGTATTGCATAGTCCCTGTAGAACCGGGCTCTGTTTGAATATTCGTTGAGTCGGCTGCATACTCTTCGGGGGTTGTGCCCTCGGGAAGCTTGGCAAGGATGTATCCGCGCCCCATGACTCCAAGTCCGAATGCTTTCATATAGGTATTGTTGGTGTATATAACTTTCAAGTTGGGAGCCGGGTAGTCTATCTCTCCATTGACATTGTCCAGATATACTTCCCAGTCGGCATTTGACAAATCGGGGCAAATGTTTCCTTCGGGAGCTGCCTCTTTGTGATTGGTGGCGTTATTGGCAATCAGTACGCTCTTGCCGGGCTCCAGCGGATAGTCTTTGCCGGTTCCGGGGAATGCGAGTACTGCACCTTGGCCTGAGGCGTACAGGTCTGTAACGCCGTTTGCCTGCCAGGCATTGGCTTCGCTCTGGTTTCCTTGAGGAGCAGAAATGATGACACCGTCCAGATACTGCACTTCGTCGGAGTTGTTGACGATTTCAAAGTAGCTGTCCAACATGTAGTACTGATAGCCACCGGTGGTGAACAACGACTTGAAGATGAGCGACGACTTTGTCACTTTGCTCAAGGCAACTGTTACAGCTTTCTCGCTGTAGATGTCGGCCGAAGCCTTTCCTGTGAGGTAGGCAGTTGCCTCATCCTTGACTTTGCCGGTTACGGTGAAGGTGTACTGTCCTTGGGGCAGTGTAATCTCGGTTGCTGCCGGATTGGCAATGTTCACTGTGTCGCTTACTGTTCCTTTGGTGGCTATCAGCTGCAGTCCTTCCACATTGTCGGCTGCCACTCCCTCGGGAAGGCCGATAGTCACGTTCACTTTAAAACTCTTCACGCCCTCATCATCGTCTGACGAGCATGAAGCCAGAGGGGCTATGGTTGCTACAACCAATAAAGCCCACAGGGTCTTGAAAATTGTTTTTTTCATTGTCTCAATCTTTAATATTGGGTTGATTATAGTTTAATCTTTAGTTCCGCACCGAAATACATGTCGGGGTAGAGCTGGCGTTTTGCTTTAGAATGTTTGTTGACGTGCCATTTGCTGGTGTTGGTAAAGTTGTTGGCGATGAACGAGAGCTCGCCGACATTTCCCAGTTCTTTGGTAAATCTGAAGTTGAGCAGTGCCCAGGGCTTTACCACATCCTTCTCGAATGCATAGGTCTGGTAGCGATCCATCAGGAGAGCCAGTTGGGCATCTTGAGCCATTTGCGGCTGCCATTCAACATATTCTCCGCCACGTGTGTAGTAGCCGAGCGGCGCAACGGCATAATAGTCTTTGCCTTGGTAGCTTATCATTGTTCGCCTGTCGTTGTCGTTTTCATCAAGATACTTGATTTGTTCGCTTTCATACCACACCACCTGTACTGTAGTAGTGAATATCATTCTCACGGCAGGTATGTGTGTGATAAAGCGGAAGTTGGTATTGATGCGGTCTTGCACGTTACCATAACCTGAGGGTAATACGGCGACATAGTCAAAGGTTTTGTTGATGTAGTTCAGGCTGGTTGTTTCGTGACGTCTGTCCACATGAAACCATGCGCCGTTTATACTTAATGATGTTTTCAGTGGCTCAAAGGTGCCGAAGTCCAGTCCGTATTCCACTCCGTGCTTGATGGAGCGTGTGGTGTTTGACGGCTTGCCCCAGGTGTACATGTCGGTCATTTGCGTGGGGTTGGCGGTAACAGTCATGCCGTTTTCCTTAAAGGTCACTTCACCGGTTGTTTCGTTAAACATCGGGTCTGTGGCTGTGGGAGGCAGGGAGTATCTCATGTATTTCGACCAGTACAGCTGGGAGCTGAATCCGAACTCGTTCCGGTGGTTCTCGTTGAAATAGGTCAGGAAGCCTTTGGTCTTGCCTATGCGGAAGGAGAGTCCCAGTTCCCATTTGCGTGAGTGTGCCGGCTTGAGGTTTCTGTTTTTGGTGTCTGTAATGACATCTGTCGAGATGAGTGCCAGGCGATCCTTTTCGTTGTCGCTGTATTTGCTCAGACTGGGATTGTCATAATATACGTAGTCGGGATAGAGGTAGAGCAAGGTGGGCATTTTGTTGCTCAGACCGAAGCCTCCGGTCAGCGACAGGTCGTCGAACAGGGTGTTGTTCTTTTTGTTCAACAGGCTTGCGGAGGCATTGATACGTGGTTCGGCAACGAAGATGCCGTTGCGTCCGTCACTCTTGCCGGCATCCAGGAAGAGGTTGCTCAGCCTCACGCCACCTTCAATATCGGTCTTGACGGTTCCCAATGTCAGGGACAGCTTATCGCTGACAAAGCCCGATAGGGTATTCAGCGAAGGAATATCCTTGAATGCGCGCGGGCGCAGTGTTTGTGCACCCATCGACTGGGGAGGGTTGGCCAGGTCGAATGTAAGGCCGTCACCCTTGTTGGCGTCATAGTCGTATTCGGCCCCCAACTTAAAGGTGGTGTGATTGTCTTCACCCAGCTGCAGATATTTGTTGGCTATGAGTTGTGCATGTGCGTTTACGGGAAGGCCGTCAATCTTGTATTCCGAATGATAGCTCTTGGTTTTGAAGATGGCCTCATGCAGTCCGGGCACTCTGACATCGGTGATGATACCGTCGGGGTTGGACACCAGGTCGTAGTGTTCGTCAGAGGTCTTGGATACCTGCATCGACAGGTTGTAGTCGAGACGTGTGATGAAGCTTTTGTCTGAACGGTAGCTTCCGTTCAGAGAGAGGCGGGCTCCTATGTTCTTGTTTTTGTAGTGCAGGTCTTGTTCCTCGTATTGCGGGTCATCTTTCCTGCTGTTGATGTTGGAATAGAATGCCCCTTTTACGTTGAAGGTCAGCGGACCGAACATGTTGGAATATCCTGCTGTGGCAGTGATGCGGTCATAGCCCAGATAGTGTTTCCGGGTATCTCCCCACGACTGTGACCAGTCTACGCTGAAATTGGTTGCGCCGCCTTTGTTCAGTGCAAAGCCTTTTCCCACATACACCAGCTTGGAAAAGGGGTCGGCCTGCACTTTGGCTTCCCACGGTGTCTTGCCCGACTTGGTCTTCACAATCATCAGGCCTGAGGTGAGGTTGCCATATTCCACAGACGGAATGCCCCTTACCACTTCAATCGATTCCACGTTGCCGGCACTGACGGTGCGCAGGTCTACACCTCGTCCTGCCGTGGTCTGATCCTCCATTCCGTCGTAGCCCTGACCCGACGATTTTCCATATTTCGTGGGAGCCAGTGCCTGCAGGTTGGCATCGTTGCTAAGAGGTGTGCCGTCGACCACGACACCTGTGCCCAGCGAATTATTGTCATTCTGATCGATTTCCCTTATCTTTGCCTGCGACATATTATTGAGGTTGGGGTTCTCGGTCAGGTTACCCGGCACCAGCTGAAGCAAGTCACTTACACTTTTAGGCTGTATATGTCGCACTGCATCTTCACCGACAACGGACTTTGAACCCATGGCTACCTGATTGGCAGTTACCACGACATCCTTCAACTGAAGTCCACGGCTCACAAGCCGCACATTGTAGGTCATGTCGCCTTTAATGTCCAAGGTGTCTGTCACAGTCTGGTAGCCTACATATGAAACACGACACACATACATGCCTTTGGGCACGTTCTTTATAGCATACGATCCCTTGATGCCCGAGTGTGTACCCAGGTCACCGTTAAGGCTGATTGCCGCAAGCTCGATGCCCTGCCCTTTCTCGTCTGTGACGGTGCCCTTTATGGTGAAGAGCCTGTTTTGCGCCATTAATTGCAATGATGTCCCTATGAACAGCGCAAGAAGAATTAACCGATCTTTCATGCTTTGGCTTTGATCTAAAGATATGACATTTACTTTATACGCTGCAAAGTTCGCACTTTTTTCTTGCTTTTGCAATGCTATTTGTACATAAGGGCCAGTTTGCAGCCCTAAGAAACTGAAAAATTCATTTTCAGAATATCTTTTTGTACTGTCTTGTGTGCAAATCTAACGCATTTCTGACACATTGGCTCTTTTTGCGTCTTTGGCGGATGTGCAGACTGCAATGTTTCAGCGTGCAGGTTGCAATGCGGCACATCGCAACGTGTTTCCTGTACAGAGAACAATGTGTTTCCCCGCATGAAACAATGTGTTTCATGTACATGAAACGACCTCTTCCCTGTACAGGAAACAAGTTGCAATGTATGGGATCTGCCATTTCTGTCAGGCACAGCACTGTTGCAGGCCTAAGGGCAGAGGTCATAGTTCACCACGGGGAAGCAGCAGTCAGACTCGAAAGGAACGATATTGGTGCCCTTTTCGTTGTCTTCGTTCAGGCCTCTCATGACGATGCGCGACGTGGCATTGGCATTGGTTCCCCCGGCCGATATTGACAGCGAACGTTCTATCTGGTCGGCCATCTGCCGGTAGTGTGCCTTGGTCATTGTGTCGCTTACGGAGGCTGCTGCAGCCTTGGTGCGCTTCTGAAGGTCCTTGAGTATCATCAGTGTCACGGCAATCTGGTCGCTCGGGTCATCGGCCTTGTAGGTGTTGAAGTTGCGTGTCAGACTGTTGACAAACCTGCGCTGGAGGTTGCGACGATAACGTGTGACGGGCTTCTTTGTGTCGAGTTCGCGGAAAATCATCGTGGTCATTTCGGGCAGGAACTCCTGCACCGGATAGTTGGAATTGAGACCTTGCAGGCGTCCGCTTATAGTGAGCATATCCACTGCAAAGTTGCCTATGCGCTCCATCACAGCCTCTTTGTCGTCGGTGATGCGGCTTATGTAGGGTACGTCAACCAACCATTCGGGGGCCGTGAATACATACTTGTCGAAGAACGGCAACACGGATTTTTCCTTTTCGCGCGGTGTGGGCGAATACATGTTGCCCGGCTCATCGGGGGTCTTCACCTCATAGTAGGTACCCGAGACATAGTTGGCCACATGGCCGCAATACCTGAGAAACTGATTGAGAAGCTGGTTATAGATACCCTTAAGGTTGCGCTCCTCGGTGTCGTTTCCCCAATAGTTCCACTCCTGAAGATGGCCAATCTCGGCCTTGAGGTTCTTGATGCCATATTCGCCGGCCTTGACGGCATCGTCGCCAAGGTCCTCGGTTTGTCTGCGGGGGTCGCTGCGGTAACCCTCTCCATCGCCCCACCACAGGCGGCGGTTGGCAGCAATGCTGTCGGTAGTCACCTTGCTCAGCATGTAACGGTCGCTTTCCGAATCGGTGGCATCAAAGACAGGCATGTAGCCCCACTGTATGGCCCACATGTCATAATCGTTGATGCGCGGGAACAATTCATGCTCGGTCATGCCGTCTTCGGGCTGGGCCACATAGTTGAAACGCGCATAGTCCATAATGGAGGGTGTATGGCCATGGGCTGCCACCCAGGCTTTGTCGCGGAGCTTCTCTACCGGAACGGTGCTGCTTGACCCGAAGTTGTGACGCAGTCCCAAGGTATGTCCTATCTCATGAGACGACACAAAACGGATGAGCTGTCCCATCAGCTCATCGCTGAACTTGGCACTGCGGGCACGCGGATCCACATTGGCCGTCTGCAACATATACCAGTCGTGAACCAGCGTCATTACGTTATGGTACCATCCAACATGGCTCTCCAGAATCTCACCGCTGCGCGGGTCGTGCACCTGGGGTCCATAGGCATTAGCCACCGGTGATGCTAAATAGCGTATCACGGCAAAGCGAGCGTCCTCTAAGCTCATATCTTTACACGAGTCGGGCCATGGCTTACCTACAATGGCATTTTTAAAGCCTGCACGCTCAAAGGCCCTGTTCCAGTCGTTGACACCCTCAATGAGATAGGGCACCCACTGCTTGGGCGTGGCCGGATCTATGTAGTAGACAATCTGTTTTTTCGGCTCGACCAGCTCGCCGCGCTTCATCTTCTCGATGTCCTCGTCCTTGGGTTCGAGACGCCAACGTGTAATGAAACGCTTGACAGTCATCTTTTGATCGTTGTCGCTGAACACGTTATAGGCATCCGTGAAATAGCCTACACGAGGGTCGTATATGCGGGCACGCATGGGCTCCTTGGGCAGAAGCAGGAACGAGGTGTTCAAGCCTATCGATATCGAATTAGCGATGGCCGAGGAAAGAAGCTTGTCGGAATTGCCCGAATAGGTACGCACCGTTCTCACCTCTGTATTGATGGGATAGCTGTGAACGCTCTCGATGTAGGAGGCTCCTCCGCCAATCATGCCGCCAAGCTCCATGTCACGACGGGTGTCTTTGTCAAGGGAAAAACTGTTTTCTCCCAGTAACAGGCTGCTCACATTTATCTTATAGTGACCCTTGGGGGCACCGCTTTCCAGCCTGAACGATTGCAGGATGGGGTTGGCAGTGCTGCTGTTTACAGCCTTGTTGATGGCATCGAGCGTATCTGAACGACTATAGATAATTTCCGACTTCAAGAATAGATTGCGACCGTCGGGAGACAGTTCGAAGTATACGGTCTGCTCTCTCACTTCCTCACCTCCGTATTGGTCGTAGCCCGCAGGAGTTGAGGTGAAACGTGTCACAGCCAGGATGAGACGTCCCAAAAGCGAATCGGGAAGAGTGAAATACCAGTTGTCCTTGTCCTTGGAAACCTGAAACATACTCTCCTTGTTGCTCACAATCTGACGTATGGAGGGGTTGACAGGCCCCTGCACATCCTTGGGCTGCACGGGCTGCCCGGGGGCTTCTTTGGTCTTGGCCGCGGTCTTTGCCTTTTTCTTCTTGAAGATGAAGCCGGTCGCATCGGCTTCATCACCGGTGACATTGGCCGGCAAGGGGTTGGAGACCAACAGACCGACACCGGCAAATACGGCCACTAAAAAGTTTTTCTTCATGGGATTGTTTGTTTTATTGATTCAGACCTTCCTTGAACGCACGACAGACTGCTTCCTGCTCTTCGGGAGACAGATGGGAAAGCTCCGTCTGCACAACATGCCGAAATACAGTCTCGGCCTGTCTGCGTGATGCAGCCTGGCCGGCACGGTATCCGCTTTGATAGTCCGTGCGCGGCAATAGGCTTCGGTTAAAGTGTCCGTCACTCATATCTGATTATCTGTTAATGTAATGTATTTTCTTGCTACAGTTTTTCCAAAAACCGCTTTCTGTCTACAACGAAGCGCAGATGCTTTCCCGACCCTATCAAGGTTTCACCATCGTAAGCCTCGATGGTGAAAGTGAGTTTCCTGCCATCCGTCTCGGTCAGAACAGCCTTGGCAACAACTGTGCTGCCTATCTTGCTAGGCCGCAGGTGGCTGCTTTCGATATAGCCGCCCACCGTGGTACTGCCTTCGGGCAAAGCACCTGCTACGGCTGTCATGGCGGCATGCTCCATCAGGGCCAGCATGGCCGGAGTGGCCAGCACCGGCATATCGCCCGAACCCATCGACAGTGCCGTGTCCTTGGACGACACAACGAGCGTTGCTTCGCCCTTGAGTCCTTTTTCAAGTTCCATTGTCATCATATCTTATTATCACTTTTCTATATTATCGTCTTGCCGCTTCGCTGCAGCTCGCGCATGGTCTTGCGGGGTGCATCCACTACTTCCATCTTGTAAAGAGGTGTACGGATTGACCTTTTCACTTTCTTATAGGACGGCTGCCTGAAAAAGTCATCGAAGGGTCCGAAGAACGGGTCTGCCCTACGCTCCCTCTCGTCTTCCTGCTCGACAAGCAGGTTGGCCGTGAGCGACAGCTGCGGAAAATGAATCTTTCCTTTCTTGTCGGACGCCACGGAATACAAGGCTCCAAGCACTGTATAATAAGTCTGCCCATTGATGCGTGTAACGGATTGGCGTTTGCGGGCATAAAGCTTCCTTACCTCACATCCGGCTATGTGCAGACGCTTGTCTTCTATATCTATGCTGCTGATGGGAGACCTTGAATAGACGTAAATCGACACAACTGTACTGTCGCCCTTATACAATCGTCCGCTGTCGGGTGCCACAACTTTCGCGAAGATGTCGCCATCCGATTTTGCATGTGTCACGGAGGGACAGGCCAGCAACAGCAGCAAGGCAATGCAAGTTATTATCTGTTTCATGATGTATGAGGCTTTACAAATCGTCACACCTGCTGAGCCAACCCGACGAATCGGCATCACTCGGCATGCGCCAATCACCTCTCGGACTCAACGAGCAGCTGCCCACTTTGGGGCCGTCGGGCAGACAACTGCGCTTGAACTGCTGGCTGAAGAAGCGACGAAGGAAGACTTGCAGCCAGTGCTTCACGGTATCGGCATCATAATTATCGAAGGCCCGGCATGCCATAAAGTAAATCTTGGCCGGAGAAAAGCCGAACCGCAGAAAATAATACAGGAAAAAGTCGTGCAGCTCGTAAGGGCCCACAAGGTCTTCTGTCTTTTGTGCAATGTTGTCAGAAGCATCGGCCGGGAGCAGCTCCGGGCTGATGGGAGTGTCTGCAATGTCCAGCAAAGTGGTGCTGCAGTTGCGGTCGTCGATGTGACTTGCAAACCAAACGACAAGATGACGTACCAGAGTTTTAGGTACGGAAACATTGACTCCGTACATGCTCATGTGGTCTCCGTTGTATGTGGCCCAGCCCAAAGCCAGTTCGCTCAGGTCGCCCGTGCCCACCACGATGCCGTTCATCTGGTTGGCAGCATCCATCAATATCTGTGTACGCTCGCGGGCCTGACTGTTTTCATAAGTGACATCGTGCACCGAGGAATCAATGCCCAAGTCCTTGAAATGCTGTATGCAGGCATCGGCAATGGCTATTTCGCGGATGCTTGTGCCCAAAAACTTCATCAAGTTGGTGGCATTGGTATAGGTACGTGTAGTGGTTCCGAACCCTGGCATTGTGATACCTACAATGCCTTTCCTGCTCATGCCCAACCGGTCGAAGGCACGCACACAGACCAGCAAAGCCAGCGTGGAGTCCAGACCTCCGCTGATGCCGATGACAGCTGTCTGAGCCTTGGTATGGAGCAAACGCTTGGACAAGCCTTCTACCTGTATGCTAATGATCTCTTCACAACGCTCGTCCAAGGCTGCGCCACAGGGCACAAAGGGATGAGCATCGATGCTTCGGCTCAGTTCAAAACCGGTATAATCGAAAATGGCATGACTGTCGATGATCTCATACGACTGGTTGCCGGCATCACGGCTTGCACTTGTTGCAAACGTCGTATTGAGGCGACGTTCGTGACGAAGTTTCTCTACGTCTATCTCACTCACCGTCAATTGAGGCTCCATACTGAAGCGACGCGCCTCAGCCAATAGCACCCCCTCTTCATAGATGAAACCTTTTCCGCTGAACACGATGTCCTGGGTGCTCTCGCCAAAGCCGCAGCCCGAATAGACATAACCACACAGACAACGGGCACTCTGCTGGCTGATAAGGCCTTTAAGATATTCGTGTTTGCCTATCCCGTCATTGTCAGCACTCAGGTTGAAGATTATCTCCGCGCCGTGCAAGGCCTGATTGCTGCTGGGAGGAACCGTTGCCCATAAGTCTTCACAAATCTCGATTCCAAACGTAAACGAGCCGGTCTTGAAAAGCAGATGACACCCTATGCGAGCCGATTGGCCTGCATAATAGATCGTGGAATTAGGCAAATCCAAGGCAGAGGAGAACCAACGCTTTTCATAAAACTCCTGATAATTGGGAAGGTAGCTCTTAGGGACATAACCCAGTATCTTCCCTTTGAAGAACACGGCGGCACAGTTATAAAGCACTCCGCCAAAACTGATCGGCAACCCGACTATCACGATGATATTCATTGAACGGGTGGCATCGACAAGTTTCATAAAAGCCAGCTCGGCCTCTTCCAAAAGCAATTCCTGGTGAAACAAATCCTGACACGTATACGATGTCACTGACAGCTCAGGGAAGCAGATTACCTCTGCGTGGCTTTCACAAGCCTGGATTATCAGCTCTTCCATTTGTGAGATGTTGTACTCACAATTGGCAACTTTCACAGAAGGAACGGCCGTCGCCACTCTTACAAATCCATAATTCATCAGCCTATATCTCTGTATTGGTGAATAAATATCGGTGCAAACTTACGAAAAATCAGCGAGAGGAAAGCCACGCAGCATAGAAACTTGCGTTTTCTCCTCATATCATTAACACAAAAACCACCTCTTTCGTTATTTATTTTCTTTAAAATGTTTTGTCGCATCATTATTCATTCGTATATTTGCAATGTAAAAATAAAAATCAAAACCAATAAACATATTGAGTATATATACAACGATCATAATATAAAGACACGTATTTTATTTGTTTGGTTATTCCTTTCTTGCGTTATTTGTTCTGCCGAAAATGAAAAGATACCTGTATGGGTTAAGAATGTAACTTCGCCTGAAGAGTATGCCATATGGCAAAAGTTGAGCTCATTCTACAAGATAGATTTTAATAAGCAGCAGGTTCTTAAACAAGCCCGATTGATGAATGAAGAGATACGGAAGCAGACATATGACATTCTTAGAGCCGAGGGTCAAAAGATAGATGAAAAGAAAAAGAATGGGGAAAAAGATGGAGGCGTATTGGAGATAGGTTTCCCACTACCACCAGCACAGCCCTATTCTATTGTCGAAAACAATGGGAATACGATATTGAAAAGTCTCGTTTTTTCCAGCGTGGACGGCTATGACGCCCATTTGGAATTTACAGCAGAATATGACACCGCAAATAAGCAGATTCACAATGTTTCCGTGCGCCCTCTGAGTTTCTCTCATCTAAAAGTTGATTACCTGAATCCCATGCTTGACGATCAGCTAAAAAGAGTGCAATACGTCCCTGATATGAAAGCTTTTAACGGAAGTTTTACCGGCATACTTAGCTACACTCTGCCTGATGGAACAACCAAGAAAGAAACCGTCAAAACCGGTGCATTGATAAAGATTGAATGATTTTTTATCTTATCGATATTGAATAAGGTGGTAAGTTCACGTGCAAGTATGAGCAGATGGACGGCGGACTGCATTTATTTGCTCATACTTCTTTACTGTCTTTACCAATGTCGAATAGCATACGGACAATGGTATTACCGACACTTTGCACAATAAAAAACAGCAAATGTCGTTTTGTTTTAAAAGAATACTAACAGGACAAAGACACTTACAATGGAAATGGGAATGAAATTGAACAGATGGTGCATTGCATTCTTATGTATAACCATCTTCAGCACTGCATTTTTGCCGGTACACGCACAATGGAAAATCGGTGGCAAGATTGGAGCCAACTGGTCGCGCGTCACTGAACAAAAGCCTGCTTTTACAGAGTTGAAGAACATCATCGGGCCACGCATCGGAGCCGTAGCCGCCTATGACATCAACTCACACTGGGGCTTTCAGGGAGAATTGCTCTATAACCAGATGGGATTCAAAACACCGATACATATGTATAGCTACGATACACAAGACTTAAAAAATCGCAGCCATTACCTGAGTATGCCGCTTATCGCCAAATTCTATCCACAAGGGAAAAACGGATTTTGCCTGCAATTGGGGCCTCAAATATCGTACTTGATTGATAATTCTACCAAGCTGAAGGATACTCCGGAAGTGACAGACTGGTCGCAAAACCGTCTTGACTTTTCAATTGCTGCAGGACTAGGCTTTGAAATGGCCAATGGAATCTTCTTTGATGCCCGTTATGCTTTGGGACTGACCAAGTGCTTGAAGAACTTCGATTCGCAAAACCGAAGCATACAAATTTCCATCGGATATTTATTTACTATTGACTAAACAGTTGAAACAGTGAAGCTCCCTATCATTCTGAATGCGTTGCTCCTGGCTATTGCATCGGCAAATGCCGATGTATATGCCCGAAGAATCATCAACGATTCAACAAAAATCGGAGGAGACATTCGGCACTTCAAGATGTTTCTGCCTGATGGCTTACCCGAAGATGCGCCTCTCGTCTTTGCCCTTCACGGTTATGGTGGTAATGGAAGCATTAATACCTGGATGAACGATGCGGCTGAACGGCATAAATTTGCCTTGTGCGTACCGCTTGGTTTGAAAGACCCCACGAAACATCGGAGTTGGAATGTTGGCTACCCATTCCAAGAAGGTTGGAAGGTCAATGATATTGAAGTGATGTGTAAGATGGCGCGATTCGTACAGAAGAAGTACCATCTCAGTAAGAAGAACACCTTCCTAACCGGCATGTCAAACGGCGGGGAAATGTGTTACCTGCTGGCCTATTCCAAGCAAAACACATTTAAGGCCTTAGGGTCGTTGGCTGGCCTTACATTGGTATGGATGTATGAAGCTTTGGAAGCACCCAAAGCCATCCCTTTCCTTGAAATACACGGAACGGAAGATCGAACTTCCGAATGGTGGGGCGACCTTACCAATAAAGGTGGTTGGGGAGCTTACTTATCTGTGCCACTGGCCATCAACTATTTCGTTGCCAAAAATCGTTGTACCCAAATCGAAACTGATACCATTCCGGGCAAATCGTTTGAAAAGAACGGCCATCGGGTAATACACCATCGCTACAGCAATCCGAAAACCCGCAATGACGTTTGGCTATACGAAGTTGTAGGAGCAACTCATTGCTGGTGCACCGAAGACTTGGACACAGGCGAGGAAATATGGAAATTCTTCAGCCGTTACTTGGAATAAGGCCTGCGAACTTATTTCACTTCTTCCAAAGCTTTCTCAGGATTTCCTGTCCACTTGTACAGACGCATGTCACAATATTGATGGCCTGCGTCTGTCTTTCCATTATGTGAGACATAAAAATAGCCGTTTCCCAACGATTCAAGTCCGGTAGAACCAATAGACTGCTTCCACCCTTGAATGCCGCTTCCGGCATCGCGCAAACCGGCTTCGGCCAAAGGAACGACCAAGCCCTTTTCCGGCTTGTCAAAACCTTTCAGGCTTTGTTTTACTGCCTTCTTGGTGCCGTCAATGGCAAACAAGCAATAGTTAGGGTATTGTTTTTTCTTTCCTTTATAGACTGATGCCAGCCAATAATGAGTAGCCGCATCATATTCGAGGTTCTGTATGCCATATTCGGTATTCCCTGTAAAGACAAATATCTTTCTGTCAGCCTTTTTCGGCCCCACATGATGAGGGTTGGCCTGATCGAGAGGACGAGCATACTTTTCAATCTTCTCCGGGTCAAATTGCAAAAGGACCTGATAGTCGTTGTCTGTACGCGTAACATCTCCATATACAGCTGCATCAACATTCAGATAAAGCTTTCCGGATGTCTTGCCGAATTGCGGTCCGAGGGCAATGCCGTCTATGCCACTGCAACCATAGCGGTGAGCCACTTTCTTTCCTTGATTCATAACGGAATCTTCATAATATGAAACAACTTCGGGAAGAAAAACTGTTTTCATCACACCGCCGGTTTCGGCATTGATATCCATACGATTTATCTTTTCAGTATCGAAAATTCCTATATAAAAGGTATTTTCGCGTTTGCCTAATTTACGTCCCATTTGCTGCAAGATGCCTCGCCCTATCTCGTCATCTTTGTATTCGATGGATGCATACAACTTCCCGTTTTCATGATTCAGGTCAATACAGCCAAGATGACAGGTCAACCCTGATACTGAACCGAGGATATTTCCCTTTAAATCGGTTTTGATGAGCTTGGTCGTAAAAGAGAAATAAGCGTGGCCGCGTTTCAGATCTACGGCAATTCCTTGCACGTGAGAACTTTTATCCGTATTTTCTACATATATGCGTCGTGGCAAATCTTCTGCTCGCAACTGTGCTTTTGTCAAGCAGGAAAAAGCAAAAAAAGATAGGGCACTTAGTGTAACTGCCTTTATTCTATTCATGGTGTGTTGATCTGTTTACAAATCGTTGCGTACTATTTTACCCATTTGCATGACAAATTTGAGAGCAATATCATTATCATATACAACAATGCTCGCGTCATAGCCTTTCCTGATTGTACCTATATGGCCATCTTCCTTCATGATATGCGCAGGAGTCTCGGAGGTCATCCTGATGGCATCCTCCAAGGGAATGCCTACCTTCATTACTGCAGTCTTAACCAAACGATCCATGGTTGCGATGCTTCCGGCCAAAGCCGAGTGGTCTGCCAATTTACATACACCGTCTTCTATGATGACACGCGGGTCGAAAGCCTTATTTGAGTTGCTGGCAGAAACACCCAAGGCATCGGTGATAAGAGCCGTTCTCTCTACTCCTTTCACAAGATAAATCATGCGGAGTATCGTAGGAGGCACATGTATGCCGTCTGTTATCATCTCCACTGTCATTTCGGGTATGGCATAAACGCTCTCTACCGTTCCTTCATGTTTATATTCGCGCACTTTATGGAAGCCTGTCATGGCGTTATAGAAATGAGTGGCATGGCGAAATCCGCTGTCCCAGGCTTTTTTCACATCGTTATACTCTGCTTTTGTATGTGCTATGGCAGGCATTACGCCATGTTGTGTGCAAAAGCGACCGAACTCCTCGGTTCCGGGAAGCTCGGGTGCTTCGTCCCATCGTTTGATGACATTTGTGCTTAAGATGATACGTTCATAGTCCGCTTTTATGGGAGGCGTTATGTATTCGGGCAGTTGTCCGCCGGCCATTTCGGGATTAAAGTAAGGTCCTTCCAGGTGCAAGCCTAAGACTGGGCTGTCGGGATCTTCCATCAGCTTTTCTGTTGTCCGTATGGCACGCTCTATCATCTCGGGACTGGACGATGACAATGTAGGATATATCGATGTCGTTCCATGCAGCATGTGGGCATGTATCGCTTCGAGAAAAGCATCTTCGGTTCCTTCCATATAATCCCGGCCTCCTCCACCGTGAATATGCAAGTCTATTCCTCCGGGAACTATATTGCCTTCTTTGGCATCTACAACCTGCGCACCATCTATCAATGATGCACTCTTTTGTATCTCGGAAATTTTATTGCCTTCGACAACTACAGAACCGCCTTGAATCCAACCTGCTGGTGTCAGGATTCTACCATTTATAATTTGGGTGATTAGCTTTTCCATTACGATTTTCCTCTTTTACATAGCAAAAGTAGGGAAAAAACTCATACAAAGAAAACCTGGACACATCTTTTTTGCTGTTGCGAGAGCATTGCAAGGTCGTATCTCGTTTTAGCCTCTGCAGGAAACCTGATCCTGCATCTTTGAAAGTATCCGCCAATCCGAAAATTACAAACCTGCTGTATAATTGCAGAACCAAAAAGAAAATTTGCAGAGTAAAGGTTTAGAGTTGCGGAATCATACATGAAAATTGCAGAATCAAGTCTTGGTTACTTAAGACCAAGACTTGATTCTAAGTAACCAGGACTTGGTTTTTATGAATCAAGACTTGGTCCTGCAAAATAAAACCGTAGAACTGCAATATATGGCAATGAAAAAGGAATATCTCAGAATGCCGTTGCGATAAATTCGTGCATCTGACAGGTATCACGGAAATAAATGCGTATTTTTGCAAGCAATTTAATTGGATGAATGATGGCAAAATATGATTTTGACAAGGTGATAGACCGCCATGGAACAGGAGCGTTAAAATATGATGTGCTGGAAACTCTTTATGGAAGAAAGGATTTGATTCCGTTGTGGGTGGCCGACATGGATTTTGAAACACCCGACTTCATTGTCGAGGCTTTGCGCCGGCGTCTGGAGCATCCCGTTTTCGGTTATACGATTACTCCCGAGGAATATTGGAACTGTATCATCGATTGGGTCGCGTCTCATCATGGCTGGCAAGTAAAACGCGAATGGCTGTCGTATATACCCGGAATTGTAAAAGGCATCGGCATGGTGATCAACGTGTTTGTCGGAAAAGACGAGAAGGTTATAATACAACCTCCCGTGTATCATCCGTTTCGTCTCACGCCGTTGGGAAATAAGCGTGAAGTGGTTTATAATCCGCTTATTGAAGAAAACGGTACTTACCGGATGGATTTTGAAAATCTTGAGAAAGTGGCCGATGAAAAATGCAAACTGCTGATACTGTCCAATCCTCACAATCCGGCCGGTATTGCATGGGATCGTGAGACCTTGGCTCGTCTGGCCGAGTTCTGCCATCGTCGTAATATCTTGGTCATATCTGACGAGATTCATTGTGATATGGCTTTGTTTGGCAACAGGCACATCCCGTTTGCTTCGGTAAGCGATGAGGCTGCGGCATGCAGCATTACTTTTGGTGCGCCTTCCAAGACTTTCAACATTGCCGGTATAGTGAGTTCGTATGCCGTTGTACCGGATGAGGCAATACGAACGCGTTTTTATCATTGGCTTGCGGCTAATGAACTGGGTGACCCTGCGATATTTGCTCCGATTGCCACGATTGCCGCTTATAGGAAAGGCGAGTTCTGGCGCAAGGAAATGCTGGCTTACATAGAAGGCAATGTGAAATTTGTCGAACAGTATTGCTCATGTTACATTACTCAGATAAAGCCATGGCGTCCGCAAGCTTCGTTTCTGATATGGCTGGATTGCCGCGATTTGCACTTAGATCAGAAAGGGCTTAACCGGCTTTTTGTGGAAAAGGCTGGGCTGGCATTGAACGACGGTGAGATGTTCGGTAAAGAAGGACGGGGCTTTATGCGCCTTAATGTGGCTTCACCGCGCACAGCATTGGAAAAGGCTCTCGGGCAATTGCGTCAGGCTGTGGAACAGCAAGTTTCCAAGTAAGCTGTATTTAGGGCGTGACGGCCGGTGGTTCGCCTAACCATTGTGATAGAATTTCAAGGATTTCCTTGCGCTTTTCATCGGGCATGTTTTTGATGCGTGCAAGATGAGATCCGCCTTTCTGAATGAACACCTTCATGTTGCGTTTGTCCTTCAGCCAGGTAACACCGGCTGCGGTCCAAGGGTCGGTTTCTCCATAGATAAAAAGCATTTCGGGGTCGTTGTTCCTTAAGTATTTGCGAACATAGCGCGACAGCTTTTTGTGAAACTTCGTATGAGCAAGCGTGTCGGGAAGCATAACGCGCCTTACATAATTATGGGTAGACTTAATGGACAAGAGCTTTTTGAAAGGCTTAATGTCGTAACCGTAATATCCCAGTTCGTAGGCTGCTTGATAGAAAAAGGGTGCCATCTCTTTTCCGGGACTGAAATAGTCGGGGCCGGATATCGATAGCAAATGTTTTAATATTTCGCTATCAGAAGCTTCGTTGCCCGGTATGCCTGAAACAGATGTTCCCCATTGCCAATGGGCAAAACTATATTCGAGCACGCAATAGTCAAAGACATCGCGCATGGGAATCCTGAAACGCAAATGGTTTTTCAGACAATGAGCCTCGAAGGCAGGCAGTAACCGCTGCTTGCGGCGAAGTGCTTCCGTTTGAAAGTCCATAATGGCTTTTCGTTCAGCCTTTGTGCCCACCGTGCGCAAAAAAGGTTCATGACGCCCGTCTTCGAGCGCGAAGCACAGAGGACCTACATAAGGTACGGACACATCGACATCGTCGGGATAAAACGCCCTGTATTCCATACAGGTCTGACCGCCTTTGCTGATGCCAGTACTTATCCACTTGCGAGGATAGATTTGCCTGAATGCTGTAACGATGTTGTGCAAATCTGCCATGGCATTGCGGTCGGTCATGTATTGCCAGTCGCAAGGTCGTGGAACAGATTCGGCAAAATAACGGTGCTCTACAACTATCACATTCGTGTTCCATAACTCTGACAGTTCTTCCAGATATCTTGGTGAGAGGGCATAGGACGCACTATAGCCTTCAGTGACAACTACGGTGGGACGCTCCGGTGAACGATGCATCACGACAACGCGCTGGTTGAACACACCTTTCTCAGGGTTTTCGTGATCCAGTGGCTGGGAAAAGCTGACAGTATATTTTTCCGCATAACCAACAGCATTCTCCAAAGGAGCGATATGGGTGATTTCTTTCATGCGACTCATCTGTGTCTGCAATTCGCTGTTGGCGCACAGTGGCTGCTGTAAAATGAACGCGAGAAATAAAGAGATGGATATTATTTTTGTAGTCTCCATGTGTTTGAGCATAAACGGATAGGAAAAAACGAATTGCACAGGCGAAGCTCTGTGCAATTTCATTAAAGCGTTATAAAACTGTTACTTGCTCAAGGCTTTGTCAATCTCGGCCGTAATGATACTGTCACCGGGATAACCGCCTTCGGCGATGTTGTCGTACACGTTGGTGCCGTCTTTGCCCACAATGAGATAAGTCGGGATACCTTTGATGCCAAGACTCTTCAACAACGAACTGTATTGTGCGTTGGTCAAGCGGTAATGATAGCCTTTGATTTTAGGAATAGCGGCATTGAAGTTTGCCAATGGCGAAGTTTCACCGGTAACGTAAACGAAAACTACGTTTTTCTTTTCCTTGAGATACTGTTCTTTGATGGGGTCAATCTGTTTCATGGCGGCCATACAGGGACCGCACCATGTGGCCCAAAAGTCTATCACAATCACTTTACCCTTATAGGGCTTCTTAATGGCTTCGAGCAATTTGTCATTCGTGGTTTTTTCTGGAACCTGCACCACTGTTACTCCTGGAGTCTTCTTAGGAGTGGCTGTTGCCGAAGTCTTCTTTTGTGCGCACCCTGTCGTAAAAGTCAACATGGCGGCTACCATAAATAAGATAAGCTTTTTCATACAGACTGTCTGTTTTTAATTATTCTGCAGATGATATTTTGAAAATGCAAATATACGAACTTTCATAGGAGAAACCGATTTTCAGCATCAAAAATGGCATTTAGCAGTTGTTGCATTCGATGGAATTTCGTAATTTCGCAATATAAATCGAAGAAAACTCACCAAACTGATAATTATGAAAGAGATTAAGTCACTTGCCAAAGCAGAGAATTTTACAGCTGTGAACTTTGGCCAATTGAATGAGATTAAGGATTATGTGCTGTCGTTGACTCCTAAAGTTAAAATTGCCGGTAAAGTATTTGGCGGACAAAGCGTAAATGCAACCGGTGCGGAATTTTCCTTTCAGAGCTTCCCTCCCGGAGCAGAAACAGGATTTTTGCATACGCACAAGAACCATGAAGAGCTATATTTCTTTTTAGGCGGTAAGGGCGAATTTCAAGTAGATGGTCAGGTTTTTGCCATTACGGAAGGGACAGTAGTGCGTGTTGCTCCTGCTGGGCGCAGGTCGGTGCGCAATAACGGAGCAGAACCATTGTTGATGCTTTGTGTTCAGTATAGGAGCAATACCTTTACAAGTGAGGATGCTACAGATGGTACCATACTAAAAGATAAGGTGGAGTGGAAGTAAGTATCCTGTCGAAAATATCCTAATAGAACAAGGCCGCTTATGAATTAAACACTGAAAAAGAGCTTTCATAAGCGGCTTTTTTCAGTATTATTCCTGCAAAATTCGAGGAACAGCTTTCATTCTTTTTATGTATGCAACAAATTGACAGCGTAAAAATACGACTTTTTCGTGAGACCTTCTTTATAAAATGCTATCTTTGCAAACATATAAGATTTAGAACACAGGAGTTATGAGTAGAAAAGAAGATCTCAAACAGCAGATATTGCAATTGACGCGAGAATATTATCAAGAGGTACATGCAGTAAAACAAGAGTTCCACCCCGGTGAATCGTTTGTGAATTACGGCGGGCGTTATTACGACGAAAAAGAAATGGTAAACCTTGTCGACTCGTCACTCGATTTCTGGCTGACTGCCGGTCCGTGGGCAACTAAATTTGAGACAGGTTTGGCGAAATGGCTGGGTGTAAAACATTGCGCCTTGACCAATTCGGGCTCGTCTGCCAATTTGCTGGCTTTTTTTGCATTGACTTCACCTAAGCTTGGAGCACGAAGGGTGAAACGCGGAGATGAAGTGATTACTGTAGCCTGTGGCTTTCCAACAACTATCACACCGATGATTCACTACGGTGCCATTCCGGTTTTCGTTGACGTATCATTGCCTGGGTTTAACATAAATGCCAACTATCTGGAAGCTGCATATACAGAAAAGACAAAAGCCGTGATGCTGGCACATTCTTTAGGAAATCCTTTCAATCTGAAAGCTGTAACAGATTTCTGCAAACGTCATCAGCTTTGGCTTATTGAAGACAATTGCGATGCTCTGGGGTCTGAATACACTATCGATGGAACGACTAAAAAGACTGGAACTTGGGGCGATATTGGAACCAGCTCTTTTTATCCACCGCACCATATGACTATGGGTGAAGGGGGCGCCGTTTATACAAATAACGGACTGCTTGACAAAATTGTTCGCTCTTTTCGTGATTGGGGGCGTGATTGTTGGTGCATGGGTGGTGTAGACAATACATGCGGTTGTCGCTTTACCGGACAATTCGGTGAACTTCCTAAAGGCTATGATCACAAATATGTATATTCGCATTTTGGCTTTAATCTGAAAGTAACCGATATGCAGGCAGCAATCGGATGTGCCCAATTGGAGAAATTGGATAGTATCGTTGGAGCACGCCGCAACAATTATGCGCAATTGTATAATGGACTGAAAGGGACTCCGGGAATTATCCTGCCAGAACCCACTGAAAATTCAAAACCGAGCTGGTTCGGTTTTCTCATTACAGTAAAGGATAATGCCGGTTTCACTCGCAACGAATTGACAGCCTATCTGGAGTCGAAAAGAATCCAGACACGCAACCTTTTTGCAGGTAATTTTGTTAAGCATCCTTGTTTCGACGAATTTCGCGGAGATAATTCCGTCTATCGGCAAATAGGAGACTTAAAGCAGACAGACCGCGCTATGTCTGATACTTTTTGGATTGGCGTGTATCCGGGTATGACAAAAGAAAAACTTCAATGGATGATTAACTGCATTCGTGATTTTTGTAAAAGTCGAACACATTAAATCGTAAATATTCATTGCATAAATAAAATGTCCGCATGTTCCCAAATTAGCAAAGTTTAAATCGTCATGTTGTCCCAAAAGCATAGATTGGAACGTTTTATGCAGTGATAAGTTATAGAAAATAACATATAGTTATGAACCTTCTTGATTTTTACCGTCAATATCCAGACGAGGCATCGTGCGAGTCAGCATTGCGTAAATTCCGTAAACACCACGGTCTGTTCTGTAGCCAGGTTTCAGTCTCTTTGACAGGCTCGAATTGTGCGCTTGCACATATAAATCAGGATTTAAACATAGAATCTACTGATTGGCAACATGCGGACATTCATAAAATAAATTGTACCTTTGCGGAAATTAAAAAAGCTATAGTTCATTTTCCGCGTTATAAGAACGATCTCGGTAAGCCAAGAGAGCAAACATGCTGCATGATTTGCCATGGCGAGAAACCGCACTCGTAAGAACAGATTCATTAAAAATCAACAGTACACAAAAATACTGTTTTGTCTGTGTACAACGCAGGATTTAACTAGAGCCCTAAAAAACATATGACATTGAAAA
>DJPH01000049.1:37072-44649 GCA_002439755.1 Prevotellaceae bacterium UBA6417 | reverse complement strand
GCAGAGGGTCGCGCAGAAGCACTTGTACAGGTGGCGAAGGGCATGCTGGAAATGGGGATGGACCTCAAGCAGATAATGAAAATAACGGGGCTTACCGAGGAAGATCTCAAGAGACAATGAGGGAAACAAAGACGGAGCTGAACGAGTACGAGGACAGTCTTAGGCCTATCGCGACATCAAGAACTCAATAGACACTGCAGAGGCAAAGGGTCGTGCAGAGGGTCGTGCAGAGGGTCGTGCTGAAGCACTTGTGCAGGTGGCGAGGGATATGCTGAGAATGGGAATGAACCTCAAGCATATAATGAAGATAACGGGGCTTGGCAAGGAAGAGCTTAAAAGCCTGTGATTGATTGCTTCCTTTTTGAAGCAATGCCTTTTGGGGACTGAAATGGCTGACAGATGTTGCCGGTTTTCAGCTTGTTGTGGTGTGTTTGGTCGTGATGTAATCTAATAGTTTTTTCTTTTCCATCCGAGTGGCGGCATTGGCGCGGAGCGATACCGCGGTGGGGAGCTTTGATTGATAAGGAGGTTTGTTTTTCGTTGACCTTTCCGTGTGTTGAAAGGCCAACGGAAAACGAGCTGTTTTAAGTTGTATTTTTATGAAGCTTCTGTTTTGTGACAACACGATATGGGGGCTTGTCAATTTCCGTGAACCGGTGTTCCGTTGGTTTTACGAGCAGGGCCACGAGGTGGTTCTCGTGGCTCCTTCGGACGAGGGCACGGAGATGAAGACAAGCATTCCTTCGTATGTGAAGTATGTGAGGGTGAAGTTGAAGCGTACAAGTAGGAATCCTTTGAGTGATGTGCTCTACATGTTGCGTTTGCGGAAGATTTACAGGCGGGAGCGTCCCGACTATATTTTTCACTATACCATCAAGCCCAACATTTATGGTTCTCTGGCAGCCCGTTCGTTGGGCATCCGCAGTTCGGCCATGGTGGCCGGTCTGGGCTATGCTTTTTCGCGTCGGGGTGTGATAGGAGCTGTGGTGCGCGGCCTGTATGCTGCCGGCTTGGGGTGTGCCGAGAGGGTCTTTGTTTTGAACGAGGGTAACAGGGCCACGTTGCTCAGCCATGGCATTTGCCGCAGTGACAAGTTGCTGCTGCTCAGTGGCGGTGAGGGTGTCGACCTTTCGCGTTTTGCTTTTTCGGGCGATGCTTTGTGCGGCCATACGGTGTTTTTGATGGTGGCCCGTGTGCTCTATGACAAGGGTTATGCCGAGTTTGTCGAGGCTGCAAGGCACATCAGGGCTGCGGGCAGTGATGCCGAGTTCTGGCTGCTTGGGCCTGTCGATGAGAGCTATCCCAATGCTGTTCCCCAAGCCGTAATCGATGCTGATGTGAGAGCAGGCAGCATCAAGTATCTCGGATTTAGCCGTAATCCGCAGAATATCATGAAGTTGCCTGGCGTAGTAGTAGTAGTTAGCAGCTATCACGAGGGGATGAATCGCTCGTTGATGGAGGCCTGTGCCTTGGGCAAGCCGGTCATTACGACCGATATTCCGGGTTGCCGTGAGATGGTTGATGAGGGGCGGAATGGCTTTTCGGTGCCTCCGAAAGATGCTGAGGCTTTGGCAAAGGCTATGGAGGATTATCTTCAGTTGACCGATGAGGCAAAGGCTGCTATGGGTAGGGCAGGCCGCGAACTTGCCGAGAAGAAATATGATATAAAGCTGGTTATCAAAGAATATGCCAAGATTTTGAGTTAGTGTTACTCTGCTTCCGAGGTGGATGAAAGGTGCAATGTGCGTGCTGATGTGCGTCGTTGCACCTTTTGCCGTTTTATGCTTTAATGTGTTTCCTCCCGGGAAACAACGTGTTCTCTATATATGAAACAACATGTTCTCTGTACATGAAATAACCTGTTTCCTGCCATGAAACAATGTGTTTCCTGTACATGAAACACTCTGCGATGTGGCTCATCGTGTGCTGCGATGTGGCTGATTGCATGGCGTGATGTTTGTTGTTGCCATATAACGACAGGAGGCAGGCTCCCTTGCGGGTGCCTGCCTCCTGTTGTGTTAAAGGCTGTTCAGACTACAAGCTCCAGTCTTCTTTGCTTTTGCGTATGTAGCTCTGGTAGCGGCGCTGTGCTGCTTTTTCGGTTTCGTCGAATAGTTCCTGTGCCTCGTTAGGCAAGGCTTTTTTGAGCGAAAGGAAGCGCACTTCACCGTTAAGGTAGTCTTGGAATTTGCTCCAGTCGGGCTCTTTGGAGTCGAGGGTGAAGGGGTTTTTTCCTTCGGCTTCGAGTGCCGGGTTGAATCTCCACAGGTGCCAGTATCCGCATTCTACGGCTTTGGCTTCTTCGGCCTGGCTCTTGCCCATGCCGCCCTTGGCTTTGAGGCCGTGGTTGATACAGGGTGAGTAGGCTATGATGAGTGAAGGGCCGTGATAGGCTTCTGCCTCACGTATGGCCTTGAGGCACTGGGCCTGATCGGCTCCCATGGCTACTTGTGCCACATAGACATAGCCGTATGTGGTCTGCATAAGGCCGAGGTCTTTCTTGGTGACCCGCTTGCCGCTGGCTGCAAATTGTGCGATGGCTCCGATAGGTGTTGCTTTGGATGCCTGTCCTCCTGTGTTGGAGTATACTTCGGTGTCGAGCACCAGGATGTTGACGTCTTCACCGCTGGCCAATACATGGTCGAGACCTCCGTAGCCTATGTCATAGGAAGCACCGTCGCCTCCGATGATCCATTGGCTGCGCTTTGTAAGGTAGTGGGTCAGCTGTTTCAGTTGTTGGCATGTGGGGCATCCTGCTTTTGCACCTTCGTCTATCATAGGTGTGAGCTTGTCGGCTGCGGCACGGCTTGCTGCGGCATCGTCTTTTCCGTTGATCCATTCCTGGGCTGCTTCCTTGAAGGCTGCCGGAGTAGAGTCGGCGGCTATTGCGCTGTTGAGCAGCTCTGTGATGCGGTTGCGCATCTTTTTGTTGGCAAGTACCATACCCATGCCAAACTCGCAGAAGTCTTCAAACAGGGAGTTAGCCCAGGCCGGACCCTGACCTTTGGCGTTGGTGGTATAGGGGGTAGAGGGTATGGAGCCCGAGTAGATAGACGAGCATCCTGTGGCGTTGGCAATCATCTGACGGTCGCCGAAGAGCTGGCTGACGAGTTTCACGTAGGGAGTTTCGCCACATCCCGAGCATGCTCCGCTGAACTCGAAGAGCGGTTGGGCAAACTGCGAGTTCTTGGGATTCATCATGATGTCTACCTTGTCTTGCTTTGAGGTGACTTTGTTGACGCAATAGCTCCAGTTGGCATCTTCGGCCAATTCGTTTTCGAGCGGCACCATAGTAAGAGCCTTGTTGCCTTTCATGCCCGGACATACGTCGACGCAGTTGCCGCAACCCAGGCAGTCCATCACATCAACCTGCATACGGAAGTGCATGCCCTTAAGGGTTGCAGGTGCTTTCATCTCAATGGTGGCACCGTTGATACCCTTGGCTTCGTCGGCATCGAGCACGAACGGACGGATGGCAGCGTGGGGGCATACAAACGAACATTTGTTACACTGTATACAGTTTTCGGCATTCCATGTGGGCACGAATGTGGCAACGCCACGTTTCTCATATGCAGCTGTGCCCTGCAGCCATGTGCCATCTTCGATGCCTTTGTATGCAGATACGGGCAGTAAATCCCCGTTTTGTGCATTGATGGGGCGTACAAGTTCGGATATGAAAGCCGGCTCATCGCGAACTGTTTTCTCGTCATCCGGAAGCTCGGCCCATGCGGGATCGATGGCCAGGGTCTTGTATTCGCCACCGCGGTCGACTGCCTGGTAGTTCTTGTCTACCACGTCTTGTCCCTTCTTGCCATAGCTCTTTACGATGAATTTCTTCATCTGCTCAACGGCAAGGTCTACGGGGATTACCTCTGTGATGCGGAAGAAAGCCGACTGCAAAATAGTGTTGGTGCGGTTGCCAAGTCCTATTTCCTGAGCTATCTTTGTGGCATTAATGTAGTAGACGGTAATGTGATGTTCGGCAAAATATTTCTTGACATGGTTGGGCAGGTTCTTGGCCAGTTCGTCTCCTTCCCAAATGGTGTTGAGCAGGAATGTGCCGCCGTCGCGCAGTCCGCGCAGCACATCATACATGTGAAGATAGGCCTGCACATGGCATGCCACAAAGTTAGGAGTCTTGATTTGATAGGTAGAACGTATGGGGGTATCGCCAAAACGCAGGTGCGAGCAGGTGAAACCTCCCGACTTCTTTGAGTCGTAGCTGAAGTAAGCCTGGCAATACTTGTCGGTGTTGTCACCGATAATCTTCACCGAATTCTTGTTGGCACCTACTGTACCATCGGCACCCAAACCGAAGAACTTGGCTTCGAAGATACCTTCGCCTCCCAGTGCCATCTCCTTTTCCAGTGGGAGCGATTGGAAAGTAACGTCGTCAACGATGCCTACGGTAAAGTGGTCTTTGGGCTCGGGTAAGGCAAGATTGTCGAACACGGATACTATCATTGTAGGTGTGGTGTCGCACGAACCCAGTCCGTAGCGGCCGCCTACGATGAGCGGACGTTCCTTGGCATCATAGAAGGCATCCTTGACATCAAGATACAAAGGCTCGCCATTGGCTCCCGGCTCTTTGGTACGGTCGAGCACGGCAATCTTCTTGCATGTCTTGGGTACGGCAGCCAACAGGTGCTTTACTGAGAACGGACGATAGAGGTGAACACTGATCATACCCACCTTTTCGCCTTTGGCGTTCATGTAGTCAATGGCTTCGCGGGCTGCTTCTGTAACGGATCCCATGCAGATAATTATGCGTTCGGCATCGTCGGCTCCATAGTAAGAGAACAGCTTGTACTCACGTCCGGTTATCTTGGATACCTCATCCATGTATTTCTCCACAATGGCCGGCACTGCATCATAGAAAGGATTGCAGCTCTCTCTGTGGGCAAAGAAGGTTTCGGGGTTTTCGGCCATGCCACGTGCCACCGGATGTTCGGGGGTGAGCGCACGCTCACGGAAAGCTTCTACCTTGTCCATCGGAACCAGCGGACGCAGGTCTTCCTGATCCATGGCCTCAATCTTCTGATATTCGTGTGAGGTGCGGAATCCGTCAAAGAAGTTGATGAAAGGCACACGGCTGTCAAGAGTAGCCAGATGGGCTACAGCCGACAAGTCCATCACTTCCTGTACGGAACCTTCGCACAACATGGCGAAACCCGTCTGGCGGCAGGCCATGACATCGCTGTGGTCACCGAATATACAGAGGGAGTGGGTAGCCAGAGTGCGGGCTGAAACATGGAATACGCACGGCAACAGTTCGCCGGCTATCTTGTACATGTTGGGTATCATCAGCAACAGACCTTGTGATGCCGTAAAGGTCGTGGTAAGTGCACCGGCCTGTAAAGAACCGTGGACAGCACCTGCAGCACCGCCTTCACTCTGCATTTCCTGCACGGAAACAGTATCACCGAACAGGTTCTTGCGACCTTGGGCAGCCCATTCATCCACATGTTCTGCCATGGGAGAACTTGGAGTGATGGGATAGATGGCAGCCACTTCCGAGAACATATAGGCAATGTGTGCAGCGGCTTGGTTACCATCACAAGTCATAAACTTTTTTTGTTTTGTCATATACGTATTGTAATTAATAGAAAGTTAAAATCCAATTGTAAGAGAGTTTAGTAGAGGAATCCGAACATCCAGATGGGGATGTCGTTTTCGCGTCCTACTTCAGTATTATAGCGGGCATAATAAATGTCTTGTTCCTTGCGCTTCTTCTTGTTCTTGTCGCAAACGCAAATCTGCTTGTCACCGTCGATGATATAAAGTCCCGGCTTCTTGCTTACCTCAACAGTGTGGTGACGCCAGATGCTGTTGGTGAAGAATGTCTCCATGACTTCCTGGTCGGTAGGTATGCCGCTCAGGATTGAATAAAGCAGATTGGTGTTGTGAAGCAGTATACGTGCCGGCTTCTTGGGCCCCATACCTTTGTTCTTGTATATCTGGTGTATCAGACGTGCTTCCTCAAGATTCTTCATGTAGTTCATTACGGTGGCTCTCGAAGTGCCTATGTCGTTGGCAAGGTTGCTCACATTTGGCGAGCTGCCGTCTGTGAAGGCTAAGAGATACAGCAGCTTCTTGAGACGCGGCAGATACTTCACATCGATTTGCTTGATAAACAGGATATCGACTTCCAACATCATGTTGATGGACTTCAGCAGATTCTCGGTGAAGTTGTGGTTCTCCATATAAAATGGATAATAGCCATGGTGAAGGTAATTCTGCAAATAGTTCCACGGGCGCACCTTTATCAGGATATTCTTTTGCGTAAGCTCCGTCCTGTACAATATGTCATCCAGTGAAATGCGCGGCAGGTTAGCCTGAGTCTGCAGGTTGATGTATTCACGGAACGAGAATCCGTGCAACACATAGCAATGGCTGATCTTGCTGAGCTCGTGCTCCTCGGCATCGGGGCGTTCAACGGTTGTTGTGGCATAAATGATGTGCAACTGTGGAAACCGGTGGTAGCATTCGCACAATTCGTCCTGCCATCCGTTCTGCTTGAACACCTGATCGATAATCAGCACTCTGCCGCCGCGCTTGACAAACTCCTCGGCAAAGTCTACAATGCCGCGTCCTTGGAAGTAGAAGCTGTTCATGTTGATGTATAGGCAACGTCCCAAGTTCACATTGAAGTTCTTCTTTGCATATTGCAGAAGGAATGTTGTTTTACCCACGCCGCGAGGTCCCTTGATTCCTATCATACGGTATCCCCAGTCAATTTCGTTCATCAAAGGGCGTGTCATGGTGCAATCTGTATGTTCTATCAGATATGCATGTCTTTGGAAGAAGTTCTCCATATCTACACTTTATTTTTACACTGCAAAAGTACAAAAATCTATCGTATTTGTTACTTTTGAGTGGCAATTTTGTGGCGTAAAATGTAACTTTGCACCATGAATTTATTTTTCTTTAATTATTCGCACGACTTAGCACTGGCAAATGGCTGTCCCAATTACATTTTGCCGCGTCATGTGGCCATGCTCGAGCGCGACCTGATGCCTTTGGCTGCCTTTTGTGCCAAAAAGGGAGATGCAGTCGTAGTGGATAAGCACCTGACGGCTGCCTGCCGCGATTTTTATGGCCGTATGTGCAGAGGTGTGAGTTTTGCAGACCTCTCAAATCTCCATGAGATAAAGGGCAATTTGCGCCCGTGGGGCATAGACCGCCGCCTGCAACGCGTATTGACGAAGTCCGGCTTTTCCTGCGATTTCGGCAGTGACGACGTGGAAAATCTTTACCTTTTGTCTTCGCGTTTGCTGGCTTCCGGTGTGTTGGCACTTTTGCACAAGCAGCTTCCGGAGCTTCCTCTGTGCGGCCGGTCAGTGGCCTGCCACACAGAAGCTGAACTCAGGCAGGCGGTTGCAGCCCATCCGTCCACCATACTCAAGGCTCCATGGTCGGGCAGCGGACGTGGGTTGCGCTTTGCTTCATCATCGATAGAGCCGCCATTGTCGGGGTGGTGCAGAAACATCTTGCAGACGCAAGGGACTGTGATGGTGGAACCTCTATATAATAAGGTAACAGACCTTGCGGCCGAATTCTTCGTAGAACCGGCAGTC
>DJPH01000049.1:33345-37055 GCA_002439755.1 Prevotellaceae bacterium UBA6417 | reverse complement strand
GTACGCTATGTGGGACTTTCCGTTTTTCATACAACAGAACGTTGTACATACCTTGGCAATGTCATTGCCCCACAGTCTGTGCTTGAGCAGACGGCATTTGAGAAGATAGGCATCCGGGTATTCCGTGAAGTTGTCAACAGTCTCGGGCGTTTGTTGGAAGCAGCTATCAGGAAACGCTATACCGGCTCATTGGGGGTTGATATGATGATTTGCCGGGATAAGGAGGGACTGAAGTTGCATCCTTGTGTGGAAATCAATATGCGCAACACCATGGGTATATTGTCACTTAGTTTGGAACGGCTTGTCAGTAGGAAAAGCACAGGCATGCTTCAGATGCGCTACGAACATACCGAACAGGCTCTTCAAGGCTATGCAGCCTCATTGGAGCCGCCTTGTCTCGATGAGGAAGGACGACTTCTACATGGCAGCATGCCGCTGATACCCATACTTCCCAATACCCGTTATCTGGCATGGGTATCAGCCACACCATATAACTGGACACGGCCTGTTTGAGTGCATTTATACTACTTGAAAATTATTGCCGGCTGTTTATACTGGCATCTGGGAAATACGTAACTTTGCATTGTCACTATGAGTTCAAAATTTTCGGATATAAAAATGAAAAGCTCATGAGAATTTGTCATATAATAACTTTATTATGGGTGGTGATGCTATTCGTGCCTTCTTGCAATATGCACGAGAACATGTCCATAACTTATTTCGAACAATTGCAGTCAATGCCCGATAGTTCTGGCAAGAACGGTTCAATGACTGGGCATCGTGGATTGGTAGAATATGATTCTGTCAGGTTTTCCGACAATTCGTATGCCGTTCATTGTTTGCAACATGCGCCACTAAACAGCCTGACAGAGTTTTTTGACAACAAAGGGCAAACCATAGCAACAATAGCAAGGGCTTCGGAATGTTATGCACAAACCATGGTATATGATTATGATGATAAAGGCAGACTGATACACTTACTTCGATACAAGAGTGAGATTTTCGATGGACTGGAGCCTGACAGTGCCGGCTTCGGCAGAACAAAAGAAGGATATCTCGGCTTTCGTCAAATGATAGCGGACATTGACTATGAACATCCCGATACAGCAAAATATGAACAGACAAACATCGAATATGACAAGACCGGAGATGCGGTAAAAGCTTATGTTGTGTATGGAAAAAACAGTATTGCCGCTCCCAATGGATATAAGCTGGTACTTTCGGTAAAACCTTGCCTTGGCTTTTGGCAAAGTGATTTGAATGGAGGCTTCTTTATCTTTCACATCATGATGGTTCCTAAAAGTAAGGATCTGCTCGATTATAAGGTTTGCCGATTTGTGGACTTTTTACCATCGATGGAATCAGATTATCAGAATGGATACATCGTCAAAACAGTATGGCATCATGATCCAAGTATGGCTCCGGATGACAAAGATATAGTCTTTACACCTGTGCGTGTCGGAGACTTAAACATATATTCGGTTATGAGGAAAGATGGCAGCAAGTATCAGCGGGCATACAAAAACGGGTTGCTGGCGTATAAGCAGGAAGTCAGTAAGTATGGCACGGTGTTGAAAAAAGAATCGTACTCCATCATGCCGGGGAAAAAGGTTAAGGTTACATATGAATGCATTGATTACAGCACAGATACATTGAAGAAGGAATCAGACTTTGAGATGGAAATTCCCGATGTGGAGATGTTCCATGAAGACATGAATGTAATCAGCGGAGATTACAGATGGAATAACTATTACAGCAAATAGCAACATACACACAATGAATAACCTTAAAGACGTTTTCGATATAGGAGAGAATATGGCGGTGGTTAATGATGATGGAAAAAGTTTCACTATCATTAATATGGAGACAGGTAAAACAAGGCAATTTGTAAGCGAAAGCGGTTCTCTTCTTGTTGATGATTCCGATATCGACTTTAATGCAATAGAAAAGGGATGCCCGAATTTCAACGGTTGCAAGATTGTTAGATATTGGTTCGGGAGGTATAGCGATTTTCAGAATGGAGTTTGTGCTATCTGTTGGACAGTATATCCCGATGGGCGCTATTTTGCAGATGAAGACGGATATGGTATGGAAGACAATAACGAAGAAAACGTATATTGTATCATCAATAAAGACTTGGAAATCATAGTGCCATTCCAACCAATGAATGATGTCGGTCAAATGCTGAAGAAATACGAAAGGTAAACGTGTACCGTTTCATCCGAAACTAATAAAGCAACAATGCACACTGTTTGTATAGGAAATAGTGAGACAACAGTAGTTGCAGATGAGAATCAAGCCTTGTACCTGCTATGTTGCTTGTAAAATTATTGCAGGCAATATCGAACCGTAACCTGAAAAATAAGTAACTTTGCGCCAATTACAGAATCATCTTATTATCGCGACATGAATAACAAAAAGATTATCATTATTGCATCTGCAATTGGTGTGTTGCTGGTTGGAGGTTTGACTTATCTTATGGTGAGTTTGCATCAGCAACGCCAGCATAGCCGGGAATTAGAGCAATTGGCAGCCATGGACAAGAAGGAGATGGAAAACGAATACACACAGTTTGCTTTGCAATATGACGAACTGAAACGTTCTATACGCAACGATTCCCTGATGCAGCGGTTAACCGAAGAAGAGGCTCGTACCAAAAGCCTTTTGGAAGAATTGAAGCAGACAAAGAGTGACGATGCACGCGAAATTTCCCGTTTGAAAAAGGAGCTGGCAACAGTGCGTGCCGTGTTGCGCAGCTATATTATACAGGTAGATTCGTTGAACCGCTTGAACGAAAGCCTGAAAAACGAGAACCAGCAGGTAAGGCAGCAGTATACACAGGCAACGGCACAGATTTCAAGTCTGACCAATGAGAAAGAAAATCTGACAAACAAGGTGGCTATTGCTGCCCAGTTGGATGCAACAGGAATTTCATTGCAGCCTCAGAACAAGAAGGGCAAACCGGCCAAGAAGACGAAGGACATTACACGTTTTGTAGTTAATTTCTCAATCACTAAGAATATAACAGCCCAGACAGGTGAGCGCAAGGTTTATGTCAGAATCACAAAGCCCAACAATGAAGTGGTGGCGCAAAGCGGAACAGTGTCGTATGAAAGCACGAACATTACCTATTCAGCCATGAAGACAGTGGAGTATTCCGGTGAAGAATTGCCTGTGACATTATATGTTCCTGTAAATGAATTCTTGAGCCCTGGTACATATCATGTCTATATTTTTGTTGATGGGACTATGATCGGTTCCGGAAGCAAGACTATGGTTAAATAAGCGGTTTCGTATGACCGAAGGTCTTTTGGACTTTTTCAAGAACGATCGCTTTGCGGCAATGTCGGGTGCAGAGTTGACGGAAGTGGGCTCTGGATATGCAAAAGCCCGTTTGTTGGTGGGCGATTGCCATTTGAACGGAGCCGGCATATGTCAAGGTGGTGCCGTTTTTACTTTGGCAGATTTAGCTTTTGCTGCAGCCGTTAACAGCCATGGGCAGGTAACGGTATCAGTAACGGCCAATATCACCTTTTGCCATGCAGCCAAAAAGGGGTGGCTGTATGCCGAAGCCCGCGAAATAGTTAATCATCCGCGTTTGCCCTACGTTGAGGTAACTGTAACGGATCAGGAGGCAAATATCATTGCTGTGATGACATCCAGTGGATACAGAAAAAAAGATTTTTTGCCTGGATATGAAAACAGGGAGC
>DJPH01000049.1:0-33303 GCA_002439755.1 Prevotellaceae bacterium UBA6417 | reverse complement strand
GCTCCCTGTTTTCATATCCAGGCGTCAATGTCAGACAAGCGACGAAAGATCTTTGTCGCCAATAAATTTCATGTCGTTCAAAATGATGGCTTCGCTTGCGCGTTCGGCATTGTCTGTCCTGAAAATCAGAACGCCTTTTCCATTGACAAGAAATGAATAGAGGTAGGTGATGCTGATTCCTTCTTTGGCCAAAATGGCAATGGCATCGGCTGCGCGTCCTACCTGATTGTCAAGTTCGATGGCAAAGACATCCGAGAGGGCAACCGCGATGCCGGCTTTTTTCAATTCGGCATAGGCGCGTGCAGGTTCACTGCAGATGATGCGGCAAATTCCATATTCCACAGTGTCGGCAATGTTAGAGGCAATAAGAGATATGCCGGCTTTTTTCAACAGTTCGAGCACTTGAAGAAGCGTTCCCGACTTGTTTTCAATAAAGATGGATAATTGGCTGATGGTCATAATACTCGTATGTTTTAAAAGTGTTTTCTCAGGTCTTTTACTCTGACGGCTTTCCCTTCTGATTTCGGCAAAGTGCCTTTTGGAACGAGCTTTAGGCGAGGTGTTACCAGAATTTCATCCTTTAAACGTCGCGTTATTTCTTTCATTAAGGCTTGCAAGCGTCCGTAATCGTCCGTGAACATTTGGTTGAGCTCCACTTCGACAGTCATTCCATCGTTACTTTCCAAAGTGTCAAGCGTGATGAGATAATCTGTTGAAAGTTCTTTGAACTGCATCAGTATTCGTTCTATCTGTATAGGGAAGATATTAACGCCTTTCAGAATTATCATGTCGTCGCTACGTCCTTTCATGCGGTCAAGACGCTTGTGATGCCGTCCGCACGGGCAGTCACCCGGCAGAATGCGGGTAAGGTCGCGTGTGCGATAGCGGAGCAATGGCATGGCTTCGCGATTGATGGTCGTGAGAACCAATTCTCCGATTTCGCCTTCTGGAACAGGTTCCAAAGTTTCGGGATTGACAATTTCAACGATGTAGTAGTCTTCCCATATATGCAATCCGTTTTGTTCCTTGCATTCGAAAGCAACGCCCGGGCCGCACATTTCTGACATGCCGAAAGAGTTGTAGGCTTTGACTCCCAGCATTTCTTCTATGCGTCGGCGTTGTTCTTCGCTGTGCGGTTCGGCACCAATGATCAACGTGTGCAAGCGTGTGTCCTTGCGTGGGTCGATGCCCATTTCCTGCATCACTTCAAATAAGCGTGTTGCATAGCTCGGTATGGCGTGTACGACCGTTGTTCCGAAATCTGTAATGAACTTGATTTGCCGTTTAGTGTTGCCAGCTGCGGCCGGAACGGTCAGCATTCCTAAACGCTCGGCTCCATATTGAAATCCTAAGCCACCTGTAAACATTCCGTACCCTGAAGAATTTTGGAATACGTCTGATGGACGCAGACCGACCATCCAAAGACATCTGGCTACGGCATTGGCCCATTGGTCAAGGTCTTTTTGTGTATGCAGGATAACCGTCGGGTTGCCTGTCGTTCCGCTCGATGAATGAAGACGTACGCAATGCTCAAGAGGTTCGGACGCAATGCCGAAAGGATATGTGTCGCGCAAATCTTGTTTCGTAGTAAAAGGTATGCGTTTCAAGTCATCTAACGATTTGATGTCGTCAGGCGACAAATGGTTTTCTTCGAAACGCCTTTTGTAGAAAGGCGAGTTCATGCAGTGGCGTACCGTTTGCTGCAATCTTTCCAGCTGTAGTTGCTTGATTTGGTCACAGTCTAACGTTTCCAAATCCGGGTTGAAATAAGGTGAGTTGTTCTTCGTCATGGTTCTATTATTTCAGAATGCGCTTGTCGATAACGAATTTACCCTTTCCCTGGCTGCGTTCAATCGTGTTGGGTGCTTTGAGTTGCACTTTTGCGCTGATGCTTAATACACTTTTAAGTTTGTCGGCCAATTTCTTTTCCAAGGCTTCGAGGGGCGCGAGTGTATCAAAGCTGCCGGTAAAGTATTCTTGGCGGACTTCTACCTGAACTTGCAAGGTATCCAAGTTGTTTACACGGTCAACAACCAACAGATAATGAGGAGCAAATTCTTTCATGCTGAGTACAACGCTTTCAACCTGTGATGGGAATACGTTGATTCCTCGTATGATGAGCATATCGTCGCTACGCCCCACAATGCGGCTCATTTTGATGTTTGTTCGTCCGCAAGGGCAAGGCTCGTCAATCAGCGAGCAGAGATCCTTTGTGCGATAGCGAAGCAGTGGCATGCCTTCTTTTGTTAGCGTTGTGAATACCAGTTCTCCGGTTTTGCCATTAGGGAGTTTTTCCAACGTATTGGGGTCGATGATTTCAGGATAGAAATGGTCCTCATTGATATGTGAGTTGCATTGTTCCTGGCATTCATAGCTGACGCTGGGCCCCATGATTTCGCTAAGTCCGTAAATATTATAGCCTTTCAATCCCAAACGGCTTTCTATTTCCTTGCGCATGTTATCAGTCCATGGCTCTGCACCGAAAGCTCCGATTCTCAGGTGAATATCCTCTTTTTTGATACCCATTTTCTCCATCGTTTCGGCCAGGTATAGTGCATACGATGGTGTACAAGCCAAGCCCGTTATGCCCAGGTCGCGAATCAAACGCACATGCTTTTCAGTATTTCCCGTAGAAGTGGGAACTACTGCGGCTCCTAAGTTCTCTACTCCGTAATGAGCTCCGAGTCCTCCGGTGAAAAGGCCGTAACCGTATGCCACAGAAAATGTGTCGTCACGTGTAATGCCGTAAGCAGTCAGGCAACGAGCCATGCATTCGCTCCATATTCCGATGTCCTTACGGGTGTAGCCTACGATTGTCGGGTTGCCGGTGGTGCCCGATGAGGCGTGGATACGGATTATCTCGCTTTTAGGCGCAGCTTGTAGCCCATAAGGATAATTGTCGCGCAAATCTTGCTTGGTTGTAAAAGGAAGCTTGACAATATCCTCAATTGTCTGGATGTCATCCGGCGTTACGTTCATTTCTTGCAACTTATTGCGGTAGAAAGGAACATTATGATAAACATATTCTACAATCTTATGAAGTCTTTTTCCTTGCAAGTCGCTCATTTCATCGCGACTCATACATTCTTTATTTGGATTCCAAATCATTGTAACGTCTTCTCGTTAAATTCTTAAATAGCTTGGTTAATGGTTTTCATGGAATATGCGCATGCGTTCGTCCAATAGGTCATACTGATTGTCATTAATAAAAGACGTGCAGATGCGTAGTCCCTGCTGGCAGCTTCCTGTAGAGTCAAGTGCAATGGCACTTACGCCATAATAAAGTAGCTCTTTGGCCAAATCCTTTCCGCTAAAACCCGGATAGCTTATCGTGAAATAAAAACCATCGGCAATCTTTTCGTCCAAGTCCTTGTCATACACAATTGAAAATCCATGTTTCAGAAATATCTCTTTCAAGAGCTTGGCTCTGCGTCCATATTCACTTATATCTTGGCGAAAGTCATAAGTTCCGTCACTGGCAGCCTTCATCATGGCAGCTAAAGCATATTGGGCACTGTGGCTTGTTCCGCTTGAAAGGGCGTAAAGAACACGATGGATGAATACCGGACCGAAGCATCCGTTGCCGTATCTGTGTGCAAGTTCGGGATAGGCGCGGTGGTAGAGCTTGTCGGAAATGCAACTGACAGCAATGCGTTCTCCGGCATAGCTGAAAGCTTTGCTCCCGCTAATGAGCAGAACGTAGTTGTCTGTATATCTTGCAACAGTTGCCTGAAACGGCGGTTCGAAAGGCTTGCTAAGCTTTTTGCGGAAATCCATGGCAAAATAAGCCAAGTCTTCCAGCACAATGGCATCATAGCGTGTTGCAAGTTCGCCAATAGTACGCAATTCTTCTTCGCACAAACAAATCCAACTGGGATTGTTGGGATTGCTATAGATAATGGCCGCTATATTCCCACGTTCCAGGAACTTTTCGAGTTGTGGGCCCAAGCGTTCTCCGCGATAGTCATAAACATCGAAAGTCTCATATTTTGCTCCCATTACAACGCATTGTTGTTTCTGTACGGGAAATCCCGGATCAATGAAAAGAATGGTGTCTTTCTTGCTGTCGGCTTGTGTTGCAGTTAGAAATGAAGCAAATGTTCCTTGCATGGAGCCGCATACAGGCACGCATCCTTCCGGAGCGATATCGATATTGATGAAAGCCTTTACGAAGCGCGATGCTTCATGCTTCAAAGCTTCTATACCGTTGATGTTAGGATATAGGCGTGCAATGCCATTTTCCAAGGCTTCTATTTGCGCTTTAACGCCGAAAGAGGAAGCCGGAAGTCCCGGCACTCCCATTTCCATTTTTATGAATTCCTTGCCGGATTCTTTTTCTGCTTTTTGGGCAATGGCTACTATTTCGCGAATTGTTGCTTTCCCGAAGTCTTTGATGCCGAGTTCTTGAATGGCAGCATCAATAATCGGTCGTTCAATCGGAGTCTGTGTCATAATGTCATATAGCATTGAACCCCAAATCGAAAGCTTTCAGGTTGGCTTCGACTATAGCTTCGCCTTTGCGGCCGAAAACAACTTTGATGGCATGGCGTAGTTGGTCGGCAGAAAGAATTCCTATGTATGGAGCCGCCATTCCCAACAGAATCACATTGGCACTTTTGGGCATTTGGTTGTCTTTTGCCATTTGTTCGATGTCCGATGTCGCCACATGTGGAAAATTTCTCAATTCTTTTAATAAAGGCTCTTGCTCCGGATAGTTGGGAATGTTGATAAACGATTCAGACGAACTGACTACCCATCCGTCTTTGTTCAGATAAGGCACATAGCGCAAGGCTTCCATTGGTTCCATGGAAATGATCAAGTCTGCTTTACCTTGTGGAATGAGGTCGCTAAAGATTTGTTCCGTACTTAGTCGCAAGTTGCTCTGTACGTCTCCTCCGCGCTGACTCATGCCGTGAACTTCGGCCTGTTTCAATTGAAGGCCGGCTTCGGTAGCGGCTTCGCCTATGATTGTTGCGATGGAAAGGATTCCTTGTCCTCCTACGCCGCACAATATGATGTCTTTTTTCATTTTTTCTGTGCCTTTTGTTTACGAATTTTCCTGTTGAGGGTTTGTATGCATTCCCGGCGCGGAATGATTACAGAAACGCCATTATAGTTGATTTCCTCACGAATGATTCTTGTGATTTCTTCCATGTTTTTGGGCAGGGGCACAACTACGCGCACATGCTCGGGCTCTACTCCGAGCCCCAGGCAAATGGCTTCAAACTTGTTGGTTCCCGCGCTGTCTTGTCCGCCTGTCATGGCCGTGGTGAGGTTGTCTGAAATAATAACCGTTATATTCGACCGGTCATTGATGGCATCAAGCAAGCCTGTCATTCCCGAATGTGTAAATGTGGAATCACCGATTACGGCTATTGCAGGAAACAAGCCGGCATCGGCTGCTCCTTTTGCCATGGTTATTGATGCGCCCATGTCTACGCAACTGGCCAATGCATTGAATGGCGGCAGGGCTCCCAAGGTGTAGCATCCTATGTCACCGAAGATGCGTCCGCCGGGATATTCGGCTACGACCTTGTTGAGTGCAGCATAGACATCGCGGTGTCCGCAGCCCGGACAAAGGGCCGGAGGCCGGGCTACGATGTTCGAGGCCGCCTGATAGGCCTTTTCTATTGTTTCACCTAAGGCTGAGGCCACGTTGTCTGGAGTCAATTCGCCCGTGCGAGGAAGTTTGCCGGTCAAACGCCCTGTAACGGGATAGCCGGCTCCGAGCAATGCCTTGATGTCTTGTTCCACTACGGGTTGTCCGTCTTCAACCACCAAGATTTCGTTACACTGCGCGGCTAAAGCTTTGATGGCTTTTGACGGTAGCGGATATTGCGATATCTTCAATAGTCCAGAGAGCTTTGCCCCTGTTTCTTTTACATAATTGTAGCCTATGCCGCAGGCAATGACTCCGATTCCTTTTTCTTCAGACAGGGTTTCTGATTTGTTGAAAGCCGATTTTTCGCTCAGCTGTTCCATTTCCGGCTGTTTGGCCAATAATATTTCATATTGTTTTCTGGCTATGGCCGGGAGCAGCACCCAATGCTTGCCTTCATCCGGACTGAATGCGTTTTGTCCACCGGCTTCCTTGACGGCTACCGAAGCGCGGCTGTGTGCCAGTCGTGTCACAACACGCAAGAGTACTGGAAGTTTCAATGATTCCGATATGGCATATGCTACGGGCATCATGTCATAGGCTTCTTGCTGTGTCGATGGCTCTAATATCGGCACCATGGCAAATTTGCCGTAAAAGCGGCTGTCTTGTTCGTTTTGCGATGAGTGCATGCTTGGGTCATCGGCTGCCAAGACCACGAGCCCTCCGTTTACGCCTGTTATTGCCGAATTGACAAATGCATCGGCACAGACGTTCATGCCCACGTGTTTCATGCAGACCAAAGCGCGTTTGCCGGCATACGACATACCTAAGGCTGCTTCCATGGCAGTTTTTTCATTGGTACACCATCGGCTGCGGATATTGCGCTCTTTTGCCAAAGGATCGTTTTGTATGAATTCCGTAATTTCTGTAGAAGGAGTGCCCGGATAAGCGTATACGCCGCTCAGTCCTGCGTGAATGGCTCCTAATGCAATGGCTTCATCACCTAAAAGTAATCTATGTTCGTTCATAAAACGGTTTTATGTTGTTTTGTTTTCAATTCAAATTGGTCTGCATCGGCCCAAACCTTGAATTTGTTTCTGAAATGTCGGAGGCATTCCGAGTCCATATCGGCTGATGCAATTGCTTCTTTGTCGGAAGCACATTGGGCCAACGTTTTTCCATAAGGATCTATGATGGCAGAACAGCCTGAATATGTGCAATTTTCTTCACACCCAATGCGGTTGGCTCCAATTACATAGCATTGGTTTTCCATGGCTCTGGCTCTCAACAGGGTTTCCCATACTTCCGAACGGCTTGCAGGCCAATTGGCTACATAGAGGATGGCATCATAGTCATTCCTGTTGCGGCTGAATACCGGAAAACGCAGGTCATAACAGATTTGCAGCAGAAAACGCATGTCTTTGTATTCTGCTATCACACGTTGTTCACCGGCCGTATAATAAAGGTCTTCGCCTCCGTAAGCGAACAAATGGCGCTTGTCATATGTCACTTGCCCACCATCGGGCTTAATGAAGAAAAAGCGGTTGAACCTCTTTCCATTTTCTTCCCAGGCCAGACTTCCTGCCATGGCTGCATTAATGTCTGCTGCCTTTTGGGCCATCCACAGTACTGCTTTTTTGCCGGCTTGCACATCAACGGTGTCATCGACAACAAAGCCTGTAGCAAACATTTCTGGCAGTACGTACAGGTCGCATCCTCCCTTTCCGATGGCTTCGTCTGCTTTTCGGATATTGCATTCGGCATTGTTATGCAGCAGGTCTTGTTGAATGATGGCGATCTTCATCGTCGCTTTGTTATTTCGGCAGGTAAAGTTACTCTTTTTGTATTATAAGGCAATGAAAAGGAACAAATATGTTTGTTTTTCGTCTTGAAAACATTCATTTTTGTTCCTTTTGCCCTGTTTACGAGTGCAACTTATTTGCGTTCCAATCTGCTTACGACCCGATCGGCCAGTTGGTCAAAGGCTTTTCCTGTAGGACTGTCGGGATCGGTTGCTGCGGGTTTCCCTGCATCTCCGCTTTCGCAAATGCCTTGTACCAATGGAATCTCGCCCAATAAAGGGACTCCCATTTTTTCTGCCAGATGCCTCGTTCCGTCTTTTCCAAATATAAAATACTTGTTTCCAGGCAATTCTTTGGGCGTAAACCATGCCATGTTCTCGACGAGTCCTAAAATCGGAACATTGATTTTTTCGTTCATATACATGTCTATGCCTTTGCGTGCATCGGCCAAGGCTACTTTCTGTGGTGTGCTTACAATGATTGCGCCCGTCACTTTCAGGGATTGAAGCAGGGTCAGATGTATGTCGCCTGTTCCCGGAGGCGTGTCGATAATGAAAAAATCCAAATTGCCCCAGTTGCATTCTGAAATCAATTGCTTCATGGCATTCGAGGCCATAGGTCCGCGCCATACGGTTGCCTGTTCGGGTTTTACGAAAAAGCCGATGCTCATTATTTTTACTCCGTATTTTTCGGCGGGGACTATCATTTGTCTCTCACCGACGGTTTCGCTATATGGGGCAAAATCTTCCAAATGGAACATGGTGGGTATGGAGGGACCCAGCACATCGGCATCGAGCAATCCCGTCTTGTAGCCTTTGCGTGCCAAAGATACAGCCAGATTGGCGGCAATGGTCGATTTGCCGACTCCGCCCTTTCCCGACGATACGGCAATGATATATTTCACCCCCGGCAGGAGTTTTTCTTCCTGCTGTCTGGGAGCATGTTCGGGTGCCAAGGCCGTGATTTCCACTTCCACTTCTTTTCCCACTTGCGATTTTATGGCTGCTTCGGCGGCTCTCACCACCGATTTCATGAAGGGGTCGGGATTCTTGGGGAATATCAGTGAAAATGACACACGCATCCCGTCTATTCGCATATCATCGTCCAGCATGCCTGCTTCAATGATGTTCTTGCCTGTTCCCGGATAGCGCACTGTGGCCAGCGCGTCGGTGATAAGTTTGGGATAGATATTCATAATATGTGTATTCTGTATATGTATAGTGCAAAGTTACGGCTTTTTTCGCAAGCGCGTATCCCGTTTGTCTTGTAATACTTGATTGGGAAAGCTTTGATGGCTTTTGTTTTGCTGCCTTTACGGAAAAATTCTCAAGGCTTCAGGCTCGATTTAAAGCCTTGGAAAATTGTCTGCATGCTTTTTTCTGAAATCGGCAAGGAAAAACAAGTGAAAAAAAGTTGGGTCTGTAAGTTTTGCAGACTTAAAGACCCAACTTTTTGCGTAGATAAAGCGAAGTATATCCTTTTCCCGACAAAGCTACATCTTCGGGCTTTCCTTCGGCTACGATGCTGCCACCGTTTTTCCCGGCTTCGGGGCCGAGGTCGATGATATGGTCGGCACATTTGATGACATCCATATTGTGCTCGATGACAACAAGTGTATGTCCATGGCGTATCAGAGCATCGAAAGCCTTGAGCAGAATGCTGATGTCGTGGAAGTGAAGGCCGGTAGTGGGCTCGTCAAAGATGAACATGGTGGGTTTCTCGTTTTCCTGGCTCAGATAGTAAGCCAGCTTGAGACGCTGGTTTTCACCTCCCGACAGTGTGGAGCTTGTCTGTCCTAACTTGAGATAGCCAAGTCCTACATCTTTTAGGGGCTTCAGGCGCGAAGCTATGCGCGGTTGCCTGCTTTCGCTGAAGAATCGGATGGCTTGGTCTACGGTCATCTCAAGTATGTCGTGGATGTTTTTCCCCATAAACGTAACTTCAAGGATGTCTTTTTTGAATCTCATACCATGACACGCTTCGCATTCTATGGTCAAGTCGGCCATAAACTGCATGGGCACTTTGATGAAGCCGTCGCCTTTACATTCTTCGCAACGCCCTCCTTCGGCATTAAAGGAAAAATGTTGCGGAGTCAGTCCCAGTTGTTTTGCCAACGGTTGTTCCGACATCAACTTGCGTATGTCATCATAAGCCTTGATGTAGGTGGCTGGGTTGCTTCGCGATGATTTTCCAATGCTTTCCTGTGTGACGAACAAGACTTTCTCGATGCAATCGACATCGCCATCGAGTGATGTAAATTCTCCGGGGCGGTCGGCCACTTCGTCCAAGTGGCGTTTCAGGGCATTATAGAGGGTTTTGCAGATCAAGGTGCTTTTCCCCGATCCGCTGACACCGGTGACCACGGTCATAACGTTGAGCGGGATTTTTGCATCGATGTTCTTCAAGTTGTTTTCGCGGGCTCCTCTGATGGTGATGGATTTGTTCCATCTTCGGCGGCTTGCAGGGATGGGGATAGTCTCTTCGCCTGTTAGGTAGCGCAAGGTGTGGCTTGCCGTTCCCTTTTGCAAATCTTTCAAGTCACCGCTGTAGACAATTTGCCCGCCTTCAGTTCCTGCTCCGGGTCCGATGTCGATGATGTAGTCGGCGGCACGCATGATTTCTTCGTCGTGTTCAACCACAACGACGGTATTGCCCAATTGCTGAAGGCGCCGCAATACGCTAATCAGCCTGTCGGTGTCGCGGCTGTGAAGTCCTATGCTCGGTTCGTCTAATATATAGAGCGACCCGATAAGGCTGCTTCCCAATGACTTTGCAAGATTGATTCTTTGCGCTTCACCGCCTGATAACGTGTTAGCGTTTCTGTTGAGGGTAAGATAGCCTAATCCGACATCGTCCATAACGTTCAGTCTGTTCCTAATTTCCGTAATCAGGCGTCCGGCAATGTGGTCTTCCCTGTCGGAAAGTGCCAGATTGTCGAAAAAGTCGCGTAGCTCGTCCATTGACATCGTGACCAAGTCGGGCAGAGAACGACCACCGATTTTCACATAATCAGCCTCTTTCCTAAGCCTTCGCCCATGGCAGTCGGGACAAACGGTTTTGCCCCTATAGCGAGCCATCATCACTCTGTATTGTATCTTGTATTGGTTGCTTTTTACCATTCTGAAAAAGGCATCGATGCTGACTTGTTCCCCTTCGGGCAGCATCTTTTCAATCTTGTCGCCGTGCCATAGCCAGTCTTTCTCTTCTTGTGTCAGCTGGTAGTAGGGCTTGAACAGTGGAAACCCTCTTTTTCCGTTCCTTTGACAAAAAACGTTTTTCCAGCTGCTCAGCACTTCACCCCGCCAGCACATCACGGCACCGTCATATACGCTCAGCGACTTGTCGGGTATGACCAACGATTCGCTGATGCCGGTTACCATTCCGAAACCTTCGCAGGTGGGACAGGCACCGGCTGGTGAATTGAATGAAAACATGCCGTCGCTGGGCTCCTCAAACCTTATGCCATCGGCTTCAAAGGCTGTAGAAAATTCGTGCAGTTCTTTTGAGGGATAAAAGCGAAGCAGGCATTTTCCGTCGCTTTCGTAAAAAGCGGTTTCAATCGAATTGGCCAGACGCGAAAGACTGTCCTTCTCATTGCTTACACTGAGTCTGTCGATGAGCAGGAAAGGCTTTTCTTCCGGGTGTACCGGCTGCTTCAGATAATCTTCGATGCGCACTGCCTCGCCATTGACATCTATGCGGCTGTAACCTTGTTTCAACTCTATTTCGAGCTGCCCACTGAGATTGCGGCCTGAAGGAATTTGCAAAGGACATATTACAGTAAAGCGTGTCCCCACGGGATATTTTCCTGCAAAGTTCATGACATCCTCGATGGTGTCGTGTCTCACTTCCTTGCCGCTGACGGGCGAAAAAGTCTTTCCTATGCGCGAATAGAGCATGCGCAGGTAATCGTAAATTTCCGTACTTGTGCCAACTGTAGAGCGCGGATTTCTTACATTGGTCTTTTGCTCGATGGCAATGGCAGGTGGTATTCCGGTTATGTAATCGCATTCAGGTTTTTTCATGCGACTCAGAAACTGTCGGGCATAAGCCGACAGACTTTCAACATAACGGCGCTGCCCTTCGGCATAAAGCGTGTCGAATGCCAAAGACGACTTGCCCGATCCGCTCACTCCCGTAACAACTATAAATCGGTCGCGGGGAATGCATACATCTATGTTTTTCAGATTGTTTACTCTGACACGTTTTGCGAAGATGCAAGATTGCTGTTCGTTTTGCGATGATACCGTTGTATTCTTGCTCGTTGCCATTTTTGTGTACCTTATTTGAAACTCTGCCTTTAAAGCCCGCAAAGTTAAAAATATCTTCGTAACTTTGGCGTGAAAATATGATTATACTTTGATTGTTACGATGAGAAAGACCTTATTGTTCCTATTAATTTCCTTCGCGTTTCGTTTGTCAGTTGTCGGTCAGGCTTTGCCCGAACCGAAAAGAGAGTTTCGCGGCAGTTGGATTCAGTGTGTAAACGGCCAGTTCCAAGGATTGTCACCCGAAGCAATGCGCAAAAAGCTTACGCAGCATTTGGATGCATTGCAACAAGTGCATTGCAATGCCGTGATATTTCAGGTACGTGCAGAAGGCGATGCCCTTTACGCCAGCCAATATGAACCGTGGAGCCGCTATCTGAGCGGGCAACAAGGACGCGCGCCCCAACCCTATTGGGACCCATTGCAATGGATGGTGGAGCAGTGCCATTCCCGTGGCATGGAATTGCATGCATGGATTAACCCCTATCGTGCAAAGACTGCCGGCACCAAGGAGCTGTCGACAATACATCCCTACATATTGCATCCCGAACGCTTCATGAAATATGGCGACCTGTTGCTGTTCAATCCCGGGCTGAAAGAAAACAGACAATGGATTTGTGCCATTGCCAAAGATATCGTGACACGCTATGATGTGGACGGTTTTCACATGGACGATTACTTCTATCCGTATCCGCAGGCCGGTCTCACCATTCCCGACGAAGAGACTTTCTTGGCCAACAACAGAGGTTTCAAGAATATTGCAGATTGGCGGCGCGACAATGTGAATCTGCTGGTTAGCGAACTGCATGCGACGATACGCTCCGTCAAACCGTGGGTGAAGTTTGGCATTTCGCCTTTCGGCATTTATCACAACGAAAAAGCGGGCAGTAATATCTCCGGCAGCAAAACACGTGGTCTTCAAAACTACGATGACCTTTATGCCGATGTGCTGGAGTGGGTAAATAAAGGATGGATAGACTATTGCATGCCGCAAATATATTGGCAAATCGGGCACCCGACGGCCGACTATGAAACCTTGATATGCTGGTGGTCGGCCAATGCGTCCAACCGTCCTCTCATTATAGGGCAAGATGTAGACCGTACAGTGAAATTTACCGATCCGCACGATAAGACAGTCAATCAATTGCCGGCAAAGATGAAACTGCAACGCACTTTGCCCGGTGTCGCCGGCAGTTGCCTTTGGTATTCGGCAGCCATTGCCGAAAATCATGGCAATTATGCCACGGCTTTGGCACAGATGTATCATACCCATCCGGCCTTACAGCCGTTGATGCCCTTTATCGACAGCAAGGCTCCCAAGAAAGTCCGTGGCTTGAAAGACATCTGGACACCCGACGGCTTGATGCTCGTCTGGCTTGAGCCGAAAGCACACACCGAGATGGACAAGGCCCATCAATATGTGGTTTATCGTTTTGGTCCCGGTGAGCGTAAAAATCTTGATGACGCATCGCACATCGTTTGCATCACCGACAAAACATTCTTGAAACTGCCCTATACCGACGGTAAGACAAAATACCGGTATGTCGTTACTGTCCTTGACCGGACGCAAAACGAGTCAAAGGCCAAATCCGAGTCTGTGAAACTCTGAATGAACCTCTGTGAAGAACTATGAATGTAAAGTTGTTCCAATCTTAAAGCAGAATCAAAGAAACGTCATAATATATAGCTTTTTCAGAGAGTCTCATTTCAGAGGCACACGCCTGATTAGATTTGCTTCTCAATCCATGTCATCAGCAGTGCTACGATAAAATGTTGTTCTTCGTCTGTCAACTGCTTTCCTGCCGGTATATGATGCCACTTGAAGAGGCATTTCCGGCAGCAACAACCTGTGGCATGTTGGGCCAAAAATATGGGATGACCTTTCATGGGTGTTTGTTTTCCATCATTGGGAATCACGGCCGGTGCCAGCCGCTTGGCCACGAATTCTTCTGCGTGCGTGCGGATGGTTGCCAGTCCTTTCTTTGAAATGTAGTCTTTATCTTTTTCCGTAAGATGAAATTTGCTGCGGAAATCAGATTTTGAAAGCCGTTCGAAGATGCCTGATAAGTCGTATTTTTTGTTATTCCATTCTGCCATATTTCATTTCTTCTCCTTTCTTGTCATACTGCTTGCGTTTTCCTGTTGGCGGTTCGGTAAGAGATATTCGTACAACGGCTGTGTGTGACAATGAACGGGCGATGTTTTCTTCAAAGGCTTCCATGTGTTGTGGCAGAAAGCGTTGGCATATCAGTCGAAGCCCATGAATCTTTTCTTCATCGTTGGTTACAATCTCTGCTTTTCCGAATGCAACGGCCGATGCGTACTGCAGTGTGAAACTTCCGTCTTTGGGTCCGACGGTGGGTGTGCAGCGTGTTACGGCAGAAAGGCAGACTTCCGGATGTATTTTGATGGCCTCCAGCTTCTTGCCTTCCAAAGCGCCATGGAAGTACCAATCCACATCATTGCCGGATGCCAGCGACAAAGGCAGGCCGTATGCCTTATCCTCGGCATCTACAAAACTAACGGTTATGTAAGGTGCCTTGTGCATCACTTCCAATGCCCATTGGCTATCCATTGCTCTTGACTTTTTTCTCATCGTTATCCAATCATTTTGTTTAATTGCTTGTCCGTGGCTTCGGGCAAGATTATCTTTAGATGTTCAAAGATCCTTTGATAAGATTCTTCAGGAGCTCGCCGGCATTGACAGACTTCTTTGCCATAGAGCTCTTCGGGTGTGTTGAGCAACGACCATCCCCAACCATACTCGCGATTTTGCTTGTCGCGAGGGTAGATGAAATCCTCGGTCACAATGTAAGTCGCCATTTCTAACCGAGTGATGTAAGTGTCAAACTTACTCCGCATACCCTTGCCGTTGAATCCACAGGCTGCCCGCAGTTTTCTTGTCGTGAGGCTGCCCGATGATTGAAGCATGCTCAAAATGGTTCCTTCGATTGACTCTTCGTTTGGACGAGGATGTCTGTTCCTTCTGTAGTTGCAGAAGTCCGGCCACCATTCCTGGGAGATGAATCCTGCTTTCTTATTGAAAAACTTTCCGTACATGCAGGGCAGTCCGGTTACGATCTCACCTTTCCATTTCCATAGAGGCCAGTCCCAACCGCCTTCGGGGAAGGCTACATATCGGCAGTCTTTGTCTACGATGTCTTCGGCACAGAAACCGGCTATGCCGCTATCGAGAAGTGGAAGGAACCCTATCTCTCGGATAAGTTCCATCATCCCTGTGGCCGAATATATTTCAGGAAACGTCATATCCGTTAGTGTATTTAAAAATCTTGACCATATCTTTGTCTCCACCCACAAGCCGGCTGCATTTGTTGAGAATGCCTGTGTCGGTAAAGCCACATTTTTCCAAGACTCTCCCCGATGCGGGATTGCCTGTGAAATGGTCTGCCCAGATTTCTGTGAAATGCTTTACATGAACACAATAATCAAGCATCAGCCTCAGTGCTTCGGTGCAAATGCCCTTGTTCCAAAATGGCTTTCCAAGCCAGTAGCCCACTTCGCAGTCGTTTTCCCCGATCCGTATATTGCTGGATTCATGTGTATAATAGCCTATGCATCCGATGGGCTCACATGTTTCTTTCAAGACAATCGCCCAAGTCGTGTCGTTGTCGAAGACGGTTCTGATAACGTTCAAACTGTCTTTAACCGATTTATGCACCGGCCATCCCGCACGAGGTCCCACATCAGGGCCAGAGGCATATTTAAAGAGGGCTCCGGCATCAGTCTCCTGCCACCTGCGAAGCACAATTCTTTCTGTCTCCATTATTTTAAAGCCTTGCCTTCTGAAAAAGCCCGGCCTACTTTGTTGCCCAATTGAATATAACCGTTGTGAACTGGGTCGAAAACGATCAGTTCCATCTTTTCGATGTCCGGATTACCGTCTTCTGCCAGATATTTTTCATCAACAAGGATATTGACAATTTCAGCTATGAGATAATAGCCGCTTTCACTCTCGTTGTATTTTTCCTTGATGCGGCATTCCAAGGTCATGGGAAAATCGGTAAACACGGGAGCATCAACCATTGTGGCTTTCTCGATGTTCCATCCCGTTTTGTCCAGTTTATTCGGATTGGTTTTGGCCGATACGATGCCAACGAAGTCGCAAGCAACCATGGTCTTCCTAGTAGCAAAGGCTACGGTAAATTCGCCATTGCGTTTCAAGTTGTCCGTTGTGGCATGTTTCCCCATTGAGATAAAGATTTCCTTCATATCCCACTGGCCGCCCCAAGCGGCGTTCATGGCATTGGCAACTCCTTCTTCATTATATGTGCCGATAATTAGCACAGGTTGTGGTGATACCCACGGTTTTGGTGAAAAATTTTTCATGTTCTGTCTTTTGGATTCTATTGACCGTAATCTGCAGATGCAAAGATACTGAATAAGTTTGAGAAATATTGCAACTTAATACTTAATAAGGTGCATTTACCGAATCCCGGCTGGATTTTGCAAAAGAAAACTTGAAAATTGCAGAACCAAGTCTTGATTTTTAATAACCAGGACTTGATTATAGGTAACCAAGTCTTGGTCGGTAAAAACCAAGTCTTGATTTTGCAAAATACGGCTGCAATATTGTAATAAGTGGCGGCTTAATGCGAATTGTCACGAGTGATTCTGTAATTGAAGGCACAAAGCCCGTAGTTCGAAACGTCTGAACTGCGGGCTTTGGCATTATAAGAAATGGAGCGGGCGGCTTTCGAGCCGTTTCTCCCGTTTTAGTTGAAATGGCTCAAGCGGCTGATGAATTTTCCCAAGATGTCGAATTCGATGTTGACGCGTGTTCCCACGCGGATGGCGTGGAAGTTGGTGTGTTGGTAGGTGAATGGAATGATGTTTACCTGAAAGGAATTGTCGGTGGGGTTGCATACGGTGAGGCTCACGCCGTTGACGGTGACTGATCCTTTGTCAACGGTGAAGTATCCTTTGCGTGCCATTTCCCTGTTGAGAGGATATTCGAAAGTGTAGGTGTAGCTTCCTTCGGCATCCTCGACAGCGGTGCATATGGCGGTTTCGTCGACGTGACCTTGCACGATATGTCCGTCCAGACGTTCTCCCAATGGCATGGCTCTTTCAAGGTTTACCTTGTCTCCCACTTGGAGTTGCCCCAGGTTGGAACGGTCTAAGGTCTCTTTCATAGCCGTTGTTACATAGGAGTCGCCCATAGTTTTTACAACGGTGAGACACACCCCGTTGTGGGCGAGGCTTTGTGCGGGTTTGAGTTCCTGGCCGAAAGGGCAATGGAGCGTAAGGTTGACATTCTCTTGTTCTTTTTCGATGGCCGTGACGGTGGCCATTCCTTCTATGATTCCTGAAAACATGGCATGGTGTTTTTTTGTTTCTGTTGTGAGATGACTGCAAAGTTACGAAAATCATGGCGCTTTTTTGTGCTTCCGGCTTTTCGGAAACAAGGGCATGTAGATTGATTTTGACGCTTAAAGGGCAAAAAAAGATGGGAGTAGATTTGCGGACGACGGTTTTTTTGTACTTTTGGATTCTGAATTTTCAATTTAAGCGATTATGGAAGCAAACAGTCAGACTGTGGCTCGTATCAATGAGGCGGTAGACGGTATATTGAAGATGTATCCGACGGGCAAAGATGCCGGAGACTATGTAATGACGGATTTGTGTTTTCAGGTGAAACCGGACACGGGCGAGTTGTGTGTGCTTAATGATGACGACGAGGTTGTTTCGTCGGTAATCGTGGATGATTGGATTGACAATCATGATGATGGTTTTGAGGACTCGGTGGCTGCAGTTTTGCGGGAGGTACTGACAAGCCGGAAGCAAGAAATCGAATCCTTGCCCTTGCTGAAACCATATTCATTCTTTATGGTCGATGCCGACAGGGAAACCGTCACTGAGCTTTATCTTGTCGACGACAATTCCATTGTGGTAGGCAGCGGCGAGCTGATGGAAGGGCTCGACAAGGATTTGGACGCTTTCATGGAAAGGCTGCTGCCCGACGAATAAATTCTGCTCTTTTGTTTAAGGATTCTGTGACATGAATCCGTTCTTGTCTGTGCATCCGTTGATGGATATGCGGGCATTTGGATTATTGTTGTGTATGGGTTTGTCGGCTGCATAGTTCATCATGCGGCAACCGGTGAGCGCCACGGTGAGCGGCTTGTCGCCCCGAATGGTGAGGAAGTCGTGTGAGGCTCCTGCGTTGGAGAGTGCCCCATTGCTGCCCGAGAAGGCTTCGACATTGGTGATAGAGACATGTCCGGTCCCTTCGATAAGAAAAGGATGGATGTTTTCAAGCGATTCGCCGGTATTGGCGATGATAGAGCCTTGTGCAATCATCCAATTGCGGTTTCGGTTGTTGCCGCCATCCTTATAGATGCCGATGCATACGCAATCAAGGTTGAAATTGGTGAGTTGCCCGTAGGTTTCGCGTCCCAAAAAGATGCCTCCGTAAGTTCCGAAGGTGAAAATGTCCATCATTTGGGCGTTGTCGGTATGTTCGATGCGGTAGGCATAGGTCTTTCGGGAAACAACGGCATCGATGACGGCCTTGTTGAACGAGCGTCCGAACTCGCGCATGTTGGCGGGGTTGACATGACAATGCAGAATGCGCGGAATGTCGTAGCAGCGGTCAATGTCGATGAAGCGTCCGCTCAAGGGGTATCCGTAGCAGTGTTCAAACAGAATTTGTTCGCAGATGGCGTTTCTCCCCCGGAAATCCATGGCCATATATTCGCCGTAAAAGGTGAGGCATGAAAGCGTGACTCCTTCCACGGCTTTTTCTTGCGACATTTGAATGGTGGGTTTATAGGCTATGATGCGTGTGGGGTCGTTGTGGCTTTGATCCGGATACCAGAATTGCAGCCCTTTGAGCTGTGTGGCCGATTCTACGGTGATGAATGCGTTCAGGGTGTCGGTAATAACGAAAAGCGAACCTACCGGATGCTTGCGGTCGGCCGATGAAGTGCCTCTTCCAGTAGGTCCGTGTACACCGATGAGCGACACGTTGCGCCGCAATATGAGGCCGGTTTCCATGGGATAGCCTTTTTCTGCAGGTTCAACGAAGAGGGCGGTGCCGCTTTTGGAAGCTTCGTCGATGGCCCGTTGCAGATTCTTGCGGTTTTGCGATGGCGTATTTTCGGGAGAAACACCGTATTTTCGTATGGAAACGAGAGTCTGTGCGCAGAGAATACTCGGCAGGGCAGCACACAAGGATAGCAGGAAAAGCAGTCTTTTCATCCTTTTATATTTTTGTTTTCGGGTTTTTGTTCTAATTGTTTGGCCTCATTCCAAAGTTCGTCCATTTCGTCCAATGTCATGTCTTTCAAGTTGCGTCCTTGTCGGAGCGTTTTTGATTCAATGTAATTGAAACGGCTGATGAATTTGTTGTTGGCACGTTCCAAAGCATTGTCGGGATTGATGTGGTAGAGACGGGCTGCATTGACGAGGCTGAATAGCACGTCACCAAATTCGGCTTCGGCCGCATCGAGGCGGCTTTTGTCGATTTCAGTTTGAAATTCGTTGATTTCCTCTTTGACCTTGTCCCATACCTGCGATGGTTCTTCCCAGTCGAATCCCACGTGGTGCGCTTTGTCTTGGATGCGATAGGCCTTGATGAGCGAGGGCAGGGCTTCTGGTACTCCTGCAAGTACTGTCTTGTTTCCGTCTTTTTCCTTTTGTTTGATTTGTTCCCAATTGTCGGCCACACGGTCGGCTGTCTCCGCTTGTACAGTTCCATAAATATGCGGATGGCGGAATATGAGTTTTTCGCAAAGCTTGTTGCAAACATCAGCAATGTCGAACGCCCCTTTTTCGCTTCCGAACTTGGCATAGAAACATACATGCATCAGAACGTCGCCCAGTTCTTTGCAAATATTTTTGTCGTCTTTTTTTATGAGTGCGTCACAGAGCTCGTAAGTCTCTTCAATGGTGTTTGCACGTAGGCTCTCGTTGGTTTGTTGGCTGTCCCAGGGGCATTTTTTGCGTAATTCATCAATGATGTCAAGCAAACGCCCGAAAGCTTGCATCTTTTCTTCTTTTGAATGCATTGTAAATAGGGTGTATCTGTGTGGCAAAGGTAATATTTTTTGTCCTAAAGGCTGAAAATGACCGAAAAAAGATTTTTGGTTTCGTTTATCTTCGTCTTTTGGTCGAAGATGAAGTGCCTGTGTGCGCTTGATTTCGGTTAAAAACGCTAACTTTGCATGGTTTTAGTTTTAACGATTCAGATAAAAATTACAGACAGATATGGAATTGGCAAGCAAATACAGTTCGGAAGCGGTGGAAGGAAAATGGTACCAATACTGGTTGGATCATAAGTTGTTCAGCTCGAAGCCTGACGGGCGCAAGCCTTTTACGATTGTGATTCCTCCTCCTAACGTGACGGGTGTACTTCATATGGGGCATATGCTGAACGAGACGATTCAGGATATCCTTGTCCGTCGTGCCCGAATGGACGGTTACAATGCTTGCTGGGTTCCCGGTACCGACCACGCCAGCATTGCCACGGAAGCCAAGGTTGTGAACCGTTTGGCCGGACAAGGCATTAAAAAAGAAGATTTGACCCGCGAGGAGTTTTTGAAGCATGCGTGGGCTTGGACCGAAGAGCATGGCGGCATCATCTTGAAACAATTGCGCAAGCTGGGTGCTTCGTGCGATTGGGACCGTACGGCGTTTACGATGGATGACATCCGTTCCAAGAGTGTCATTCATGTGTTTTGCGATCTCTACCGCAAAGGACTTATATATAGAGGCGTGCGTATGGTCAATTGGGATCCGAAGGCTCAGACGGCCCTGTCGGATGAAGAAGTGGTTTATAAGGAAGAACACAGCAAACTGTATTATTTGCGCTATTTCGTCGAGGGCGAACCCGGAAAATATGCTGTTGTGGCTACCACACGTCCTGAAACCATTATGGGCGATACGGCGATGTGTATCAACCCTGATGATCCCAAGAACCAGTGGCTGCGTGGTAAAAAGGTAATTGTGCCGTTAGTCAACCGCGTGATTCCTGTAATAGAGGACAGTTATGTGGATATGGAATTTGGCACCGGCTGTCTGAAAGTGACACCGGCTCATGATGTAAACGATTACATGCTGGGCGAAAAGCACAATTTGGCCAGTATAGACATTTTCAACCCTGACGGAACTATTTCGGAAGCAGCCGGCATTTATGTGGGAATGGATCGTTTTGCCGTTCGCGAGCAGATAGAAAAAGATTTGCAAGCGGCCGGACTGATGGAAAAGGTGGAGGCGTATACGAATAATGTAGGTTTTTCGGAACGCACGGATGTGCCTATCGAGCCGAAGCTTTCTATGCAATGGTTTCTTAAGATGAAGCATTTTGCAGATTTGGCTCTTCCACCCGTTATGAATGACGAAATTCGCTTCTATCCGGCCAAATATAAAAATACGTATCGTCATTGGCTGGAGAATGTCAAGGATTGGTGCATCAGCCGCCAATTGTGGTGGGGACATCGCATACCTGCATATTATTTGCCAGAAGGTGGCTTTGTTGTTGCCGAAACACCCGAGGAGGCCTTGCGCATGGCCATTGAAAAGACCGGCAATGCCGATTTGAAGTTTGACGACTTGAGACAGGATGAAGATGCTCTTGACACCTGGTTCTCCTCTTGGTTGTGGCCGATTTCATTGTTTGATGGCATTATGCATCCCGGAAACGAAGAAATCAAATACTATTATCCCACATCCGATCTTGTGACCGGTCCTGACATTATATTTTTCTGGGTAGCCCGTATGATAATGGCCGGGTATGAGTACACGGGGAAAATGCCTTTCCGCAATGTTTATTTTACGGGTATCGTGCGCGACAATCAAGGACGCAAAATGTCAAAGCAGTTGGGTAATTCGCCAGATCCTTTGCTGCTGATTCAAAAATACGGTGCTGATGGTGTGCGCATGGGCATGTTGCTTTGTGCCCCTGCCGGCAACGATATCTTGTTTGACGAATCATTGTGCGAACAAGGCCGTAACTTCTGTAATAAGATATGGAATGCATTCCGCCTTGTCAAAGGCTGGCAGACGGCTGATGAGGAGCAGCCGGCCACGGCACGGTTGGCCATTGCCTGGTTTGAAGCCTTGTTAGACGAGACTTCGGCCGAAATGAAAGACCTTTATGCAAAATATCGTTTGAATGAGGCCTTGATGCTTGTGTTCCGCTTGTTCCGCGATGAGTTTTCGGGATGGTTCCTCGAAATGGTGAAGCCCTCGTATGGATTTCCTATCGACAAGCAGACTTTTGAGGTCGTGTTGCGCTTCTTTGAAAAACTGTTGCAGCTGCTTCATCCGTTCATGCCTTTCATAACCGAAGAGCTTTGGCAACATCTATATGAGCGCAAGGATGGTGAAAGCATCATGGTCAGCATTCTTGACATTGCACCGGTATCTAACGAAGGGAAGCAAAGAGTGAAGGAAATGGAAGTGGTGAAGGATGTGATTACGAATATCCGCAGCATCCGTGCCGAAAAGAACATTTCGCCCAAGAAAGCCATGCAGTTGGAAGTGACAGGCGCAAATCCTGTTGCCGCCTATGACTCGGTAATTATGAAAATGGCCAATGTCGAGAGTGTCTGTGAAGTGGTTTCAAAGAACGAAGGAGCTGCAGCGTTTATGGTCGGAACTACAGAATATGCCGTTCCGCTTGGCGATTTGATAGACGTGTCTGCCGAAATCGAAAAAGCCGAATCTGAGCTGAAACACCTTGAAGGTTTTCTTGCAGGTGTCATAAAGAAACTGTCGAATGAAAAGTTTGTGGCTCATGCTCCCGAACAGGTTGTGGCTCTTGAAAGAAAAAAGAAAAGCGATGCCGAAAGCAAGATGGCAACGCTTAAGGAAACGCTTGCTGTTTTGAGAAAAAAGCAAAATTAGTCACAACGGACGGCCTTAATCACTTTGTCTATGTTTTTGAGACATAGACAAATGTTTTTTACTTCATCTGTATTGTGCACGCGTACTGTGAGCTTTGCTTCAAAAATGCCGTTGTTGCCAGCAATGTTGAGTGATACAACATTTACGTGTTCTTGCTTGTAAAGTGATTCGGCAATTTTAAGCAGCATGCCATTTTCGTCTATTCCGCTAATGCTGATGGTTGTCTCGAAGAGAGGTGTATGTACATCCCAATTGAGCGCTATGATGTTGTTCCCAAAATTGCTTTTTAGTTTCATCGCTTTTTTGCAATTGCGCTTATGAATGTATAGCTTGTTTTCTTCCTGGTCAATGAATCCTAAGGAGTCATCACCCGGAATCGGGTGACAGCAAGATGCTATTTTGCAAAAATGCATGTTCGAATCAGTGAGCGTCAGTACTTTTTTGCGGTCAATGCTGTTGATAAAGTCTGTGTTTCCGTCAAGATTTTGTTCCTCTTTTTTCTGATTGATGAACGGAAGGAACTTGCGCCATCCCGAAGCATGATGCTTGCCTTGCAGGTAGTCAATATCATTGTCAGTTAGGAGGAATTTTTTTTGTCCGATGGCTTGCAAGAAACTTTCTTTGCTTTCAAAACGGTGGAGCTGGCGCAGCTTGTTAATATTGTCAGGGTTTATTTCGATGTTTTTCTTCTCGAAATATTCCTGCATGATTTTTAGCCCTTCGTGCTCTGTCTCGCGGTTCATTTTGCGCAGGCATGTCTGTATTTTGCTTTTAGCCTTAGCCGTGGTAACATATTTGAGCCATTCGCTTTTTACCTGTTGGTTGCGCGATGTAAGTATTTCAACTTGGTCACCGCTTTTGAGGTGGTGCATCAGCGGAACAAGCTTGTGATTGACCTTGGCACCGATGCAATGAGTGCCTAAGAACGAGTGGATGCTGAACGCAAAGTCAAGAGCAGTTGCATTGGCCGGCATGGATTTGATTTCTCCTTTCGGGGTGAATACGATGATCTCAGAAGCAAAAAGGTTGAGTTTTATCGTGTCGAGCAAATCAAGCGTGTCGGGTTGTGGGTCATCAAGTATTTCTTTGATGGTATGAAGCCATCCGTCCATTTTGTCATCTTCATCCTGGTTATTCCCATCGCGGGATTTGTATTTCCAATGTGCTGCAACACCCTGCTCATCGATGTCGTCCATGCGTTGCGAGCGTATTTGTACTTCAATCCATTCTCCTTCATTGCTCATCAGTGTTACATGCAAAGCCTGATATCCGTTTGCTTTGGGGTGGCTTACCCAGTCGCGGAAGCGGTCGGGGTGTGATTTGTATATTTGCGTGAGAGCAACGTAGATGTTGAAGCAATCATTGATTTCCTCTTTGGGATTGTGTGGGGTGAAGATGATGCGTATGGCAAGTATGTCAAATATCTCATCGAATGTGACATGTTTGTTTTGCATTTTTGTCCAAATGGAATAGGGACTTTTGATTCGTGAAACGATTTGATAGTCTATAGGCATCTTGTCGAGAGCCTCACGGATGGGTGGGGTGAATTTCTTGAAGATGTCGTCGCGTTCGGCCTGGGTAGAAGCCAATTGCTCTGTTATGGATTGGTAATCTTCGGGATGTTCGTATTTGAAACTGAGATTTTCCAGTTCGGTTTTTATTTTGTTCAATCCGAGGCGGTCGGCCAAAGGTGCATAAATATAAAGAGTCTCGCCGGCAATCTTGTATTGCTTGCTGGGCAGCATGCTCGAAAGAGTGCGCATGTTGTGCAAACGGTCTGCAATTTTTATGAGAATGACACGAATGTCATCGCTCATGGTTAGCAGTAGCTTTTTGAATGTTTCTGCTTGTAATGAGGCGCGGTCACCGAAAATGCCACCAGATATTTTAGTGAGGCCTTCAACAATGTTGGCAATCTTTTCGCCAAAGAGATTGCGGATGTCTTCGTAGGTATAGTCTGTGTCTTCTTCCACATCGTGCAAGAGGGCGGCACATATGGATGTCGAACCCAAGCCTATTTCTCCGCAGGCTATTTGAGCCACTGCGATGGGATGCAGGATGTAAGGTTCACCAGAGCGGCGGCGTACTCCTTTGTGTGCTTGTTTGGCAAAGTTGAATGCGCGAGTAATAATGTCGACCTTCTTGCGGTGATTTGAAGCCAGATAGGTATCCAACAATTTCCGGAAGGCATCATAAATCATTTTTTCCTCACGCTCTTCTTGCTCCCGAGGTGTTTCGGCCGGTATTTTCTCGTCTGCCATTTCTTTCTTGTCGGTTTTATTATCTTACTCTGATCTTTTTCCCAGCACGGATGTTGCTTCCCTTGATGCCGTTGAGTCGTCTGAGCTTGGCAACGGTGGTGTTGTTTCTCTCGGCTATTTCGGATAGAGTTTGCCCACTTCGTACAGTTACAGTTCTTGTTCGGCTGCGCCGTGAACTGCGCGATGAACGTATTTTTTTAGTTTTGTTGTCCGAAATGGATATGTTGCTTTCAGCCTTGACGGCAATATCATCTTTTGTGTCTTTATAGATAGAATCTTGCAGGTCAATGAAGGCAAGTATGTTTTTTTGTGGCATCCGCAATGTACACTGCATCTTGTAACCGGGGATAAGCGAAGTGGAATATTGCGGATTCAAAGCCCGCAGCTCATTGATATCAATGTTGCATAGGTTGGCAATCTTTTCCATCTTGACGTCTTTGTTCACAATGATTGTATCCGTGTTAGTCGACATGCTTACGTGCATCGGCAGAATGTTGTGGTCTGTATAGTAGTTCATCACGTAGTTGGCAGCAATGAATGCAGGGACATATCCACGTGTTTCGCGTGGCAGGTATGGATAGATTTTCCAGTAGTCGTGTTCTCCGCCGGCCCGATGTATGGCTTTTACGATATTGTTTGGTCCACAGTTGTATGCTGCGATAACCAATGTCCAGTCATTGAAAATGTCATACAAATCTTTCAGATATTTGGCGGCCGCATATGAAGCTTTGATAGGATCGCATCGCTCGTCTACGAGACTGTTTATTTCCAATCCATAGCGCTTTCCGGTTGCCGGCATAAATTGCCACAGGCCTGTCGCGCCTACACGACTTCTGGCTCGAGGGTTAAAGGCTGATTCGATGACCGGCAGGTATTTCAGTTCAAGAGGTATTTGGTGGAGCATCAGGGCATCCTCGAAGATGGGTACATAGAAATTATAGGCTCCCAACATGTAGGATACGGAGTGGCGAAGTCTTCCTGTATATTGGTCAATGTATTTTTGCACAATGTCGTTGTATGTCATGTCCATGACAGTCGGAATCCTTTTCAGGCGATCCATGTAGACGGCATTTTCAAAATAGGGATTGATGTCTGCTAATTGTGAGAGAGTATCAATTTGATAAAACTTGCTCATGTTCCAAGCAGCAATGAGCGAGTCTGTGTTTTCCAACATACCCTCTGGCAGGTTCAGATCTTCATTGCTGTCTTGCTGCGCCAAGGCTACTGGACAAGACATTACGAGTAAAATGATAAATAGTCTAAAGCTCTTCATATTTTTTATTTGTGTGTTTTGAAAGAGAAACTGCATTGCACTCCAACAGCTTGCATGTTGTTTCCCAAGTGTCTGTCCTGTTGGAATACGGCCGGCCCTACTTTCATTGACAAGTCTTTGCTGATATCGAAAGTCGATAGTTGCGCATCTACATAGGCATCGATGACGGAAATGAGATAGACACCTATAAAAGCAAAAATACTCAAATCACGGTAACGACGGTAGAAGTCTTTCTTGTGTTTGAATATATTCTTGAACTGCTCTTCCTTTCCTGTTATGTCATATCCCAGAGGTAGCATTTTCAGGTAGCTGGCCGTATTCGGATCATCATCCATGATATCGATGTAGGCTTGAGAATAGTCTTTGTACATCTGCTGGTTCCATAGTAGAGCGTATGTGCAACCGATAAATCCGCCATAGATGATGGGAAGTTTCCAGTACTTTTTATTGTAGATCTGTCCGGCTCCCGGAATAACTAACGACAGCCATAGTGCCCGCTTGGGGTCCGGAACGAACCGCGTGTCTTTTTTGTGTGTATGACTACCTGCCGCATTGATGATACTGTCTGTATAGAGCATGCCGACTTGCATGGTGCTGTCATTGGCAACATGTAAAGTGTCGGTTGCTTCTTGAGCGTGCAAGGGACAGGACGCAAGGATAATTTCTGCAAGAAGAATGACTACTGTAAGAATAAGTGCATTCTTCGTTTTCATTCCTTTATTGTATCGAATAAACTCATGAGCCTTTCCAGGTCTTCCTGCGAGTTAAAAGGTATGCTGATTTTGCCTTTTCCTTTCGGCGTACATGTCATTTGCACTTTTGAATGAAAGATTCCCGACAAGTGCTCCTTGAATGTCGTGAATGCTTCTGATGCTTGTTTGGAGGCTTTTAGCGTGCGCTTTCCGCTTACGATGCTTTCACCGTTGTTGAGGGCTTGAACCATTTCTTCCACTTTGCGCACCGAATATCCGTTCTTCTCGATTTCCTTGAACAGTTTCAGTTGAGACGATGGACTTTGCAAACCCAGCAATGCCCGTGCGTGACCTTGGTCTATGCTTTTGTTGCGTAAGGCCATTTGTACTTCAGCCGGCAATTTTAGTAAACGCAGATAATTGGCAACGGTTGTCCTCCTTTTTCCGACTTTTTCCGACAGTTGTTCTTGCGTCAGGTGGTATTGTTCTATCAAGTTGTTGTAGGCCAGCGCAATTTCTATGGCATTCAGATCTTCTCTCTGGATGTTTTCGACAAGTGCCATCTGCATCATCTTCTCGTCGCTCGCGGTCCTGACATAGGCCGGTATCGATTTGAGCCCGGCTAATTGGGACGCGCGCCATCTGCGTTCACCGGCGATAATCTGATAAGAGCCATTGTCCATTTGACGTAGTGTGATGGGCTGTATGATTCCTATCTGGCGGATAGAATCTGCAAGCTCTTCCAATGCAGTTTCATCGATTTCTCTCCGTGGTTGGTTGGGATTGGCTGTAATACGGTCAATGGATATTTCATTGATTGACGAAGAACCTTGTGTGGTCACTTCTTCGTTGGAAATAAGAGCATCCAATCCTTTGCCAAGGGCTTGGTATTTTTTGTGTATGGCCATTATTTTTCGTTCTTCTTGATGATTTCTTTGGCAAGAGCCAAATGATTGACTGCTCCCTTTGATTCGGCATCATACAGAATTACAGGCATGCCGTGGCTTGGTGCTTCACTGAGTTTTACATTACGCATTATGACTGTTTTGAACACCAGTTCCTGAAAATGGCGCTTTACTTCGTCATAAATCTGATTGGCCAGCCTTAGGCGGCTGTCAAACATGGTCAGGAGGAATCCTTCTATTTGCAAATCCGGATTGAGCCGCTTTTTAATGATTCTGATGGTATTTAGCAACTTGCTGATTCCTTCGAGGGCAAAATATTCGCATTGTACGGGTATTATTACAGAGTCGGCCGCAGTCAGAGCATTCACGGTGATAAGTCCCAATGATGGTGAACAGTCTATCAGGATATAGTCGTATTCGTCTTTCAAGGGGGCAATGATGCGTTGCATCACCTTTTCTCTGTTTTCCAGGTTCAGCATTTCTATCTCGGCTCCTACCAAATTGATATTCGAAGGTATAATGTCCATTCCATCAATGTCTGTGGTGTAGATGGCTTCATGAGGGTCGATACCGTTGATGATGCACTCATATATAGATGTATCGATATCATTGAAATCCACTCCGATGCCTGAGGATGAATTGGCTTGCGGGTCAGCGTCGATTAAAAGTACTTTCTTCTCCAACGTTGCCAAAGACGCTGCAAGGTTGATTGATGTTGTCGTCTTGCCTACACCGCCTTTTTGGTTGGCCAAAGCTATGATTTTACCCATATCCTTAGTAAGTATAAATATTGCGTTGCAAAGATAGTGGAAAATCAGGTGAAGACAAAATCTTCTCTTCTTTTTTGTGCTTACAAAGCTTTAAAGTCCTTAACCTATGGCTTTTGACATGCATCGCATGCTTTGGCCGGTTTACTTCTTAGCTATAATTCAAAATGCGGAACAGGTGTATGAAAGTTCCTGTTTCCGCATTTTGGATGATTGGGTATGTTCAGTCGGTTTGTGCGCTGATTTCGTATGTGCCGGCTTCCACTTGGCTGACGCTTCCTCCAAGATTTACTGTTGCCCGGGTGCCTTGAGGTACTGTCAGGTTCAGTTTGGTGGTGTTTCCTTCTTTTTTTAGGTGTACGCGGATAAATCCGTATTTTGTTTCCACATTGGTTGATATGTCGGTTAGTCCAGCCATTTCCGGGCGTATTTCGAACGTCTCGAATCCGCGTGAGGTGGGACGTATCCCGCATACTTCCTGTGCCAGGATGGTTGTCATGCCACTTGACCATCCGTGGTTGACGCTTGCCGTGATCTGCCAGAATTCAAACAGGGTGGTCTTGTCTTTATATTTGAGCATTTGCGAGTATCTTTCCTTGGCCCGTTCGAGGGCAAATTTTCCTTCTCCCATTTGGAACAGGGCCAGTTGCACATATAGCTCGATGAAAGGGCTGGCATAGCGCGACTTGTCGAATACTTTCATCAAAGCCGGATATTTGTCCTTGTCTACGAATCCGCACAATACGGCCAAAGCCTGTGCGCGGTCGTCCGGTTCTTTTTCCTTGTAGCTTGCCGAGCGGTAGTGGTCGCCTTTCCAGAAGCGTTTGTTGAAGTTCTGTTCCATTTTCTTCATCATTTGGTCTATTTGGGCTACATCGGCAGTTTTTTGCAGTTCTTCGGCAAATTCTTTTTCGCCTTTCAGAGCCAAATAGTACCATTCGGCAGTGATGAGCTCCAAGTCTATGTGATCTCCCCAATCGGCGAAGGCCCATTCGCCTTTGCGCGTTTCGGCAAATCCGTCACCGTCGACTTTCCACACATCGTGCAGGTATTTGTGTACGCGGTCGTAGACAGGTGCTACAAAGCTGTAGTCACCGCTGTAGAAAGCCTGGGCGCGAAATCCGTACCATCCCACCGACATTAGCATTTGGCAGGGTAGTTCTTGGTTCCAATTGCCGGTTGGTATGGGTGAGAAGAATGTTCCGTTTTCGCGCTGCCAGTTGACAAGTTCATAAATGCCTTTGTCAACCAGTTTCCATGATGATGGAGAAAATACGTAGAAGCTTTGTTGTATGTCGTTGGTCACATCGCCCCACCATTGCGAGCGTTCGCGGTCGGGACAGTCAAAATAGGTGTCGCGCATGTTTACGTACATGGTGCGTACGGAGCGTTTCCACAGCTCATTGAAAAACTCGTCATTGCATTTGAAATCGCTCGTAAATGCGGTGTCATAGCCCGATTCGCGGTATTTTACGCTGATAACCTTTGTCCCTTTGGGAATTTTGTAGAACACGAGGTCTCCGTTTATCCATCCGAGACTTTCGTATTCCTGAATGCCGTTGCGAGTTATGTAGGCGGCTCTGATGCACGATTCTCCTCCTACTACGTCATGATCGGTGCGTATGACGATTGTGTCACCTGCTTTGGCCTGCACTTTCAGATAAGGGGTGATTTGTGCGTCATAGGGAAGCCGGCATGTCAAGATACGTGTTTTTTCATCGAAACTACTGCTTACATAGTCTTTCAGACCGAATTCTTTGAAAAGTGGTATGGGACGCAGCACCAGTTGGCCGTAGGTTTCGTTGATGGCATTGGCATTGAAAACTTTTGCTTTTGGGAATTTGCGGCTGTATTCCGGCTTTTGCCAGTTGCCCAGACTTTTGCGTCCGTCAAAGCAGATGTTGCTTTCGGGCAGTCGCCAATTGGGCTTGGGATGGTCATCGCGGCCGTAGGCCTTGTAAACGGCTGCTTCCCAGCTCTCATCTGAAATGATTTTTGTCTTTCCGGCTTGCGCTTCAAAGAGTAGGGCGCCGTGACCACTGTTCTTGTGGCTGAATCCTTCTTTGCCAAAGAATACGGTGAGCAGGGCAATGGTGTTGGAACCTTTTTTTAAGTATGGAGCAATGTCCACTTCGTCGAAATAAGTGTCCTTGGGTGAAGGACCGCGTTTCAGTCCGCCTTCAAAGACCACTTGTTTCCCGTTTACCCACAGCCAGTATTTGGAGTCGACAGCGATTCTGGCAGTTACGTTTTCTGGAACGTCGTTCAGATGAACGCTTTTCTTGAAAATCTGCCAGGTGTTGATGGAGTCTTTGTTGTCGGCGGCCTGAATCCATTTGGCCGACCATTGTGCTGCCCAAGTTGCCACTGATGCGGTGAGGACAATAAAGAGAATGATGAGTCTTTTATTCATGATTAAAACTTTTGTCTGATAAGTGTGTCACCGAGAACGGTTCGAAATATTAGCTTCGCAAAATTAGTATTTAATTTTAGGTTCTGCATTTCTTTTGTCTGCTTTTTTGTGGCTACATCTGTTTTTCGACTTGTTTTGCAGGTTTCATAGGCTTGCAGGTTCTCGTTTTAGCGTTTTTTGTTTACCTTTGTTCACTGTTTGAAGATTAGTTCGGCATGAAGTTGGGAGACAGCGATACATTGTATATACGCATCAGTGATAGCGAGGTGATATTTGCGCGCTATGACCATCTCCGTCGTCAGACGGTGAATTATGTTGTCTATAAGGTCAAGCCTGATATATCCCTTAACGCCAATATCCATGAAGCTGTTGGCCGGGTGACTTTGACGCGTGGCGACTTCAATTATGTTCGGGTGCTCATGGAAGGACCGGCTACTTTGGTGCCGCTGAGTGAATTTGAGGAAGATTTGACTGAAGACTTGTACTTCTTTAATTTTTCGGGCAACCGTCGTCGTCTTCGTGTCTTCTATGATACACTTCCCCATCTCAATGCCGTATTGTTGTTTGCCGCCGACAAGGACGTGTGCCATACTCTCGAAGAGACGTTCCCAAATATTCTTTTTCAAAGTGCCGAAACACCCCAATTGCTCCATTTTGCTTCGTGTAGTCGCACGGCACTTTCGTGCGGACGTTTTTTTGTGAGCCTTTCACCTCGGCGCATGAGTTTTTCGGCCTTTCGCAATGGCAAGATGGAATTGTACAACAGCTATGCGCTCCATCATTTGCGTGATGCGGCCTACTACGTTCTCCAGGCTATGCAGCTTTGGCATTTTCGTCAGGAAACCGATGAACTTTATTTGGGTGGCGATCGTGATATGGCCGAACAGCTTCAGCCCGAGCTTCAACCCTATGTGCATCACCTTTCGCTGCTGAGGGCCGAAGAAGAGTTCAATTCGAATGTGGCAGCTTTGCAGAAGGATTTACCCTACGATTTGGTGACGCTCTTGTTGCGCGCCTATTGATGATTTGTTTAATGGATATCTGAGTTATATGATATGCGAGCGATAACCGGAAAATACAAAGGAAGACATTTTGACATACCGTCTAATTTTAAGGCGCGCCCCACTACCGACTTCGCCAAGGAAAACCTTTTTAATGTTTTGTGCAACATGGTCGATTTTGAGGAACTTTCCGTATTGGATCTCTTTGCCGGAACCGGAAGTATATCTCTCGAATTCTTGTCGCGAGGTTGTGCTCGCGTTGTTTCGGTCGAAAAGGATTCTCGGCATTTTGCTTTCATCCGCAGCATCATGACCAAATTGCAGGACAAGGCTTCGGTCATTCTCCGCATGGATGCCTTCCGCTATATCCAGCGTAGTTCCGAGCAATTCGATTTGATCTTTGCCGATCCGCCTTATGCCCTGCCCGAATTGCCCGAGATTCCCGACCGAATCTTTTCGGCCAGTCTTTTGAAAGACGGGGCTTTGTTTATATTGGAGCATGGGAAAAACTTGGATTTTTCGTCTCATCCGCATTTCGTGGAGCATCGTTCCTACGGCAGCGTCAACTTTTCTTTTTTCCAAAAATAGCATCCCGCATCTGTACCCTTGGAAGGGAATGAAAATCCAATGGGCATTTTTTGGTAAAATCTTTGCCCCCCTATGGCACTTGGTAGTGGGTTTTATAGGCTTAGCTTCGTTAGCAAAAAATGTGCTCTTGTGACTTGTCTGTTACGCCGGTGAAAACGGATCTGCCTTTTCGCTTTTGTTTTTCGGCTTTTCATCTTCTCATTTCATTGTCAGCCTCACTTTTTGTGATGTCCGAAATGGGCGGTTTTGCAGCCTTTTCGTGAAAAAAGACAGGCTTCCTTTTCTGATTAAAAGCCTTTTGTTCCTGAAATAATAAGGGCGATTTTGAAATAATCAAGCGCGAAAGCCCTTTTCCCGTCTTTTCGAGAAAAATTCGTTGTGGCAAGATTTGAAAGTCTCAGAAAGTCGTTTGTTCAGAAAAGAATTCCTTCGAGCCGTGTACGAATGATTTTCAGCGGGTTGTTGGCTGTAAAAAAGAGTTGAGTCTCGCTCACTTTTTCGCTCGAAAATGGAGCAGAAAAGCAGTCGGTCTCTTGGTAAGAGACCGACTGCAAGCGACTGCAAAACTACAAAAATCATTTAACGCAGGCAACTATTTCCCCGAAAAAAAGACAGCAAAATTACCCCCCCCCATTTCGCAATAGGCTATAAAACAGTTTGATACGTAACATCCGGGAAAATGAGACATCTATGCAAATGAAACAAAATCACAAGAGAAATCATGGCATAGGCAGAACATATTACAAATCCCGGGGAGTCGTTTTTTGGAAAGAAAAGTCTGTGATATGAAAAAACAGTTCCGACAAAAGCCATCTAATGTCTTGATTTTTGGAAAAGTATGTCTTGCAGTCGGTCTCTTACCAAG
>DJPH01000070.1 GCA_002439755.1 Prevotellaceae bacterium UBA6417 | reverse complement strand
TATTTCGTCGAACTCACGTTAATATAGACCATGGTGACAGAAGAACTGAAAAAGCTATTGCAGGAATGCGATTCTCTGAAAGCACGTTTGGCTACGCTTCGTCCTCTTCCTGCTGATGCTCTGAAAAAAATAGATGAGGCTTTCGCCATTGAATACACATACGAGAGCAACAGGATTGAGGGGAATACGCTCACGTTGCAGGAAACAGAACTTGTCGTTAACAAGGGCGTGACCATTGCCGGCAAGTCAATGCGAGAACACTTGGAGGCAATAAACCATGCCGTGGCCATAGATTACATCAAAGATTTTGCAAAGAACGATTTAGAGATAACAGAGCGCACGATAAAGGAGATACACGCTCTTGTCCTACACGGTATCAATCGTGAGTATGCGGGGCGTTATCGCACGGTGCCCGTGATGATTTCGGGAAGCCAGCACGTGCCGCCACAGCCGTATCTCATTGAAAAGCAGATGGAAGACTTCATGATAAAGTTCAAAGAGATGGAAAAAGAAAAAGTGCATCCCGTGTTGATAGCGGCCTATCTTCACGATGAACTTGTACGCATCCATCCATTTATTGATGGTAACGGACGCACTTCAAGACTGCTGATGAACCTTTGCCTGTTGCGCCACGGCTACACCATCGTGAACCTCAAAGGAGACAATGACACGCGCCGTGCATATTACTTCGCACTTGAAGCCTCACATACAGATCCTGTGCCATTTCAAAGACTCGTTGTTGAGGCCGAAATATTCTCATTGAAAAGTTATCTGTCAGTTCTCGGCGTTGAGATTTGAGAGAATGATTGGCACATTCAGCTTGCTTTGTTCTGAATGCGTTGAACTCACGTTATCTTTTTGTCTGATTGCCTGTCAGGATATTTATGCTGTTTGGAGTTTTACCGGACAGCAATAATTAGTAATAATGTTGTTAGTAATAATTTTATTACCTATCTTTGCCTCTGATTTTGTATGAAGAATAATGGAGAATAAGCCTTTTGTCTTCGGTATTGCCACTTCGGGCGATAACTTTACCGATCGTGAGAAAGAAACAGAACGCTTGCTGTTGAATTTCCATAATGGAGTGAATACCGTATTGATTTCACCCCGTCGTTGGGGAAAAACATCGTTGGTCAGAAAAGTCTGTGGTTTAGCGCAGTCCGATCAATTGAAGATGGTATATCTTGATGTCTTTTCTTGTCGTAGTGACAGTGATTTTTATGAAGCTTTTGCTTCTGCCGTTCTAAAGCAAACATCATCTAAAGTGGACGAATGGTTGGAATATATCAAATCGTTTCTTTCGCATATCAGTCCCCGAATTTCGATGGGGGTCGATCCGATGACTGATTTTTCCATATCACTTGAAATAAATCCAAAGAACAGCGATGTGGAGGAAATTTTGCAACTTCCCGAAAAGATAGCCCGAAAGAAGGGTTACCGTATTGTTGTTTGCATTGATGAGTTTCAGCAGATAGCCGAGTTCAAGGATTCAAAGATTTTCCAAAAGCGGCTTCGCTCGGTATGGCAGTTGCAGAAATCAGTATCTTATTGTTTGTTTGGAAGTAAGAAGCATTTGATGAATGAATTGTTCGAGAAAAAGAGCCTGCCGTTTTACAAGTTTGGTGATGCCATCTATTTGCAGAAGATAGCAACTACTAATTGGATTGACTATATATGCGGTCGTTTCGAGGCAACAGGCAAACATATTTCAAAAGAGCTTGCCGAAATAATTTGTCACAAAGTCGACAATCATTCTTCATATGTACAGCAGTTGGCCTGGCTGGTCTGGATACGTACGGATAAAACGGCCACAGAACAAGATTTTGAAGCAGCCTGTCAGGATCTTATAGACCAGAATACGCCCTTGTTCGAGAAGCAGACGGAAAGCCTCACGACCTATCAGATGAATTTCCTGCGGGCCGTGACAGATGGGATTCACAGCGAATTTACAACGCAGGCTGTTTTGCAAAAGTATCAGCTCGGTTCTTCGGCCAATGTCAACATCATAAAGTGTGCATTGATTAAAAAGGAACTTATTGAGATTGAGAAGCGCCAGGTCGTGATTACAGACCCGGTGTTGCAAATATGGCTGAAACGGGAGCTGATGCTCTGAAAAATAGATGAGGCTTTTGCCATTGAATACACATACGAGAGCAACAGGATTGAGGGGAACACGCTCACGTTGCAGGAAACAGAACTTGTCGTGAATAAGGGCGTGACCATTGCCGGCAAGTCAATGCGAGAACACTTGGAGGCAATAAACCATGCCGAGGCCATAGATTACATCAAAGATTTTGCAAAGAACGAATTAGAGATAATAGAGCGCACGATAAAGGAGATACACGCTCTTGTCCTACACGGTATTAACCGCGAGTATGCAGGGCGTTATCGCACGGTGCCCGTGATGATTTCGGGAAACCAACACGTGCTGCCACAGCCGTATCTCATTGAAAAGCTATCTGTCAGTTCTCGGCGTTGAGCCTTGAGAGAATGATTGGCACATTCAGCTTGCTTTGTTCTGAATGCAGTTGTTTACAATATAAAAAACGCCAATTGTATCTCTATATACAATATCATTCAGGCAAATAGTTCGGGTTGCTACTTTATCTGTCGACCGCAATTTTGCATGACCGCTTCTTTCTATTGAATAGTAGACGAGATTATTTATCCTCCAATTCCACCCCATAAAGAATTTTATTGATCTTGCTAATCTCAATCGGTGCAAGAGTGCAATAACTGAAATCCCTGTAATCAAAGTCGTCCCACAACAAATGCCAGTCTTCGTCTGACAATTTTTTGTCCCAATCTTTATAGACATTTTTCTTGTGCTTTCTCCAAATGGCCCTTAGTTCCTTGCGATAGGCCTTTTCACCATAAGCGGCCTGTATGCATGCGGCACGATTGATGGCAAGTGTATATATGGTATCCGCACCCAAGGAATCATAGATTAACGTGAGTTCGATGAAATCAGAACAAGGTTGGTTGCGTGTCAATCGTTCTCGAGACATTGATACAAGGTTTCTTTGGGAAGTAGCAGTATGCGGCGATTGCACTCAAGAGATTGACAATA
>DJPH01000029.1:12242-12363 GCA_002439755.1 Prevotellaceae bacterium UBA6417 | reverse complement strand
GTACCGATGTTTACATGCGGTTTGGTACGCTCGAATTTTTCTTTAGCCATAGCTTCCTTATTTATTTAATGATTGTTTCTATGTTTTTTCGAGCTGTAACCGAGATTTGAACTCGGGACCT
>DJPH01000029.1:0-12198 GCA_002439755.1 Prevotellaceae bacterium UBA6417 | reverse complement strand
GAAGTGCTCTACCACTGAGCTATTACAGCGAAAAGAGCGGAAAACGGGACTCAAACCCGCGACCCCCAGCTTGGAAGGCTAGTGCTCTATCAACTGAGCTATTTCCGCATTCTGTTTTTCTCTGTTTGTGGGCAGTGATGGATTCGAACCACCGAAGGCAAGAACCAGCAGATTTACAGTCTGCCCCATTTGGCCACTCTGGAAACTGCCCCTCCCGTTTTAAGCAGCGTGTCAAGGATACTTGTGAGTATTTCTGTGCTGCTTTCAACTCGAAACGGGTGCAAAGGTATACATTATTTCTTACATGCAAAAACTTTAGGCGCTTTTTTTATTTGCCTTTTTGTTTTTCCTTGTATTTTTCTGCCTGACGGAGCAGTGATTCTGTGCAAAGGTCAACTCCTTCTTCAAAAGTGTCGCATGTTTTTTCTACAAACAGATCGATGCCTTTCATTGAAACCTTGATGGATGTCTGTTTGTTTTTGGCTGTTTCGGGCTTTTCCACTTTGAGGGTTACTTCGGCTTTGCGTGCGTCCTCGTTTGCCTTGCTGACTTTTTCCAGTTTCTTTTCGATGAACTGCTGCAACCTTTCCGTTGCGTCAAAGTGAATTGATTGAATCTTGATATCCATGGCTTTTTGTTTTATGCCCTTGGGTGGGCTTGTTTGTATATTCTTTTGAGTTCTTCAAATGTTGTGTGGGTGTAGATTTCTGTTGTGGCTATGCTTTCGTGCCCCAGCAGTTCTTTGACCACTTCGATGTTTGCCCCGTGGTTTAGCATGGCGGTGGCAAAGGTGTGTCGCAGTACGTGCGGGCTGCGTTTTTTCTGTGTCGTGATTTGTCCGAGACAGTTTTTTACGATCCTTTGCACGGCAGATTTGGTGATACGTTTGCCTTTGTTGCCGAGAAACAGTGCCGTGGAGCTTTGGTCGGATGCTGCTTCATTGCGCTTTGCGATGTATTGTTGCATTTCGGCTTTCATTTCCTGGCCGAAGGGGATGAGGCGCTGCTTGTTGCGTTTTCCGGTCACTTTGAGGGTCATCACTGTCAGGTCTATGTCGCTCAGGTTGAGTGATGTCAGTTCCGAGAGCCGTATGCCTGTGGTATAGAATGTCAGCAGAATGGCATGGTCGCGCACGCCTTCGTAGGTTTGCGGAAAGGCTGTGCTGTCCAGCAGTTTGTCCATTTGGCTTTCTCTGATGAAGCAGGGCAGTGCCTTTGTTCTTTTGGGGCCTTCTATCCGGCGTGTGGGGTCTGTTTTGACGAGGCCTCTCGACAGCAGGTATTTATAAAATGAGCGAAGCGCACTCATCCATGTGTTTACGGATGAGGCTGCGCTTCCTCTATTCATCAATGCGACAATCCATTCACGAAGATCACCTTCGTTGATTGTCTGCCAGTCAAGTTTCCGTCCTTGGTTTTCTACATATTCTCCGAACTTTGTCAAGACGAAGTCATATTCGTCTACTGTTGCCTTTGAATAGTTTTTCTCGGCGGTGAGATAATGTAGAAACCTTTCTTTCAGCATGACCTTTTGCGTTTATTGCGATACGAATGTACGCAAAAGGTGCGGTTCTCAGAAATAAAAACGTTTAAAAATTGCGATTTAAGCTTCTTCGCGGTGGAGAGCCTGCACGTAAATGGCGTGTTCTTTGGCAATGCGGCGCTTAACAGAAGGCTTGTCAAACTGCTGGCGGCTGCGCAATTCCTTTACGATGCCGGTCTTTTCAAACTTTCTCTTAAACTTCTTCAATGCTCTTTCGATGTTCTCGCCATCTTTAACTTGAACTACTATCATACTTTGCGTTATGTTTTTAGTTTATTATTTCTGATACGTTTTTGTGGGCGCAAAATTACGCATTCTTTTAATTCCCTGCAAGGGTTTGCCGGATTATTTTTGTCTTATCTTGTTTTTGTTCAGTGTGGTTTGCCGCTCGGATGTTCGATTTGCCGGGCTTTGCTTCCGAAAGTCTGCCTTGCCGTTTGTTTTTTCTTGGTTGGTGTTGCCGGCATTGTCGGGTGTTTTCAGAAACGTTTGGTGTCAAGCTGTTTGTGCTGCTTTTCCTTGTAGCCGCCGAAGCGGTAGGAAAATGACAGTCCTATTTCACGATAGCAGCTCAACTTCATATCCATGTGTTGCCCTGCATACCTTATATAAGGGTCGGGATGTTGGGTTTCGAAGATGTCGTTGGCATAGAGTCTGAGTGAGGCCTTCTTGTTGGCGAAGTTGTGTTGCAGGGAGATGTCGGCCTGCCATGTGGACGGAATGGTGTAGGTGGCTTGCACGGATGTTGTGCGCCAGTTGCCATCCACGTTGAGAGTCAGGTCATGTTTTTTGCTGATGACGAAGGCATTCATGAGGTTTATGACGATGAAAGCACGGTCGCGGTTAAAAGCCATGTCGTAGAAATCAGTGTCTTTTTCTTTTTTCCATAGGCCCATGAAGTTGGCTCTTGTCTTTATGCATTTTCCGATGCTCAGGGGCAGTGAGGCCATGATGCCCCATTGGGCACTGAAGTCATAGTTAAGGAACTTGTAGTTGAGTACATATTGCTCGGTGCTTTGATAGGGCGTCTGCATGAAATAGTCGCTGGTGTAGTTGTACCAAATGCTGAATTGGTACTTGTTTTTCAGTATGTAAACAAGTTGTGTCTTATAGATGCCAGCGGGTTGCAGGTAGGGGTTTCCGATGACAAGTCCGTATCCTCCGTCGGTATAGGTTGTAGTGTTTTTGAGGACGCTGTATGGGGGAAAGTCCTTCTGACTTGCGAAGCTGAGCTGCAGCATGTGCCCGTTTGCAGGTTGGTAGTTCAGGTTAAGCGACGGATAGAGGTCCCAGCGGTGCCATGTATAGGAGTGATAGTATTCGGCTGCCAGCGAGAGGTCTGCCGAGAGTTTGTTGCCAAGGTTTTTCGTCAGTCCGGCATATAGGTTGGCAATTTCTTCCTGATGGCGTGTTCGGATGTCGTCGGGTGTTTCGGCCGATGTCGGGTCCAGCCGTTCGTAGGTCTGCAGGCCGTTGTCTGTACTTGTTTGGCAGTGCAGCCCGTAGTTCAGAGACCATGTGCCGAGATTGTGTGTTTGTCCCACAGAGAGCTTCCAGCGGTTGATTCTTTGTCTGCTTAGTGCGATGAAGTGAAGTGTTTGGTCGGCGATGGTGCTGTTTAGGGTTTGCCGTCCGGGATTTGAATAGAAGGTATATTCCAATGCCGCTTTCAGTCCGAAGGGAGCCTGGTAGTCGGCACGTGCGTTCTGCAGGGTGCTTGTGCCGCTGTGCCGGCTTTTTGACTCGATGTCAAGGGAAGTTGTCTCATAGTTGTGGCCGGTTGAATATTTGCCGTTATAGGCAAAGCTCAGACTGTGGTCTACACCCAGATTGTAGTCGGCTCCCAACCTCCATGAATGGTTGTGACGTCTTGTGCCGACAATGTTGTTGCTTATGAAGTCGCGAGCCTCGCCGTTGGCCAGTGTGTGGTGTGATGTTGTGTTGCGCCAGCCGTAGTAGTTGCCGTGCAGGTGGTCATAGAGCAGGTCTGCCGTCCATTTGCCTTTTGCTGTAGCCAGATTGACACGTTCTTCAAAGTTGCAGTCGTGTTTCTGCCGGGCTGCACCATAGATTTCGCCTTGCAGCGGTGTTTGCGAGGTTGCACCATGGTGCAGGTTGATGCTGATCATGGCTCCTTTCACTCCGTAGCGTGCAGGTGCCGACAGCATCACTTCGGCATCCTTGATGCGGCTTGACGGGATGGTTTTCAGCAAGGTATATATCTGCTCGGCTGTCAGGGTGGTGGCTTTCCCGTCGATGACCACTGTAACCGGTTGATTCATGAGCTGCAGCTTGTCGTTGTCTTCGCTGATGCCGGGAATCAGCTTGATGGCATCATAGGCATTGTCGGCCGGATGGTCCTTGAGAATTGCCGGCATGTTATAGATCAGTTTGCCGTCGCGGCCTTTCACAGTCGGGCGTTCTCCCTTCACACTGACCGATGGCAGTGCACGCAGCATGCTGTCGGCTTTTGCCATGGCCCGCAGGGAGTCGTTGCGGCTTTGGGCTGATGTGCCTGTTGAAATGAGGATAATGAGGAGTGCAAAACAGGGTTTTATAAGTTTCATTGTCTCATATTTCTGTTGACGCTGCAAAGTTACGCATTTTATTGTTTCGTCTTTTTGGGGGGAGGATTATGCTTGATGCATGGGTTAATTATTCATAAATTGGTGAGGTGAGTGCATTCGGCTGTCTGCTCATAAGGTTGCCGACGTCTTTTTGCCACTGAAATTTGGCTCGTTCCCGTTTTTGCCGTACATTTGCTCTATAAACTACTATACCTATTATAATATGAGTCAACCCAACAACCAAGAAGTACAGATAGACATCAGCCCCGAAGTCGAAGACGGGGTATACTCCAACTTAGCCGTAATCACCCACTCGAGTGCCGAATTCGTGCTCGATTTTCTTCGTCTCGTTCCCGGAAAGAACAAGCCCAAGGTGGCAGCACGTGTGGTGATGGCTCCCGAGCATGCCAAGCGGGTTTTCCTGGCTTTGCGTGACAACATTGCCAAGTATGAGGCTGCATTCGGCAACATCGATTTGCACGAAACGGCTTCACGCACCGTTGCCCCCTTCAAGGTGCCCAAAGGGGAAGCCTGAGCATAAGGTCTGCCTGCAACGGTTGGAGCCATAAAGGCAGCAGGAGGGTGCCCATAGTGAGCCTTTCCTCTGTAGGCAGTTGTATATATCTGATTTTTAATGCTTTTGCATCTGTGTTTGCGATGTGTACAGATCGTGCGTGTGATCTGTACACATCGTAGCATGCAATGCGTCAAGTTGTGGCATGCGATGTGTACAGACCGTAGGGGGTGATGTGTACACATCGTAACCTGCAATGCGTCAAGTTGTGACCTGCGATGTGTACAGACCGCAACCTGCAATGCCTGACATTGCATTTTCGTTTGTTTTGCAATGCATGGATTCCACCCAAAGTTTTAAAAGTGCACATCATGGAAGGTTTTCCCATGAAACGGCCTAAAAAACAAAAAAAAGTATTACATTTGTCCCTGCAATAGAGATAGAAAGCTATCCTGCTGTAGGCGACTGCAGGTCACAAATGCAAACAAACAAACCTGATACATGTTGAATCTTAGCAAAATTGATTTTCGTCATTCCTTTGCCACCAAGGTGTCACTATGGATGTTGGCCACCACGGCGGCTGTCTTCCTGCTTAGTTTTGGCACGGCCCTATGGTTTGCCGGTGCCGGAGTGCTGCATGAGGGGCATCAGAAAGCCAATCTGGAGCTCGACAAGGCAGTCTTGTTTCTCACCAATGAGATGAATGCCGTCGAAGTGGCCGGCAACAATCTGGCTGCTTCGTGGGACAGCGACAGGAAAATATCCCCTGACGAAGTGTTTGCCATCTGCCGCAACTTCATCCGCAACAACAGGCACATACAAGGCATATGCATCGCTTTCGCCCCCGATGTCTACCCCGAATACAAGAAAGGTTTCGCCCCCTATTTCATGAAAACCAAGGACCGCGAAATAGAGTGCAACCTCATAGACCGCTACGACATCTATCACCTGGACTGGTATGCCAGGACCGTCAAAACGAAACAACGCTGGTGGACCAACCCTTACCGTGAAGCCAACGGCACAGTTATATCCATCTATTGCATACCTATCCTGTCGTCTTCGGGCAAGGTATTGGGAGTCTTTGCCATAGATATGTCGCTTCGGCAGCTCTCGGAACGCGTTGAGAAAATCAAACCCTACCCGAAATCGTTTATCACCGTATTGGACCGCGACCTGAACTTCGTGGTGCATCCCGACAAGGAGCTGATACTTAACAGCAACCCTATGAAGCTGCTCGACAAGAGGCAATACGAGGTCAACGAAACCATCTATGTAGACATCAGGAACCACAAGCGTGGAATCGGAGCCTTCGGCCCGAGCAATGACCGGAAATATCTCTATTATGCTCCGGTCAACAATACCGGATGGACCGTTACACTCGAGTGCGACCGTTCCGAAATCACGGCAGGAGTAGCCGTGATACGCAAGCAGATGCTCGTCATCTCCCTGCTCGGCATGCTCGGTCTCATGCTGGTGTGCATGCTGCTCATGCGCAAATTCCTGCGTCCCGTGCGCCTCTATTCCGAGGCAGCCCTCAAGATTGCCGAGGGCAATTTCAACACACCCTTGCCCCACATGCGCGACCACAACGAACTGTGGGCCCTTGGCAATTCGCTCGACCATATGCAACAATCGTTGGGCCGCTATATAGACGAACTCACCACAACGACGCGCGAGAAGGGACGCATCGAGAGCGAACTCAACATAGCCAGTAAGATACAGATGTCGTTAATACCCAAAATATTCCCTCCCTATCCCGATCGCGACGACATAGATGTCTATGGTTCGCTCATACCGGCCAAGGCAGTGGGAGGCGACCTCTACGACTTCTTCCTGCGCGATGAAAAATTCTTCTTCTGCGTAGGCGACGTATCGGGCAAAGGAGTGCCTGCATCCCTTGTAATGGCCATCACACGCAGCCTGTTGCGCATCGTGGCTTCGCAGGAAAGCCGCCCCGACCGCATTGTGACTTCCCTGAACAATTCCATGTCGGAAATGAACGAATCCAACATGTTTGTCACCCTCTTCGTAGGTGTGCTCGACTTGCCCACGGGACGTTTTCGCTACTGCAATGCAGGCCACAATGCCCCGGTCATCATCGACGGGTCAGACAAATCGGTGGCCATGCTCGATGTAAAACCCAACCTGCCCATAGCCATATTGCAGGGCATGAAGTTTGAGATGCAGGAGACCATCATCAATCCCGGCACGTGCCTCTTTATGTATACCGACGGCCTGACCGAAGCCGAAAACAAGGCCAAAGACCTGTTTGGCGACGACAGAATGCTGGCAGAGCTGACAAAGACCAAAGACCAATCATCCAAAGAACAGATAACCCGAATGCTCGAAGCTGTACACACCTTTGTCGACGGTGCCGAGCAAAGCGACGATCTTACCATGATAGCAGTGAAGTATAAGCGCAAGCAGCGCGACACCAAGTTCTATCGCAAGATAACCTTGCATAACGACATTCGTGAAACACCCCGCATAGCCGACTTCATGGATGACATAGTAGGCGAGACCGGCATAGACATGGCTCTCTCGGCCAGCTTGAACCTTGCACTCGAAGAAGCCGTGGTCAATGTCATGAACTATGCCTACCCCGAAGGGCAGACAGGCAACATCGTCCTTGAAGCCTATGCCAATGAAGAACGCCTGAAGTTCGTGATCTCAGACAACGGTGTGCCGTTTGACCCCACAACAACAGCCGAACCCGACGTGGCAGCCTCTATAGAAGACCGCTCCATCGGTGGCCTGGGCATATTCCTTGTACGCCACCTCATGGACAGCGTCAACTATGAACGCGTGGGAGGAGAAAACATATTGACATTGCGGAAAAACCTGACCACTACCAAGCCGTAAGCACCCATGCCCGAAGGATATGAAGCACTCGACTGCAAGTGCCAGATGATAGTCGACGAATATGACGAAGACTTAGGCCTGTTTCAGCAGTTAAGCCATGTGGTGGTATCGGCCATCAACGATTCACTGGCTGCCAACAACATGCACGTGACAGCCGTGGAAGCACGCATCAAGCAGCGCGACAGCCTCATTGGCAAGCTCATGCGTAAAGGGCATCTTTACCAGCATGTCACCGACCTGACCGACATCTTCGGGGCACGCATCATCACCCTCTTCGGCGACGATGTAGACCGCGTGGCCTCGTATATGGCCAAAACGTTCGACGTTATTTGGGAACGTTCAACCGACAAACGCAAGATGCATCAGCTCGAAAGCTTCGGATATAACTCATTGCATTATATATGTCGTGTGCCTCGAAGCCTATACCACGACACCCGCAATCCCCGACTTAACGACATAAAGTTTGAGATACAGATGCGCTCAACCCTGCAGCATGCATGGGCTGCCATGAATCATGACATAGGTTATAAGAGCGTCATTGAAACCCCGCCTGAGTATCGGCGCATGTTCGGAAGACTGGCAAGCATGCTCGAACTCGCCGACGAGGAATTCTCACGCATACGTATAAGTGTGGCTGACTATCGGCGCCGCATGGAGGCACTTATCAGGGCCGGTGAACTGTCGGATGTACAGCTCGACGGCGACACTTTCAATGCCTATATCGCCCAAAAGCCATTCGACCGGCTTAACCAACGCATAGCAGCCATCAACCAGGGCGAAATCCATGATGTGCCCTTTGCCCCTTTCTACAAACTGCTCAAGGATGCCGGCATGAAGACCCTGCAGGATGTGCAGGACCTTATCCACGACAACGAAGAAGATGCCTACCGGTTTGCCATGAGCCAGTTTGCAGATACAGACATAGACATCATCGCTTCTACACTTGGCCTGCAAGACTTGCTCATCGTTGATGCACTGAAGAAAGGGGGAGGAAGACCCGCATTGCATCGCATCTTCAACCAGCTCAACGGTGAGTCTCCCTATAACGAACAACTGGCAGATATGGTCTACAGACAGGCGGCCAACCTGCCTTTCATGAGCCGATGAGACGGCTCTCAGATAAAGCAATAAAGGAAAAGATATGAATCTACCGATGAATACAGACCTGGTCGACAAGGCCATCATCTTTGCCACCCGTGCCCATCAGGGCACAGAACGGCGGGGCAAAGGCTTTCCTTATATAATACATCCCCTGGAGGCACTGGCCATCACGGCCACCATGACCAATGATGCGGAACTTCTTGCCGCGGCCGTGCTCCACGATACCATAGAGGACACAGAGGTGCAACTTGACGACTTGCGCCGTGAGTTTGGCGAGCGTGTGGCCTGCATTGTTGCGGCCGAAACTGACATACACAGCTCACCGGATGGTAGAAAGCTCTCATGGCGTGAGCGCAAACAGCGCGACATGGACAACCTGCATGCAGCCTCTATGGATGTAAAAATGGTGGCTCTCGGCGACAAACTCTCCAATATGCGTGCCATTGCCCGTGACTATCAGGCACAAGGTGACAACCTGTGGCAAATGTTCTGCGTGAAAGAACGTGACGTTCATGCCTGGCGTTATCGGGGATTGCGCGATGCCCTCAGTGAGCTGGCAGGCACTGCGGCTTTCGAAGAGTTCAGCCGTCTGGTCGATGCCGTCTTCGGCGAACCTCATGACTGCAGATAGTTAAATCAATAACAAAACAGATAAAATGGAAACAGTATTGTTCTTGGGACTCACTCTTGGTGCATGGATCACGATAGTATTGGTGATCACCATGTTTGCCCTAATGATGTTTACCAAAATCCCTGCCGAGTTCGTGTTTCTCGGCGGCATGGGCTTCCTGTATGTCACGGGAATCCTCAATGCGAAAGAAGCGATGGCCGGATTCAGTTCCTCGTCGGTTGTCACCGTCGGTGTGCTTTTCGTGGTTATTGCAGGCCTTGTGCATAGCGGTGTCATCCATTGGATGGTGAAGCACCTGCTGGGCACCCCTTCCTCCTATACCGCGGCAATCGTAAGACTGATGCTGCCGGTGGCAGCCTTGAGCTCGGTGCTCAGCAACACCACGGTGGTGGCACTGTTCATCAAGGTGGTGAAGATGTGGTCGAAAAAGCTCGGCATTGCACCATCCAAACTCCTCATCCCCTTGAGCTATGCCTCTTGCTTTGGTGGTGTCTGTACCCTTATCGGAACTCCGCCCAACCTGATTATTTCGGGCATGCTCATGAACGACACACAGATGGAACTCAACATCTTCACCACAACCATTCCCGGCCTGTTCTGCCTGGCCATAGGAATCTTGAGCATCATAGCCATGAAAAAACTGCTGCCCGAACGCAAGTCGCCCGATGAGGCCTTCGAGGCCACCGGTGACTATACGGCCGAACTTCTGGTGCCTACCGTATGCAGCTCGGTGGGAAAGACCGTGGCCGAAGCAGGGCTGCTCAACGTAAACGGAGGTCGGCTCATTGAAATCGTTCGTTTCGATAAGGAAGTGATAAGCCCCGTTCTTGCCGATGAGTTCATTATGGGTGGTGACCGCCTTGTCTATGCCGGGCAGATTGACAGCATTCTGGAACTGATAAAGACACATGGACTCACTACGGCAACAAAGCACGTGTTCAGTGTGAGTGAGGACGAAAGGAAACGTGTCTTCTATACGGCTAACGTACTTCGCGGGAGCTCACTTATAGGAACTTCGATGGAGGAGACCAGCTTTGAAGAAGACCATAACACGGTTCTCGTGGCAGTGGTCCGCTCGGGTGAACGCATCAATTGCAATCCACGAGGTGTCAAGATAGAGCGTGGCGACACGCTGCTGTTTGAGTGCCGCCCCAATCAAGGCGAGGTTTTCAAGAAAGCAACTAATGGCGACCTTCACTTCTTCCAGTCTGACGACATTCCCAATATTGGCAAGAAGACAATTGTTTCGTCTGTCATCATGCTGGCAATGATACTCTTGTCTACCTTCAATGTCTTTTCTCTGTTGCAGTCATGCTTTATAGCCGCTTTTGCGATGCTTGCCACCAGATGCTGCACGCCCAAACAGGCCAATGCGGCCATCAACTGGGAGATACTGATGATATTTGCAGGTTCGGTCTGCCTTGGCACGGCCATAGACCGCACGGGCATTGCTTCCGTATTTGCCAACGGCATTCTCGGCTTTTGCGGCACCAATGCCCTGGTGGCACTTGTCTGCATCTGCCTGGTTGCTACATTCCTTACCGAGTTTATCAGCAATACGGCAGCAGCGGCCATATTCTATCCTATTGCTTATCAGACAGCTGTGACTCTCGGTGTCAATCCCATCACGTTCTGTGTAGCATTGATGATAGCCGTGTCGTCGAGCTTTGCCACACCGATAGGTTCGCCCACCCACATGATGGTCTACGGAGAAGGAGGTTACCGCTTCTCTGACTTCATGAGGATTGGCCTGTTCATGAATATCGTGATACTTGCCGCCAATATATTTATCGTCACATTGCTGTTTCCCTTGTGATGGCAATGCCAGTTAATCATGTCAATACCTAAAGCAAACAATTATGAATATAGAAGTATTAGAAGAAAATGATGGCGTAAAGGCCATCTTTACCGGCCGCCTTGATACGGCAGCTTCGGCCGAAGTTGCACCTCAGTTCAACCAACTTGCAGAGAAAGCCGACAAGACCATCTTGCTCGACTTTGCCAACCTTGACTACATAAGCTCTTCGGGGCTGCGCCTCCTGATAGGCTTGCGCAAGACCAGTGCGGCCAAGGGTGGAAACGTTGTCATTGAGCACATGAACGATTCCATACGCAGCGTGTTCACGATGACCGGTTTTCTCAACCTGTTTGAGATAAGGTAGCAGCTTCTGCCATAGGCAAAGCCCCTGTTTGTATGTGCTTATCGAAGCATGTCGAACAGGGGTTTTGTCCAGTCTTCCCCGTCTTGTGGATGCAAGGTGCGGAAGCCCAGATGCCGGGCTGCTTCGATGTTTCTTGCACCGTCATCGATGAAGAGGGTTTCGCCGGCCTTGATTTGTTCTTTGTCCAAAACGAGTTGGAACAGACGTTCATCGGGTTTCATGAGTCCGCATTGGTAGCTCAAGTATGCACGGTCGATATAGTGCATCAGCGAATGCCCCTCACCGTCGAAGCCGTTGCCCATGGCCCAATCCATTATATAGGGATTGGTGTTGGAGAGCAATAGCAACCGGTAGCCTTCATCGTGCAGGCGCAGCATGGCCTCTAAGTTGCGATGGGGCAGTTCTTTCAAGTAACCCATGAAAAGATATTGGCAGTCTTTCCATTCAAGTTCCCGTCCCGCCATCTTGCTCAGCTCCTTGCGGAAAGTCTTTTCGTCAATCTTTCCGCTTTCCAAATCACCGAATATGCCGCTTTGGGTGTAAGGGTCAAGCAGCCGGTCGGCATGCTTGAGGCCGATTTCCCTGCCGTGTGCAATGGCCTGTTGAAAGTCGATGGTCACAATGACACCACCGAAATCGAATACAATGTTTTTGATTGGGCTCATATTTATCCTTCAGTTTGTAAGTGCTTGCAAAGGTACTGATTTCTTAACTTCGGTTTTCCTCTTCATTGGGTCTACCTTTCCATCATCATCACTGCAAGATAATATGAAAAGCGGAAGAACTATTAAAATGAGTGAAGTGTCCAAATAGAACTGC
>DJPH01000031.1 GCA_002439755.1 Prevotellaceae bacterium UBA6417 | reverse complement strand
TATTGTCAATCTCTTGAGTGCAATCGCCGCATACTGCTACTTCCCAAAGAAACCTTGTATCAATGTCTCGAGAACGATTGACACGCAACCAACCTTATTCTGATTTCATCGAACTCACGTTAATATAATGCGCTCCCAATCTTCTGCCCGTGTCCCGTTGTTAGCTGCTACGTTTTGTGATAAAAAATGAGGATCAAGTTCTACGCCCAGTCCCTGAATGGGAATCCCGGTTTCAAGAGTTACTGTCAGATACAAATTAGCTTTGCTTTTTAGCGAAAGAGGTATGAAAGCAAATGCCAATATCGTGACGAACTGTGTGAGTGGTTTCATTATTAAGTGTTATTCCCGGTTAAGTGTTGTTCGCATTAAGTTCTTTAATAACCTTTCTCTGCATCGGGACGGCCAGTGCAAACGAGCAGAGATCGGCTACGGGTTGTGCCATAATAACTCCTTGCATGCCTAACAGACAGGGCAGGAGGAAAATGACGGGTATGAAAAAAATGCCGCTCCTGCTTAAGGCAACGATCGTTGCCTGCTTGTACTTGTTGATGTTTTGCAGCAGCATGCCGATAATGATGCTATAGCCCATGAATGGTATGGAAATGCATTGCCAACGTTGTATTTGTGTTCCCAGTTCGATGACTTCGTGCATATCAGAAAAAAGCCCGGTAATCTGACGTGCAAAGACAAAAAGGACGATTGTTATGGTTCCCAAGAAACATAAGGCCATCTTTTGAGTGTAGAAATAAGCCGCTTTGACGCGGCCAAGACGATGTGCCCCGTAGTTGAATCCGCAAACAGGCTGGAATCCTTGTCCGATTCCGGCCGTGCCGGCAAAGATGAAATTAGACAGACGGATGACAATGGTCATGGCGGCAAAAAAGCTGTCGCCAAACATCTTCATGGCATGGTTCATCAGAATGTTGCCGAGGCAGTGTACACCTTGCCTTCCTGTCGAAGGTACACCTCCTTGCAGGATGGCTATATAGCGCATCCTGGAGGGACGGAAGTTGTGCAGTCGTAGGCTGACGGTATCGCCATGCTGTGTCTGATAAAGCAATATGGCAAAGCTGACAATCTGGCTGATCAGTGTCGACAGACCGGCACCCGATATGCCCATTTCAAGACCGAAGATGAAGAGTGGGTCAAGTAGACAATTGATGATTGCACCGCTCGTAATGCCTATCATTGCCTTGTTGGCCGAACCTTGCAGGCGTAGTTGGTTGTTTAATGTGAGCGAAGACGAGAAAAAAGGGGCGCCCAACAAAATATAGAGCATGTACTCTTCGGCGTAGGGCTTGATGGTGGGCGTGGAACCGAGAAATATGGCCAAGTTGGGCATGTATAAGATTCCTGCGGCCAAAACGAGCAATCCGGATAGAAAAGAAGTAAAAAAACCCACGGTGGCCATTATGGAGGCCTCGTGTACATGGCGTTCTCCCAGTTTGCGCGAGATGTAATTGCCCGAGCCATGTCCGAATCCGAATCCGATAGCCTGTATAATGGCCATCAAAGAATAGACAACTCCGATGGCTCCTGTGGCACTTGCCCCCAACTGTCCTACAAAAAACGTATCTACGATGTTATACAAGGCAGTAACCAGCATGCTTACGACCGTGGGAAGAGCCATCCGCCTTACCAATTGGTCGACGGGAGCGGTTGTCATTAATTCAAATTTTTTCTGCTGGATTTCGTCGGGCATTCTATGGGACTTTCGTTTGCAAAAATACTAATTTTTCATGGAGCCGGAGCCCGATTAAACAATTTACGCCCTTTGCGATAGGAGCCGGAAGTGCTCGCTGAATTTTTCTTCTTTGCTTATTGCGGTTTCCAAATGAGAATGATAATAAAATCAAAATGGCGGATTATTGAGCGAAAGCACGAAATTTTGTTCTGATTTGATGGTGATATATTTCAAAATTGTAATTTTGCACTCAAATTAATGACACATCGAATAGAAATCATTTTAAAATACAAGCGTTATGTTACAAAGAAGAAGATGGTGGGTATTATTTGCATTGACGGCACTGTTCAGTATTGCGGGATTGTTTATGTCTTCGCATGCCGGAGACTTCAATTTGAGCGATAAGTTACAAGCGCGCGATTATGCCAATATCGCATGGATGATTACTGCTACGATTTTTGTTTTGATGATGACACCCGGATTGGCTTTCTTTTATGGTGGCATGGTTCGGGCAAAGAATGTAATCAGCACCATGTTGCAAAGCTTCATTGTCATGGGAGTTGTAAGTGTTATTTGGGTTGTGTTTGGCTTCGGATTGGCTTTTGGTGATGATATAGGTGGGTTGATAGGCAATCCTGTCCAATTCTTGATGCTCAACAACGTTGGTTGTGACAACATGGTAGGCCTTGATAAGAGTACGATTGGCATGGCAACGACAACCATACCGCTTGCCCTCTATGCATTGTTCCAAATGAAATTTGCCATAATTACTCCGTCATTGATTACCGGCTCGTTTGCCGAGAGAGTCAAATTCTCAGGCTATGTGGTATTCATGAGCTTATGGACAATTCTGGTTTATTGTCCTTTGGCTCATTGGACATGGCACCCTGATGGATTCCTAAGCGTGATGCATGTTCACGATTTTGCAGGTGGTATTGTAGTGCATGCGGCATCGGGTGTTGCGGCATTGGCAGGAGCATTGTTTCTTGGCAAACGGAAAAACGAAGATGGTAAGGCCGCCAATATACCTTTTGTATTATTAGGTGCAGCCTTGTTGTGGCTGGGTTGGTTCGGCTTCAATGGCGGCTCTTCGCTCGCGGCGGACGGTATTGCCATATCGGCATTTTTGAATACAAATACTGCGGCTGCCACAGCCATGATTACATGGGTTTTTCTTGATTGCATCCTCGGACGCAGGCCGTCGGCAATGGGTGCTGCGATCGGAGCGGTTTTAGGCCTTGTTGCCATTACGCCGAGTGCAGGATGGGTGACGGTAGGACAAAGCATGTTTATTGCTTTTATAACGACTATCATTTGTAATACAGCTGTGACTTATAAGGCGAAAAAACATTTGTTCGATGATGCTTTGGATGTATTCCCCACCCATGGCTTGGGGGGAATCATCGGCACCATATTGACGGGTATATTTACTTATGGGTATTTTTATCCCGATGCGGCAACGGCAGAGATTTCTCATGTGAGATTTTTCTTTAATCATGTGCTTGCAGTAGTGATTGTGTTCGGATATACATTTATAATGTCGTACATCCTCTATTGGCTATCAAACAAGATGGTGCATTTGCGCGTGTCAGCCAAGAGCGAGCAGATCGGATTAGATCTTTCGCAGCATCATGAAGAGTATGGAATCGAAGCGTTGGAAGCCCACACGGAAATCATGGAAGAGTCTCCCGAGGAAACCATACCGGACAAAAAGCAATAACCATAGCACTCATATATTTTGTTTTTCTATTAACTTCGCGTTTGCTGCCTGAAGATATGCTTCTCGGCGGCAAACGTGAAGAAATAGATGAAAGATTTTGCGGCCATAGATTTTGAAACAGCCAACCAATGTCGCAGCAGTGTATGCAGCATTGGGGTTGTAATAGTGCGTGACGGCAGTGTGGTAGATACATTCTACAGTTTGATCTATCCGATACCGGACTATTTTACATATTGGACAACACAGGTACATGGGCTGACCATGCTGGATGTTGAAAGCGCACCTCCGTTTCCCGATGTTTGGAAGGCCGTTTCTCCTAAAATTGAAGGATTTCCATTAGTTGCGCATAACAGTCCTTTTGATGAAGGTTGTCTGAAAGCGGTTTTTCATGAATATGGCATGTTTTATCCTAATTAACGTGAGTTCGACGAAA
>DJPH01000042.1 GCA_002439755.1 Prevotellaceae bacterium UBA6417 | reverse complement strand
CTGCCCAGATGGACGGTGCTATCATTGTAGTTGCAGCAACAGACGGTCCTATGCCCCAAACACGTGAGCATATCCTTCTGGCTCGTCAGGTAAACGTTCCCCGTCTGGTGGTTTTCCTGAACAAATGCGACATGGTTGAAGATGAGGAAATGCTCGAACTCGTTGAAATGGAAATGCGCGAACTGCTCGCAGCATACGACTACGAGGAAGACACTCCCATCATTCGCGGTTCTGCCCTCGGTGCTTTGAACGGCGTAAAAAAATGGGAAGATTCAGTAATGGACTTGATGAATGCAGTAGACGACTGGATTCAAGAGCCCGTTCGCGACATTGAAAAACCATTCTTGATGCCGGTTGAAGACATCTTCTCAATCACAGGTCGTGGAACTGTAGCAACAGGACGTATCGAAACAGGTGTCGTTAAAGTTGGTGACGAAGTTCAGATCCTGGGTCTCGGTGAAGACAAGAAGTCGGTTGTAACCGGTGTTGAAATGTTCCGCAAGATATTGGACGAAGGTGAAGCAGGCGACAACGTAGGTCTGTTGCTCCGCGGCGTTGACAAAAACGAAATCAAGCGCGGTATGGTAATCACCCACCCGGGAACAATCACCCCGCACTCGAAATTCAAAGCTTCTGTATACGTATTGAAGAAAGAAGAAGGTGGTCGTCACACACCGTTCGGCAATAAATATCGTCCACAGTTCTACCTCCGCACCATGGACTGCACAGGTGAAATCACCTTGCCCGAAGGAGTAGACATGGTAATGCCCGGTGATAACGTTGAAATCACTGTAGAGCTGATCTATCCGGTTGCATTGAACACAGGACTCCGCTTCGCTATCCGCGAAGGTGGCCGCACAGTAGGTTCAGGTCAGATTACAGAAATCCTCGATTAATCATATCGTTAAATAAACATCCATGAGTTCCCCTGCATCAGCAGGGGACTCCATACGGAAATAGCTCAGTTGGTAGAGCACTGGTCTCCAAAACCAGGTGTCGGGAGTTCGAGCCTCTCTTTCCGTGCTAAATCAAGAGATATGTTCAAGAAATTCGTACAATACTGTAAAGATTCCTACGAAGAATTGGCTCATAAGACCAGTTGGCCAAAGCGCAAAGAATTGACACACAGTTCTGTGGTTGTATTAACTGCTTCCATAATCATAGCAATTGTGGTCTTTGCGGTCGACGAGTTGTTTCAGTTCGTAATGACAACAGTATATCCTCACTAATAAGGAATTCCACAGATGGCTAATACTGAATTAAATTGGTATGTGCTTCGCGCAATTACTGGCAAAGAGGGTAAGGTCAAGGAATATATCGATGCAGAGATAAAAAACAAGACCTTATCGCCTTACGTTCAGCAAGTGCTGATTCCTATGGAGAAAGTCCTTCAGACGCGCAACGGAAAACGCGTGGTCAAAGAACGTAATTTAATGTCGGGCTATGTATTGGTACAAGCCCAAATGGTGGGAGAAATACCACTGATATTACGTAATACTCCAAATGTAGTAGGTATATTGGGCGGATTGGATAACCCGGTTCCATTGCGACAATCCGAGGTAAACAGAATGCTGGGCAAAGTTGATGAACTATCAGAAGACGGAGACCAGATGCTAGTACCATTTGTGGTTGGCGAAGCTGTAAAAGTTACAGAAGGCCCATTCAGCGGATTTTCCGGAGTTGTTGATGAAGTTAACAACGAAAAGAAAAAACTAACTGTAATGGTTAAAGTCTTTGGCCGTAACACGCCTTTGGTTTTAGGTTTTATGCAAGTCGAGAGAGAATAATGTAATGTTACGTACACTGTTCCCTCAATTCAAAGTTCAAAAATAATATTAATAACATGGCTAAAGAAGTTGCTGGAATAATCAAATTACAGATTAAAGGCGGCGCTGCTAATCCCTCTCCTCCCGTAGGTCCTGCATTAGGTTCAAAGGGATTGAACATTATGGATTTTTGCAAGCAGTTCAATGCCCTGACACAAAAGAAGGCAGGTAAAGTTTTACCGGTCATTATCACGTTCTACGCTGATAAGTCCTTTACTTTTGTAATCAAGACTCCTCCTGCTGCAATTCAATTAAAAGAAATCGCAAAACTCAAGAGCGGAAGCGCAGAGCCTAACAGAAACAAAGTCGCATCTGTGACGTGGGAACAAGTTAGGACTATAGCTGAAGACAAAATGCCGGACCTGAACTGCTTCACCATTGAAAGTGCAATGAAGCTGATTGCAGGAACGGCTAGAAGTATGGGTATCACAGTAACCGGTGATTTTCCCGCTAACAAATAAATCTTCAAGAAAATGAGTAAACTGACAAAGAATCAAAAGTTGACATCGGCGAAGATTGAAGCAGGAAAAGCCTATACTTTACCGGAAGCAGCAAAACTTGTAAAGGAAATCACAACCACTAAATTCGATGCATCCATTGATGTTGACATACGATTAGGAGTTGATCCGCGAAAAGCAAACCAAATGGTTCGCGGTGTTGTTTCTCTTCCGCACGGAACAGGTAAACAAATTCGCGTACTTTGCTTGTGCACACCCGACAAAGAAGACGAAGCAAAAGCTGCTGGCGCTGATTATGTCGGACTTGATGAGTACATTGAAAAAATCAAAGGCGGATGGACTGATATTGATGTCGTAATTACTATGCCATCAGTCATGGGCAAAATAGGCCCGTTGGGACGTGTATTAGGTCCTCGTGGTCTAATGCCAAACCCTAAAAGTGGTACAGTAACCATGGACGTTGCTAAAGCAGTTCAAGAAGTGAAACAAGGTAAGATAGACTTTAAGGTTGATAAAAATGGCATCGTCCACACTTCAATCGGAAAAGTTAGCTTTGATGCCGAACAAATTGTAGACAATGCACGCGCATTTATTTCAACAATCATAAAGTTAAAGCCTGCAAGTGCAAAAGGCACCTATATGAAGAGCGTATATATTTCTTCAACAATGAGTAAGGGTATCAAAATTGACCCAAAATCAATTGACTCCAAAATCTAGTTAACATGAAGAAAGAAGAAAAAAACGCGATAATCAGCAATTTGGGTTCGCTTATCAACGAATACCCGCATTTCTATTTGGTTGATACAACTGGTTTAAATGCAGAACAGACAACAAACCTCCGGAGAATTTGCTTTAAGCAGGAAATCAAGATGGTTGTTGTCAAGAACACTCTTTTAGAGAAAGCACTCGAAGCTGCAGAAACAGATTTTACACCGATTTATGCTTCATTGAAAGGCACGACAGCAGTGTTGTTTACAAAGACAGCGAACCTGCCGGCTAAAATGCTCAAGAAAGAGAAGAACTCCGGAGTAAAAGGTTTGAAAGCTGCTTATGCTGAAGGTGGATTCTACAATGAGAACCAATTGGAAGACCTTGCTTCCTTGAAGAGCAAAGAGGAAGTTATTGCAGACATCATGGCTTTGTTACAGTCACCTATCAAGAATGTTGTTTCTGCTTTGCAAAGTGGAGGAAACAATATTCACGGCATTCTAAAAACATTGGGAGAACGTCCCGAATAACAACATTAGTATAACATTAAAATCAGAAAATAAAATGGCAGACATTAAAGCTATTGCTGAAGAATTAGTTAATTTGACAGTTAAGGAAGTAAATGAATTGTGCACTGTTTTGAAAGATGAATATGGGATTGAACCTGCTGCTGCAGCTGTTGCTGTTGCTGCCGGCCCTGCTGCTGGAGCTGCTGAAGCTGCTGAAGAAAAAACATCTTTCGATGTCATTTTGAAGAGTGCCGGTGGTGCAAAACTTCAAGTTGTTAAGGCAGTCAAAGAAGCCTGCGGTCTTGGTCTGAAAGAAGCTAAAGACTTAGTAGACGGTGCTCCAAAGACCTTGAAAGAAGGTGTCTCAAAAGATGACGCAGAAGCATTAAAGAAGGCTATTGAAGCTGCTGGTGCTGAAGTTGAAATAAAGTAATATTCTCTTTATAGAACCATAGGTTAAGAATTCTCTGGTAGGGAATTCTTAACCTTTTTGTATTTATAACAACGCTAATATAAACACCGACAATGTCTTCATTTGAATACAGCCAAAGAAAAAATTTCGCGTCAATAAAGAATCCAATGCCCTATCCGGACTTTCTGGACGTGCAACTGAAATCTTTCCGCGATTTCTTCCAGTTAGATACTCCGCCGGAAAAGAGGAAAAACGATGGACTATACAAAGTATTCAGCGAGAACTTCCCAATAACAGATACACGCAACAATTTTGTTTTGGAGTTCCTTGACTATTACATAGATCCGCCACGATATACAGTTGAAGAATGCTTAGTCAAAGGGCTAACATACAGTGTTCCATTGAAAGCAAAGCTGAAATTATATTGTACTGATCCGGACCATGAAGATTTCTCCACTCAAATACAAGATGTATTCCTGGGTCCAATTCCATACATGACAAATAGTGGAACTTTTATCATCAACGGAGCTGAGCGAGTTGTAGTATCACAATTGCACCGTTCACCAGGTGTGTTTTTTGGCTCAAGTGTACACGCAAACGGTACACAGCTATATTCAGCCAGAATTATTCCGTTTAAGGGGTCATGGATTGAATTTGCCACGGATATCAATAATGTCATGTATGCCTACATTGACCGAAAGAAGAAACTCCCTGTTACGACACTATTAAGAGCTATCGGTTTTGAAACGGATAAAGATATCCTGGAAATCTTCAAACTTGCAGAAGAAGTCAAGGTATCCAAAGCATCTCTGAAGAAAATGATTGGCAGGAAATTGGCTGCAAGGGTTCTGAAAAGCTGGGTCGAAGACTTTGTTGATGAGGATACCGGCGAAGTTGTTTCAATAGAACGAAATGAAGTTATCCTGGATCGTGAAACAGAGTTAGACGAAGAAAGCATCCAAAAGATTATCGACAGCGGAGAAAAGAAAATTCTTTTACATCGTGAAGACGGTGTAGGAACAGACTACTCCATTATATTCAACACCTTACAGAAAGATCCGAGTAACTCGGAAAAGGAAGCAGTCCTCTACATATACAGGCAGTTACGAAATGCAGACCCTGCCGATGATGCCAGCGCACGAGAAGTAATCAACAATCTTTTCTTTTCTGAACGGCGCTATGACTTAGGCGATGTTGGCCGCTACAGAATCAATAGGAAATTAGGGCTTTCAACGCCAATGGATGTCTGCGTCCTTACCAAGGAAGATATCATTGAGATTATCAAGTACCTGATTCAACTTGTAAATTCGAAAGCACAAGTAGATGACATCGACCACCTAAGCAACAGAAGGGTACGCAATGTCGGCGAGCAATTAGCCAATCAGTTTTCGATAGGATTAGTAAGAATGAGCCGTACCATTCGTGAAAGGATGAATGTACGCGATAACGAGGTGTTCTCACCTACAGACTTGATAAATGCAAAAACTGTTTCTTCTGTCATCAATTCGTTCTTTGGTGCCAATCCACTGTCTCAATTCATGGATCAAACCAATCCATTGGCTGAAGTAACACACAAACGCAGACTATCAGCATTAGGTCCCGGTGGCTTGACCCGCGAACGTGCAGGATTCGAAGTCCGCGACGTACACTACACTCACTACGGCCGTTTATGTCCAATCGAATCACCCGAAGGACCGAACATCGGCCTAATCTCATCTCTCTGCGTATACGCCAAAATCAACGATCTTGGTTTCATTGAAACCCCTTACCGCCCGGTAAAAGATGCAAAAGTCGAGCTCGACAATAAAAAGGTAGTCTATCTTACAGCTGAAGAGGAAACAAATAAAATCATTGCACAAGGAAATGCACCATTAAATGATGACGGTACCTTTATCAGGAATAAAGTAAAATGCCGCCAAGACGCAGAATACCCCGTTGTCGCCCCGAGCGAAGTCGAACTAATGGACGTTGCTCCACAGCAGATTGCATCCATTGCAGCCGCTTTGATTCCCTTCTTGGAGCATGACGATGCTCACCGTGCATTGATGGGTTCTAACATGATGCGTCAGGCTGTTCCTTTGATTACCTGTGAAGTGCCCATTGTTGGAACCGGCATTGAAAGGCAAGTCTGCGAAGACTCCCGCACTATGGTTGTAGCTGAAGGCGATGGTGTCATTGAATATGTTGACGCGTCTAAAATCGTCATCAAATATGACCGGACCAAAGACGAAGAGTTCGTAAACTTTGACAGTTCTGTCAAAGAATATCACTTGCCCAAGTTCAGACGTACCAACCAAAGCATGACAATCGACTTGCGGCCTATTTGCGAAAAAGGCCAGCGTGTTCAAAAGAATGATATTCTGACAGAAGGCTATGCCACAGCCAACGGCGAGCTTGCCTTGGGAAGGAATCTGCTTGTTGCATACATGCCATGGAAAGGATATAACTACGAGGATGCAATTGTCCTGAATGAGCGCATGGTGCGTGAAGACATTCTCACATCAGTTCACGTTGATGAGTTTTCATTAGCTGTCCGCGAGACCAAACGAGGTGTTGAAGAACTTACCAGTGACATTCCCAATGTCAGCGAAGATGCAACTAAGAACTTGGATGAAAACGGTATTGTCCGCATTGGTGTACGTGTCGAGCCAGGTGACATCCTGATAGGCAAAATTACGCCGAAAGGTGAAAGCGACCCATCACCGGAAGAAAAATTGTTGCGTGCTATTTTTGGTGACCGTGCAGGTGATGTCAAAGATGCTTCATTAAAAGCAACACCTTCACTATCAGGTGTTGTCGTTGATAAGTGCCTGTTTAAAAAGGCCATAAAAACACGTTCGAGCCGCGCTGAGGATAAGATAAAATTACAAGAAGTTCAGGAGGAGTTCAATGAAAAAGTAGCAAAACTCAAGGAAGAATTGATTGGCAAGCTGCTCATTTTAACAAAAGACAAGCCTTCACAAGGGGTCAAGAACAACTTGGGCGAAATAACAATTCCCAAAGGAGTCACATTCTCCCACTCCATTCTCAATAATGTTGACTTCTCATCTTTGCAGCTAAGCAAGTGGACCACTGATTCACACAAGAATGATTTGATTCAACAGGTTATTCTTAACTACCTGAAAAAATACAACATCTACGATGCGGAATTAAAACGTCAGAACTTTGCCATCACGATTGGCGATGAGCTTCCTTCGGGTGTTATACAAATGGCAAAAGTCTATGTTGCGAAGAAACGTAAAATCGGTGTCGGAGATAAGATGGCCGGTCGTCATGGCAATAAGGGCATCGTATCAAAAATCGTCCGTCAAGAAGATATGCCATTCTTGGAAGACGGGACTCCTGTCGACATTGTGTTGAACCCGTTAGGCGTTCCTTCACGTATGAACTTGGGACAGATTTTTGAAGCTGTACTTGGTTATGCAGGCCGCAAGCTTGACATGAAATTCGCTACCCCTATTTTTGATGGTGCAACACTAAAGGACTTGGAAACCTGGACCAATAAGGCCGGACTGCCTCATTTAGGTTCAACGCAGCTTTACGATGGTGAAACGGGCGAACCGTTTGACCAAAAAGCGACTGTAGGTGTAACTTACATGCTAAAATTAGGGCACATGGTAGAAGACAAGATGCACGCACGCTCTATCGGCCCATACTCACTGATTACGCAGCAACCCCTTGGCGGTAAGGCACAGTTCGGAGGCCAGCGTTTTGGAGAAATGGAAGTCTGGGCCATTGAAGCCTTTGGTGCATCACATGTATTGCAAGAGATGCTTACTATCAAATCGGACGATGTCGTCGGACGTGCAAAAGCCTATGAAGCAATTGTCAAGGGTGATCCTCTGCCTGTACCGGGCATTCCCGAATCGCTCAACGTGTTACTGCATGAACTGCGTGGCTTAGGTTTAAGTATCACATTGGATTAATGAGAAACTCTTTACATATAATATAATCATGGCATTTAAAAAAGAATCAAAGATAAAGAGTTCGTTTACGAAAATCACCATAGGATTAGCTTCTCCCGAAGAAATCCTTGAGAACTCGTATGGCGAAGTATTGAAACCAGAAACCATCAACTACCGTACCTATAAGCCAGAACGCGACGGATTGTTTTGCGAAAGGATTTTCGGTCCCACCAAAGATTATGAATGCTATTGTGGAAAGTACAAGCGCATCAGATACAAAGGCATAGTTTGCGACCGCTGCGGTGTTGAAGTTACAGAAAAGAAAGTACGCCGTGAACGTTGTGGCCACATCCAGCTGGTTGTCCCTGTAGCTCACATTTGGTATTTCCGCACTTTGCCAAACAAAATCGGCTATCTTTTAGGGCTTCCCACAAAAAAGCTCGATGCAATCATTTATTATGAACGCTACGTCGTAATACAAGAAGGTTGCCTTGCCGGCAAAGAGGTATTGGAAGGCAACGAAATCCACAAATTTGATCTTTTGACAGAAGATGAATACATGTCCATCGTGGATCAATTGCCAAAAGAGAACCAATACCTTGAAGACAGCGATCCTCAGAAGTTCATAGCCAAAATGGGTGCCGAAGCTGTTTATGACCTGCTTTGCAACATTGATTTAGACAGCTTGTCGTATGAACTGCGCAATCGTGCAAACACTGACACTTCACAGCAGCGCAGGTCAGAAGCCTTGAAACGCCTTCAGGTTGTTGAGGCTTTCCGCTCCAGCCGCGGCAGGAACCGTCCGGAATGGATGATACTGAAAATACTGCCTGTCATACCGGCAGACTTGCGTCCCTTGGTTCCATTAGACGGTGGCCGCTTTGCCACTTCCGACTTGAACGATCTCTACAGAAGAGTTCTTATCAGGAACAATCGTCTTAAACGTCTGTTGGAGATTAAGGCACCCGAAGTCATTCTGCGCAACGAGAAGCGTATGCTTCAAGAAGCTGTCGACAGTCTTCTTGACAATTCGCGCAAGAGTGCTTCGGTACGTTCCGATTCCAACCGACCCTTGAAATCTCTTTCCGATTCACTGAAGGGAAAGCAAGGCCGCTTCCGTCAGAACCTGTTAGGTAAGCGTGTCGACTATTCAGCCCGTTCCGTTATTGTTGTCGGCCCCGAGCTGAACATGGGAGAGTGCGGCCTTCCCAAGCTTATGGCAGCCGAGCTCTACAAGCCATTCATCATTCGTCGACTGATAGAGCGCGGAATTGTAAAGACAGTTAAGAGTGCCAAACGTATCATTGACAGGAAAGACCCTGTGATTTGGGACATTCTGGAATATGTAATGCGTGGACATCCGGTGTTGCTCAACCGCGCCCCGACACTTCACAGACTTGGCATCCAGGCATTCCAGCCCAAGATGATCGAAGGTATGGCTATCCAGCTGCACCCATTGGCCTGTACGGCTTTCAATGCCGACTTCGACGGAGACCAGATGGCCGTACACCTTCCTTTGAGCAATGATGCCGTACTCGAAGCCCAGACTTTGATGCTTCAGAGCCACAACATCCTGAATCCGGCAAACGGAGCGCCTATTACCGTACCTTCACAGGATATGGTATTGGGACTCTACTATATCACGAAACTGCGTCCGGGAGCAAAAGGTGAGGGACTCATTTTCTACGGTCCCGAAGAGGCCATCATTGCCTATAACGAAAAGCGTGTCAACGTGCATGCCATCGTCAAAGTGGTAGTAGACGACATCAACGAGGAAGGCAAGCTTGAAAAAACGCTGGTCGAGACCTCGGTAGGCCGCATCATCGTCAACGAGATTATTCCTGTTGAAGTTGGATATGTCAATGAAGTCATCTCCAAGAAGTCGCTTCGCGACATCATTGCCAAAGTCATCAAGACCGTAGGTATGGCGCGTGCATGCAAGTTCCTCGACGGTATCAAGAATCTTGGCTATAAGATGGCCTACTTAGGAGGTTTGTCATTTAACCTTGACGATATTATCATCCCGGCAGAAAAGCAGGAAATTGTTCAAGAGGGGAACAAGGAGATTGAAGAGATTACTGCCAACTACAATATGGGATTCATCACCGACAACGAGCGCTACAACCAGGTTATCGACACATGGACACATGCCAATGCCAAGTTGAAGAGAACACTGATGAAGCAGATGACCGAGGCAGACCAGGGTTTCAACTCGGTATTCATGATGCTCGATTCGGGAGCCCGCGGTTCTGCCGACCAGATTGCACAGTTGGCAGGTATGAGAGGCTTGATGGCAAAGCCCCAAAAAGCAGGTGCCGAAGGGGCACAGATCATCGAAAACCCTATTCTCTCCAACTTCAAGGAAGGAATGTCAGTGTTGGAATACTTTATCTCCACACACGGAGCCCGCAAAGGTTTGGCCGACACAGCCCTCAAGACGGCAGACGCAGGTTACCTTACCCGTCGTCTGGTTGACGTAGCCCATGATGTCATCATCACCGAAGAAGACTGCGGAACGCTACGCGGCCTGGAATGCTCTGCACTGAAAGATGGTGAAGAAGTCATCAACTCTTTAGGCGAGCGCATCTTAGGACGTGTTTCCGTTCACGACATAGTAGACCCGACGACAGGCAGGCTTATCGTTGCCGCCGGTGAAGAGATCACCGAGCCCATCGTTGCAGAAATCGAGGCTTCACCAATAGAAACAGTCGAAATCCGTTCTGTGCTCACTTGCGAAAGCAAACATGGCGTATGCGTCAAGTGCTATGGCCGCAACCTTGCCACCAGTAAAATGGTTCAGATAGGCGAGGCAGTGGGAGTCATTGCCGCACAGTCCATCGGTGAACCCGGTACACAGCTCACCCTGCGAACATTCCATGCCGGAGGTGTAGCCGGTAATGCCGAGGCCAACGCTACCATAACCGCACGCCACAAGGCACGGGTGGAATTTGACGAGTTGCGTACGGTTGACGTCATCAACAACGACGGCACGTCAGGTCTGGTGGTTGTAGGTCGTCTGGCCGAAGTAAGGCAAGTGGATGAAAACACAGGCATTACGCTCTCTACACAGAACGTGCCTTATGGTTCGCAGCTCTTTGTTCACGACGATGATATTGTCGAACCGGGAACAATCATTGCCAAGTGGGACCCGTTCAATGCCGTCATCGTTACAGAGTTTTCCGGCACAGCCAAGTTTGAAAACGTTAAAGAAGGTGTTACCTGCCGTGTAGAACAGGACGAAGCAACTGGCTTACGCGAAATAATCGTCACCGAGTCAAAGGAGCGCTCTAAGGTACCTATGGTACACATTGTCGACGACAAAGGAACAACGTTGCGTACATACAACTTCCCCATTGGCGGCCACATCACCGTCACAGACGGCCAGGTTCTCAAGGCCGGTGACGTAATTGTCAAGATACCACGTGCCGTAGGTAAAGCCGGCGACATCACCGGTGGTCTGCCACGTGTTACCGAATTGTTTGAAGCGCGCAACCCGTCCAATCCTTCGATTGTCTCTGAAATTGACGGTGAAATCTCGATGGGCAACATCAAACGTGGCAACCGTGAAATCATCGTTACGTCGAAAGTGGGTGACATTCGCAAATACCTCGTACCCCTGTCGTCACAGATTTTGGTTCAGGAAAACGACTTTGTGCGTGCCGGCACCCCGCTGTCGGACGGTTCAATCACACCGGCCGATATCCTTGCCATCAAAGGTCCCACCGCAGTACAAGAATATATCGTCAACGAAATTCAGGACGTTTATCGTCTGCAAGGAGTTAAGATCAACGACAAGCACTTCGAGGTCATTGTGAGACAAATGATGCGTAAAGTGCGCATAGTTGACCCGGGCGACACCAATTTCCTTGAAGAAGAAATCGTCGACAAGATAGAGTTTGCAGATGAAAACGACCGCATCTGGGGCAAGAAGGTTGTTACCGATGCCGGCGACAGCGACTTCATGAAGGTAGGTATGATTGTTACAGCCCACAAACTCCGCGATGAGAACTCTTCGCTCAAACGCCGTGACCTGAAGACGGTGCAGGTGAGAGATGCCGTTCCCGCCACATCCAACCAGATACTGCAGGGTATCACACGTGCAGCCCTGCAAACATCAAGTTTCATGTCGGCCGCATCATTCCAGGAAACCACCAAGGTGCTCAACGAAGCTGCCATCCGAGGCCGCGTAGATCACCTTGAGGGAATGAAAGAAAATGTCATCTGCGGACATTTGATTCCTGCAGGAACCGGTCTGTCCATGTTCCGGAACCTGATTGTAGGAAGCAAGGAAGAATGCGACAAAGACATAGACAACGGAAATATGCCTGAATCACTTTAGGCAGATTGCTCTGAAATGACAAGAGGGAGAAAGGCTGAAGCCTTTCTCCCTCTTTCTGTCTTATAACTCACAGATTTTCGCTCCATAGAAATCAGGCATACTCATCACACCTCACAGTCTGTACACATCGCACCTTACAATGCGGCACATTGCACCCTGCGATCTGTACACATCGCATATTACGATCTGTACACATCGCACCCTACAATGCGGCACATTGCACCCTGCGATCTGTACACATCGCGCATGCAATCCATACACATCGCAACCCACACTGCAAGACCCTGCACCATTGCCTGCGGCAGAAACCGGTTTAAGCATTCAGTGTAAGCTGCAAAGTCTGTAGGTCACTGCTGTTGGGACCTACCATGATGTCAAAGTCTCCCGGTTCGCTTACAAATTGAAGATCTGCATTATAGAACTTGAGCATCTCCTCGTTTATCTCAAACTCTACGGTTTTGCTCTCACCTGCTTCAAGGTGAATGCGCCTGAAGCCCTTCAGCTCCTTCACGGGACGGATGATGGATGCTGCCTTGTCGTGTATATAAAGCTGCACCACTTCATCGCCGGCCCGATTGCCCGTATTGGTAACCACGAGCGAGGCTTTTACCTTATCTCCACTTCGCATCGTTGCACTGCTCAGCGAGAGTTTGCCATATTTATAGGTGGTATAGCTCATTCCATAACCGAAAGGATATGCGGGAGCCATGGTCACATCCATATAGTTCTGGGCATATTTAATGAATTTGGCATTGGGGTCTACAGGACGCCCGCCTCTGTAACGCGAATAGGTGAACGGCAGCTGTCCGGTGACCTGTGGGAATGTTGTCGTGAGTTTTCCGCTCGGGTTTCTGTCACCGAAGACAACATCGGCAATGGCATGGGCTGCTTCGGTGCCACCAAACCATGTCTGAAGTATAACGGGCACATTGTCCTTCTCCCAACGCATGGCTACGGGACGCCCCGTAATGTAAAGCAAGACAACAGGCTTTCCGGTCTTCAAGAGGGCTTTCAGCAGGTCACGCTGCACGTCAGGCATTTCAAGATCTGCACGGCTCTGGCTTTCACCTGTCATATCCGACAGCTCGCCAAGCGCGGCAATCACCACATCGCTGCTGCCTGCCGTGGCAACGGCCTCCTTTATCATCTCTTCGGCAGGCCGTGCATCGCGCCCCACTTCATAGTTGCCAATTTGTCCGGCGGCCTCATAGTCAGGGTTTGAAAACACATTGCTGCCACGTGCATAGACTACATCGGCCTTGCTGCCGACAGCCTCTTTGACGGCATCATAAATGCCAAGATTGGGCTGCGAAGCCCCGGGGCCGGTCCAACAGCCGTAAAGGTTGCGCCCCGATTTTGCCAACGGGCCTATCACGGCAATCCTGCCCTGCTTCTTCAGCGGCAGCACCTGGCCATCGTTCTTGAGCAGCACCATGCTTTCGCCTGCCAGCTGACGGGCAATGTCGATATACTCTTTCTTGCGCACGGCTGTAGTGACTTCTTTCTCCGAATGTCCGCGGTTTGCATCCTCGAAAAGGCCGAGTTTCCACTTCGCTTCAAGCACACGGCGACACATGGCGTTGATGGTTTCTTCGCTTATTCTGCCGCTTTCCACCAGCTTGCGCAAGTATTTGAGATAGGCTTGCGAACACATGTCAATGTCTATGCCCGCATTGGCGGCAAGCTCGGTGCAACGCTCCTGAGGCCCCACCCCGTGGGATGTCATCTCGGCAATTCCGTTATAGTCGGTCACTGTAAAGCCCTTGAAGCCCCACTTCTTGCGCAACACATCATCCATAAGCCACTTATTGCCGGATGCAGGCATGTAGTCTATCACGTTGAACGATGACATAACGCTCATCACTCCTGCCTCAACGGCAGCCTGATAGGGAAGCATGTATTCGTTGAACATCCTGATGCGGCTCATGTCAACAAAGTTATAGTCAAGTCCGGACTCTACGGCTCCATACAGCGCATAATGCTTCAGGCAGGCCGCAATGTTGGTGTTCTTCTTCATATTCTCCTGATAGCCTTGCACCAACGCCCCGGCTATGCACGCACTCAAAAACGGGTCTTCGCCGTTGCCCTCGGCAATTCGGCCCCAACGTGCGTCATGAGCCACATCGACCATAGGCGAATAGGTCCAGTTGATGCCATAGGCCGAAGCCTCAATGGCCGCCACACGGGCAGCCTTGCGCACCAGCACAGTGTCCCAGGAGCACGACTGCGCAAGAGGAATCGGGAATATCGTGCGGAAGCCATGAACAACATCGAGACCTACAAGCAGGGGAATCTTGAGCCGCGACTCGTTGACCGCCGCCTTCTGAAGAGCACGGATGGCCTTAGGGTCGCTTACATTAAGGACAGAGCCAACCAGCCCTTTTTTAATGTCACCATAAAGGTCTGTCTGTTCCGAAATGCCGGTTGTCATCCCGTGACCATCGGGAAGAACAAGCTGGCCTATCTTCTCGTCAAGCGTCATCCTGTCCATCAGACCGGTGATAAATGCCTCTTCCGACATTTTGATTTTCGATTCGTTGCCACGCGAAGCAAGCACTGCCGTGCCCGTTTGCATCACACAAAAAGTAAAGATTGCAACACTCCTGATTTTCATAATTCCTCTTTTTCATTACATATATCCGGCAAAGGTAACAATTTGCAGGCAAAACAAATGCAAATCCATTCAATACCTTCACAAAAACACAAACAAAACCGTTTTTCAAAAGAAAACAATCGGGCATCACTCTTATTCAACTCATTTTCCGTAACTTTACAGCCAAACAGCCGAAAGAAAAACTTATGAAATACAAATTACTGACATTGGCGCTTGCCATGACCGTGGCCGGAATGGCACAAGTGAGACAGGAAACCAACCTTGACAAGTGGGATTTTTCACACAATGGCAGCACTTGGGAACAAGTAGACGTGCCTCACGACTGGGCTATCAGCGGCCCGTTTGACAAGAAATGGGACTTGCAAGTGACTCAAATCAAAGAAAACGGCGAGACACACGCCTCCGAACACTCCGGCAGAAGCGGTGCCCTGCCATGGATAGGCAAAGGCATCTACAAGACAACGTTTACACTCCCCAAAGGCTATCGGCACACCGAAATCTACTTCGACGGAGCAATGGCAGAGCCAACCGTATATGTCAACGGCAAGAATGCAGGCCATTGGGCATATGGCTACAGCGCTTTCCGCCTCGACATAACGCCGCTTGTCAGGCCCGGCAACAACGAGGTGAAAGTGACACTCACCAACCAAGAGGAGAGCAGCCGGTGGTATCCCGGTGCAGGACTATACCGACCCGTCAGGCTGATATGTACCGGCGAAGAAAGCATCGACCCATGGGGCACATTCTTCCGCACCCTGTCTGCAACGAAAGATAAAGCATCGGTAGCCATAGACATGCATCTGAACAACCTTTCAAACACGGCCGAAACCGCACATAAGACAAAGAACTTATATGTAAAATTCTTACTCTATGATGCAAAAGGCAAAATAGTGGCCATCCGGAAGTCGGACCTTCAGAACACAGGTGCGGCACATGGACAGATTGACATAGCAGGCCCCGAACTGTGGAGCCCCGAAACGCCATATCTGTATACGCTCAAGATTTGCCTGTATCGTGGCAACAAACTGCTTGACAACACCGTACAGAAAGTGGGCATACGCACCATATCCGTATCCAAAGAGAAAGGCTTCGTGCTCAACGGCATAAGCCGTAAATTCAAAGGGGTGTGCTTACATCACGACCTCGGACCGCTGGGTGCAGCCGTAAACAAGGCAGCCATCATCCGCCAGATACGCATAATGAAGGATATGGGTGCAGATGCCATACGCACAGCTCACAACATGCCTTCACAAATGCAGATGGATGTGTGCGACTCAATGGGCATGATGGTCATGGCAGAAAGCTTTGACGGGTGGAAATCTCCAAAGGTAAAAAACGGGTATAACCGATTCTTTGATGAATGGTGGCGCAAGGATCTGCGCAACCTCATACTCGGGCATCGCAACCATCCGTCCATCGTGATGTGGAGCATCGGCAACGAGATACCCGAACAAGGCTCAAAAGAAGGAGCAGAACGCGCAAGGCTGATGCGCGACTATTGCCACACGCTTGACCCGACACGCTTTGTCACCTGCGGAGCCGACAGGCCTGATGAAGACATAAAAAGTGGTTTCTTTGACGCACTCGACATTCCGGGGTTCAACTACCGTGTCCACCTCTACAAGCCTAACATAGATAATATACGCCAAGGCTTCATCCTCGGCTCAGAAACAGCATCAACGGTAAGCAGCCGCGGCGTTTACAAGTTTCCGGCCAAGACAGGAACAGGCATCAAATATCCCGACAGACAATGCTCAAGCTATGACACCGAATACTGCTCTTGGAGCAACCTGCCCGACGATGACTGGGCCATGCAGGATAACGAACTGTGGACAATAGGCGAATTTGTATGGACAGGCTTCGACTATCTCGGCGAACCGACGCCCTATGATGACCAATGGCCGTCACGGAGCAGCTATTTCGGCATAGTAGACCTTGCCGGGCTGCCCAAAGACCGTTACTACCTCTATCGTTCACACTGGCAGACCGGCTCCCCCACCCTGCACATCCTGCCACACTGGACATGGCCGGGCAGAGAGAAACAGGTGACGCCCGTCTACTGCTATACAAGCTATCCATCGGCAGAACTGTTCATCAACGGCAAGAGCCGGGGGCGCAAATTCAAACAGAAAAACACACGTCTGGACTGCTACCGCCTGCGATGGAATGACGTTGTCTATGAACCCGGAGAACTAAAAGTAGTGGCATACAACGACAATGGCGACAAAGCCGGAGAACAGACCATCCGCACGGCAGGAGAACCTGCAGCATTCAGGCTCACAGCCGACCGCAAGACAATACAGGCTGACGGCAACGACCTCAGCTTCGTCACCATCGAAATGGTGGACAAAGACGGCACACCCTGCCCTACCCTTACAGACGAACTGACTTTCAGAGTCACCGGCAACGGCACATTCAAAGCTGCATGCAACGGTGATGCAACCTCACTTGAACCGTTCACACAGCCTTGCATGAAGCTGTTCAGCGGCCGGCTTGTAGTCATCATACAGTCGGGCAAATCAAAAGGCACTGCAACCCTGCACGTAAGAAACGTGAAACGCGGACTGGAAAGCTCCATAGACATAAAGACCATTTAATGTTTCATGCCGTTCACACCTGTATTATGCAATAAAGCGATACAGGCATAAACGGCATGAATTAACCGTCCTTACAAATAAAAGTCGTACGTATACTCGGGCAGGACCGAACGCAACAGTTTCCAGCGAAGCGTAAACGATTTCACTCCTTTAGCCGACAAAATCAAACGATTGCACTGCAACACGTAAATCATTTCGTCAATTTTACTTCTGATAGTCGTACGGTCGTTTTCCTCAACAGTATAAAGCGAGAACGAAAGCCCCCAGTACTGTGGGAAAAGCTCTTTCAGATAGTCGGACGTTTCCTTATCATACGGATACATTTCCATCATCCATTCCTGCTCGTAACGTGGCGGAGGCAAAAGGTCAAACGAAACAGAGCTGCTGGAACTTTGCGTGCGATAATGAGTCTTGCCCTTAAAGAAACCATGCTTGAACCAAAAACCCTGGATATCTATCCATGTCTTTGCCGTAAACTTATATGTTGTGTTGGCATTAGGTATTTTCCAGACCCAGCTATGTCCCACCGTGCAATCCTTGCGCATGATATCGCGTGCTATATCATGCGTATCAGGCGTCTTGTTATGTCCCTTTGGAATCGTTCCGGCCACATACTCCCACTTAGGGCTGTTGCCGTTATAGGAGAAGGTAGAGCCCAGGTCAGGAATGCTGTAGGTCCAGTTCTTTGTCAAGTTCACGCTGCCCGTCACATTGGCATTCGGAGACTTGCTGAAAGCAAAAGCCGCGCTGATGCCCCAATTAATGCCTACCGAATAATCTGTCTTGCCGCTTATGCTATTGGTCGGTGATACATGTTCCACCTGGGCATCCGATACATTGGGAGTATTCTGCGTCCCCAATTTGACCATATATGGGCCATAGCAATAATCACCGCCAAAATCATTTTTGGCCTTCCAGCCCGATTTCCATCTGATTTTATCGTCAGGGCCACAACGCAGTTTGCTGTTCTCACTGCGCACTTCTTGATGCACGAGATAATAGTCGGTTCCCTGCGTGTCATTGACAGCCCAGACCTCATAGCTGAGCTTCACAGGTGCACTGTGATAACTTCCAAAATTGGCATTGAAACTATAGATGATGTGTTGGGCATTGGTTATCTGATCAAGGTCACTGCTGCCGTTCTGAGCTTTCAGCATTTTCTTTCCTTTATTCATCAGCTGTGCATAGTCATTGGAAAAGTTGGATTGGCCGTCAAGCCACTCCGCCAATCCATCCGCATGCAAACCATAGTTGCCTTCCGACAAGGAGGCTGCAACTTGTTGCTCATCACGGGAAGACTGCAATACTTCTCCGGTTTCCGAATCCACTTCTTCCTCTGTTATTATATTTTTCTGATTGGCATGATTATCCAAATTTCCAATTATATAGTAATCGGCTCCTCTGAGCGCAATGACATCGCATAAGGCATTGCCGGAATTGATGCTGTCATGAAAGAGCGGTTCCACAATGCCATCTTTCCCCTTATTGAGAAAAGAAAGACGTTGCATGGCCAATTGTGATATATACTTGATTTTATCACGATACAGGCTGTCACCGTACATCTTACGGCCGACTTCGCCAAGCCGTATGAGAAACGAACTCATGTTTTCACGCGTCGGTTCACAAATGACCACATTACCACCTGAAAGGAAAGTTGTCGCTATCCTATAATAATCCACATCCTTAAAAGACGAAACACACCCATCATGCAAAACAACAGTCTTGACATCATCATCAAGCGACAAAGCCTTATTCTCCACTCTATTTAATATCGACATTGCACTTTCAGAATAGTCATAAGAAAAGACATATGTCTTAAGTTGCGACTTAACTTCAAGCGAATCAATATCATCCGCAACTTCTTCAATAATATTTACGGGTTCCTTGTCATCGTCTTTACATGAAAAAAGCATTGCTACGCAAGTTAATAACGGCACCATTGCCGCCAATCGAAACATTTTGTAATTCATTTGATAGTTGAGCTAATATAATTGGACATAAAAACGTCAAATACGATTTGCAGAGGTTAAACAAATCTTATTCCATCTGCAAATATAAAGAGTTTTAACGATAGCACCAACAAATTCCATGATTATTGCTCCTATATCCCATTATTCAGCCAAATAACGGAGCTACACGGATAAAATAGTTGGCCATAAAAAGAACAAAAGCTGCAGCAACAGTATCTCTTTCATCAAAAAATTCATATCTTTGCGACTGCTGATTCCAAAGACTTGCATGCGCCTGCCAATATTTCAGGGCACAGAAAAATAACAATACACTAAAAACATATGCAGCATGAAAAAACTTTTACTACTTCTATGCATTACATGCAGCATCGCTTCGATAGCTGCCACCAGATTTGAAGGAACGAATTTCGATAAGTACAAATTCGATTTCTTTCACGCCCGTTACTACAATGCCAACAACACCTTTTACGTAGCTCCGCTCGTCTACACCATTACAGGGAGCAATACCGTTTCAGTGTCAGGAGCCGATCTGACCGCCAAGGACATTGTAATACCCGAAACGGTAGCCAACAATGGGAAAACGTACAGCGTCACCTCAATACATGGTTATGCCTTCCAATGGTGCAGCACATTAGAAACGCTGACAATTCCATCAACCGTAAATTATATCTACACATCCACATCACAGGAAAAGACCGTCTACTCGTCCGGGCCGTTTACCGGTTGCAAGAACCTAAGAACAATCAACAACCTTGCCATGAAAGCACAAGGATTCTGGAACAGCGATGCAAAAGGCAGAAACCTGTTTCGTGACATAGCTACCGGTGTGACCATCAACACTCCAAAAGGTAGTGACTACACTGCTTGGGCAAAATATGTAAACGGGCTCAAACTTCATGTCACTACCAAAGCCACAGGTTGGGCATCTTTCTGCATTGACAAGGACGTAAAAATTGAAACAGCAGATGCCGTTGCATATTTCATAAAGAAAAACAGCATAAAATCCTCATTTACAGAATTACGCGGCAATATCATCCCGGCAGGAACAGCCGTAATTATCAAAGGGAGAGCCAACAGCGACATCACACTATCAACTACCTCCATTTCACCAGATGCTGCAACAGACACAACAGGGAATCTGCTGGCAGGAACATTAAAGCCCAAGAAAGTAGATAATAACGGCCAGTTCTATGTACTCAGCAATGTCATTTCTGCAGGAAAGACCGGGTTTACCACTTTTGAACCTGTTTCCGCCGGAACATACATCGGCAAAAACCAGGCATATCTGCCTTCAGAAATCATCGCAGAAAATGCAGATTTAAAACACAAAGCCAAAACAACCACAGGCATCAGCATTGCAACTGCCGAAACTACAGACTCCGGCTATACCGATTTATCCGGACGTAGGACAAAACACCCCAATAAAGGCATCTATATACAGAAAGGCAAAAAGAAATTCTATAAATAACCTCTCTTATAACTGCCATAGAACGGGTGCGAAGTTATGCAGCTTTCGCACCCGTTCCACAATAACCGCCATGCCGATATTCCACCTAAACAAATGGTGTTTTTTAGATTCTATCACTCAGCACATTGAAGATTTTGTCTTAACTTTGCAGGCAAAAAGCAATCATGAGAATATTTCTGCTAACTGCAATAATCGCACCTATACTTCTATGGAGCTGTTCCGATAGTGACAATTCTGACAACAACCACGTCATCTGCCCTGGAGCGTCCGACCAATGGAGCGCGACCCTCAAAGGCAATGGGGAAGTATTGGGAGCATATCCGGACCTTTACAGTAACTATTGGGAGTATACCTATAACGTGGCTGAAAACCCGAACGTGGCACTCTGCTTTGAAGGACAATTTCCCTATGCCCGCTATTTCAGCTTCTCGCTATACAACGATGAAACGGGTTCGGCCATCGGTGGCATGAATGATGTTGAAATAAAGCCCGACGATGGCAGCGAGAATCCTTTCTGCGTGACTTCAAACAAAATCAACAATTTTACTATTTACCTGATTCCACCTGCAATGACAGAAGAACAGGTAAAAAAACTTCCATCAAAAAACATTTGCCGCATAGATTCCGGGGTAAACAAACTTGCAGTCTGCATCCGCCATTACTTGGGACAAGACAGCAAGGGAAATAGCGATGAATACGGTGGTGTGGTCTTGCCCTTGATTCGCGCCATTGATATCAGAACACTCAAAGAAGTTGCAGTTCCCCAACGTATCACATCCAATGTCTACAAGGTAACCGGAAAAGTATTCACACAAGTCTCCGACTACAAGCAAGATGTTCCGTTTTTCCTTGCTCCGAGCAGCCGATATTATCCCAACAATTCCACAAGCTACCTTTATGCACGAACCCATTTGACAGAAGATTCCGTGCTGACATTCAGTTTTATACCAGTTCCCATACCACAACGGCCCGAAGGTTACCCGACAGCCGCTGCACGCTATTGGTCAATCTGCTTAGGTTCTGCATCAAATACACGCTCCTATTATTCCATTTTCGACAAAGCCGCAAACACCGCAGAAAACGAAAAAACTTCATTTGCTGTTTGCTTGAAACAGAATCCAAAGTTAAACGACATACAAACAAAGATTGAAAAACTCAACAAAGCAGGAAAACATTGGAATCTTTTTGTATGGGACAAAGACAAACTTGATGTTGATGGCAAGCCCATCGGTAGCGTCATAGTTATCATGTATCGCAACATCTTGGCTAATAAGAACTGGCCTCACTCTATAGCCAATATGCTCCCAACCGACTATAAGAATGAGACAGGCGAGCCGATAGACCACGTCACCGACCCCTCGAAGCAAATAGCCCACAAGGCTCTCGGCGATTACGGCCCACACGGAATGAAACATGCGGTTTCCGACTTCCTTAACGCCAACGAATAATAGTCTTCCACACATTGATTGTTACATTCCCGTTAAAGCTACGTCCGGTAAAGAAAGAATCCGCATATAATCCGATTTTTTATCGTAATATTGCAGAACTATATTTATGGACGAAGTCATAATTATCTTCCTGTTGATTCTGCTAAACGGCATCTTTTCGATGTCGGAAATTGCAATCATCTCAGCCCGCAAGACAACGCTCATCAATAAAGGAAAGAAAGGCAGTAGAGCAGCACGTGCCGCCCTCAAGCTCGCCAATAACCCCGACCGTTTTCTCTCTACCGTTCAGATAGGAATTACACTTATCGGAATTCTGACAGGCGTCTATTCAGGAGCCACACTCTCTGAAGACTTGACCACGCTACTCTCATCAACAGGCATTCCGATAAATGTTGCAAATCCCATCGCCCAGACTCTCATCGTTGCAACAGTCACGTACCTTACAATCGTCTTCGGCGAATTAGTGCCCAAGCGCATCGGCATGGGTACTGCCGAGCGGACATCCATGCTCATCTCACGCCCGATGATGCTACTCAGCAAGATAGCCGCCCCGCTTGTTTGGTTGCTATCCAAAAGTTCCGAAACCGTTGTAAGGATGTTGGGCATTAAAAATGAGAGTTCGAAAGTTACGGAAGACGATATCAAAACCATTATACAAGAAGGTAAAGAAGACGGCGAAGTGCAAGAAGTGGAACAAAACATCGTTGAACGCGTTTTCATGTTAGGAGACCTGAAAGTCAGCCAGCTCATGACACACCGAAGCGATGTTGTATCGCTCGACATCAATATGTCGTTTGAAGACATAAAACAGATTATACGCAAGGATACATACGAAGCTTATCCCGTTATCAATGGGAATGCTGATAAAGTAATAGGAGTTGCACTTCTCAAAGACTTGATTTTTGTCAAGGACGAGCCGGCATTCTCGCTCAAGACTTTCACTCGTTCTGCTACATTTATCTATGAAAACATGGATGTCTACAAAACATTGGAACAAATGCGCAAGAAATGTATCTCGCAAGCATTCATCTGTGATGAATTCGGCTGCTTTCAGGGAATCATCACGTTGCGCGACATTCTCGAAGGCTTGGTAGGCATTATACGGGAAAACAGTGGGGAATCGGAAATCATCCAACGCGAAGATGGAAAGAGCTGGCTCATCGATGGGCAATGCTCGTTTCATGAATTTCTCACCTACTTCGATCGCGAAGACCTTTTTGCAAAAGCTCAAAAGTATAGTACCCTTGCAGGTATGATAATCGAACAAACGAAATGTATTCCACAACCGGGCGAATCTATCCTTTGGAACGGGTTTCATTGCGAAATCGTAGACATGGATGGGGCAAGAATTGACAAAGTCCTGGTTTCTTTAGAACAAAACAAACAATAGCATAATGATACAACTTTCAGAATCTCTTTTCCTTGGTGGTTTTATACTTTTCATCATTGCCATATTGGTGCTCGACATGTTGGTTATCGACAAAAAAGCACACGAAGTCAGCATCCGTCAGGCAAGCACCTGGACAGCCGTATGGATAACTTTGGCCTTGGCCTTTTCTGTTTTTCTTTGGTTCAAGGGCGACATGGTACATGGCATTGAATCCTTCAAAGACCTCCAAGCTGTTGCTTCGCGCTACGCGCCTCACTTAAAGCTTGATGCCAGTAACTTCGAAGAAAGTCTGCAACAATACCGCCACTATATGACCATCTCCTACATTTCAGGCTATCTGATTGAAAAAACACTATCGGTAGACAACCTTTTCGTCATGATGATGATATTTACATCGTTCGGCGTAGGGAAAAACGAATATCAGCACGTGTTGAATTGGGGAATAATCGGTGCCATCATTCTGCGCTTCATATTCATTTTCCTTGGGGCTGCCATCATCAGCCGCTTTGATTGGGTGTTGCTCGTCTTTGGTGCCATACTTGTTTATAGCGGTGTCAAGATGTTCTTGGAGCGCAATAAAAAAGAAGAAATGGATGTAGAGCGCAACCCGATAGTTCGCTTGCTGTCACGTACCAAGCGCATCCACCCTCAATTTGCCGGTGACAAATTTATCATACGCATCAACGGCCGATGGCTGTTCACGCCTCTTTTTGTGACAGTGCTGGTTATAGAATTCAGTGACCTTATCTTCGCTTTCGACAGCATCCCTGCGGTCTTTTCGGTATCACTTGACCCCTATGTGGTATTCTTTTCCAACATTTTCGCCATTCTCGGCCTGCGCGCCATGTTCTTCTTGTTAGCCGCCATTGCCGACCGTTTTCGTTACCTCAAAACCGGTGTTTGCATATTACTGCTATTTATCGGAATGAAAATGCTTATACATGAATGGGTCGAAATCGATGCCGTACTCTCCCTGGCCATCATAATCGCCGTATTGATAGTCAGCATCGGTGCCTCTCTGCTGCACAAAAACGAATCGGAAAACTATTCCAAATAAGTATATCCGTAAAGCCCGGCACGGAAATTACTAATGAATTCCTTGCCTTCATCAACCGATATCTTACCTTGCTTAATGGCCTTGGTCACCCATGACTCCAAGCGGCGCACCAAACGCTTCGGATCGTACTGCACGTAATCCAATACATCGGCAATGGTCTCGCCGTCTATCACCTGATCGATTGAATACGTGCCGTTTTCATTCACCGAAATATGTATGGCATTCGTATCACCGAAAAGGTTGTGCATATTGCCGAGTATCTCCTGATAGGCACCAACAAGAAACACTCCAATATAATAAGGTTCGCCTTTCTTGAGAGAATGCAACGGCAAATAGGTCGTCTGCCGGTCCTTGCAGACATAAGCTTCTATTTTTCCGTCGCTGTCGCAAGTGATGTCTTGCAGCGTAGCATTGCGATCGGGTTTCTCATTCAGCCGCTGTATGGGCATGATAGGAAACAATTGGTCTACTCCCCACGAATCAGGTATGCTTTGGAACAAGGAAAAATTGCAATAATACTTGTCTGCCAACAGCTTGTCCAAACGACGCAACTCATCAGGTACATGCTTCAAACCATGAGCCAAAGAGTTTACCTCACGGGTAATGCTCCAATAAACACTTTCAATTTGAGCACGTGTCTTAAGATCAATCAGACCATGGCTGAAAAGATCAAGACCTTCCTCTCTGATTTGTTCGGCATCATGCCAGTCTTCCAGCAAAGAACGTGCAGAGAGATGATCCCAGATGTCGCTCAAGTCTTTCACCAATTGGTGATCATCATCCTGTGCCTCCCACGATTCGTCCATAGATGGCTGCGAAGTAGACTCAAAGGCCTCCAGAATCAAAACGGAATGATGGGCTGTCAGCGAGCGCCCGCCTTCTGTGATAATATTCGGATGAGGTATTTTGTTCTTATTGGCTACATCAACAAACGTATACACGCAGTCGTTCACATATTCCTGTATGGAATAGTTCACTGAAGATTCGCTATTGGACGAACGCGTGCCATCATAATCGACACCCAGTCCGCCACCACAATCAACAAACTTTACATTAAATCCCATGCGGTGAAGCTGCACATAGAACTGGGCGGCCTCTCTAAGCGCTGTCTGAATGCGGCGAATCTTTGAAATCTGACTTCCTATGTGGAAATGTATCAGCTTCAGGCAATCCACACAATCATGTTCGCGCAAGAAACGAAGTGCATCAAGCAGATTGCTTGAATCCAGTCCGAACTTGCTGGCATCACCACCGCTCTCTTCCCATTTTCCGGCACCAGATGCCGCCAGTTTGATGCGGATGCCTATATCGGGGCGCATGTTCAAAGCCTTGGCTGTCATAAAAATGGTTTCAAGTTCTTCTATCTTCTCAACCACGATGAAGATTCGTTTTCCCATCTTTTGAGCCAAAAGAGCCATCTGAATATAATTGCGGTCTTTGTGACCATTGCATATCACCAGACTGTCCGAATCCATGTTGGTTGCCAAAACCGCATGAAGTTCCGGCTTTGAACCCGCTTCCAATCCCAGATTGTAACGCTTGCCATGGCTGATGATTTCCTCAACCACAGGACGCATTTGGTTTACTTTGATGGGATAAATGATAAAATGTTCTCCTTTATAATGGTACTCGTTTGCTGCCTTGTCGAAGCATTGCGCAGTTTTTTCAATTCGATTGTCCAATATATCGGGAAAACGAAGAAGCATAGGGGCTGTCGTATCGCGTTCGGCCAGCTCATCGACCAATTCTTTCAGGTCAATCTGATTGCTGTCCTTTTGCGGTGACACAAATACGTGCCCTTGCTTGTTTATACCAAAATAATTGATTCCCCAACCGCCTATATTATACAGCTCTTCGGAATCCTCAATTCTCCATTTTCCCATCTTCCTGTACTAATACGTCTGTAATGTGATTAACTAAATGATTTATCTTGTCGAAATTGTCTAATATGTCTACATTGAACACATATTGTGCCTTGCTATAATAGGGATCTCGCTGTACAAGCTGTCCGTCAATGAACGCGCGCAGCTCTTCACCGGTTTTGTCTTGAAGCAACGGGCGCTGCGTATGACTTATTTTGAGGTGATTGACAATCGTATCCGTCGAAGCTTCGAGAAATACAGTCGTACCCACGGCATTCATATAATCCATATTATCGAAAAAACAAGGCGTTCCTCCTCCGCAGGCCAAAACTATATTCTCGAATTCAGCCACTTCATGCAGCATGCGGCACTCGATTTTACGGAATCCGTCTTCACCGCTTTCTGCAAAAATCTCGGGGATGCGCTTATGGTAACGGTGTTCTATATACCAGTCCAAGTCATAAAAAGCGCGTCCCAGTCTTTTGGCTAAAGTCTTGCCCACAGTTGTTTTGCCGGCGCCCATATAGCCGACCAGAATAATGCTTTTCATTTTGACTTCTTCGCGGTAGAGGTTCGGCGCGCGGATTTACGCTTGGCCGCAGGTTGCTTGGCGATTATTTCACGGCATTCATCCAATGTAAGTTCTTTGGCGCGTGCTGCAAACGCTACTGGCAAATGATAATTCTTTCCTTTGTAGGATATATACGGGCCAAAACGACCGGTTCGTATTTCCATCTCGGGTTCTTCATCGAATGTCTTTAAATGACTGGCAGCTTCAGCTTCGCGCTTTTGCCTTATCAGCTCACAGGCCTCTTCCAAAGTGATGGTCATCAAATCATACGTCTTTGGAATGGACACATATTTTTTGTTGCAAAGCACATAAGGGCCGAAGCGGCCATTATTCACCGAAACTTTATTGCCTTCAAACTCGCCCAGCTCGCGCGGCAGTTTGAACAGTTCCAACGCCTCTTCGAGAGTTATCGATTCCAGACTCTGACTTTTCATCAGAGGTGCGAACAAAGGCTTTTCTTCGTCATTGACGCTGCCCAATTGTGCCATCGATCCATAAGGGCCGAGCTTTACCGACACTGTGCGGCCGGTGGCAGGGTCTGTTCCGAGAATGCGTTCACCTATGCGATGGTCACTCTTTGCCTTGATGGCGTTTTCCACTTCGGGTACAAAATGGTCGTAGAACTTTTTCATCAGCAGCGTCCACTTCTTCTTTCCCTCTGCCACTTCGTCGAAATCCTTTTCCACCTTGGCCGTGAAATTATAGTCCAATATGTCCGGAAATTCCGCCAGCAAATACTCGTTCACTACCATCCCGACATCGGTAGGCAGCAATTTATTCTTTTCGGCACCGGTCATCACTGTTTTTTCCGTTCTGCCGACAGTGCCGTTTTGCAGTTCGAGCAATATGCAGCGCCGCTCCCTTCCTTCTTTGTTTCCGCGCTCTACATAGCCTCGCTGCTGTATTGTTGTTATGATGGTAGCATATGTGGACGGGCGTCCGATGCCCAATTCTTCCATCTTATGCACCAACGAGGCTTCATTATACCTCGGCGGTTTTTGCGTAAACCGTTCTTCGGCTGTTATTGTCAAGTTGGTCAGTCTGTCGCCCTCGGACAACGGTGGAAGAAGCACGGTTTTCTCAGAAGTCTCGCTATCATCGTCCGAAGATTCCTTGTACACTTTCAAAAAGCCGTCAAACGTCATCACCTCTCCGATAGCTGCAAACGTTTCCTCTTTTCCTGAAATTCCTATGGTTACTACCGTTTTATCAAACCGGGCATCAGCCATTTGAGAGGCCAGCGTACGCTGACGTATCAATCTGTAAAGTTTCTGTTCCTGCTCCGTCCCTTCTATGGCCTCTCGCTCCATTTGTGTCGGCCGTATGGCTTCGTGAGCTTCCTGCGCGCCTTTTGCTTTTGTATGATACTGACGGGTCTTTGAATACTTCGCACCCATTGTCTCCGTGATAAGAGCCTTGCTGCTGCCTAAACACAGGGAAGAAAGATTCAACGAGTCTGTACGCATATACGTAATATATCCAGCCTCATACAGTTGCTGTGCCACACGCATGGTCATGGCCACGGGAAATCCCAATTTCCTTACGGCTTCCTGCTGCAGCGTCGAAGTCATAAACGGAGGGGCTGGCGAACGTTTTACGGGCTTTTCAGCCATATTGACAATCGTAAACGAAGCATCGCGACATCCGTTCAGAAAATCCACGGCCTCTTCTTCCGTATTGAAACGACGGTTAAGTTCGGCCTTGACCTGCGACTTTTTCCCATCGGCTCCTTCAACTTCAAACAAAGCCGAAACAGCAAAGCTGGAAGCAGTCCGGAAGGCTTTTATTTCGTTTTCGCGATCGGCTATGAGGCGGACGGCCACACTCTGTACACGCCCGGCCGAAAGAGAAGGCTTTACCTTATGCCAAAGTACAGGGGAAAGCTTGAAACCTACAATACGGTCAAGCACGCGACGCGCCTGCTGGGCATTCACCAGGTTCATGTTGATATTTCTGGGGTGTTCGATGGCCTCCAGAATCGCGTTTTTCGTGATTTCATGAAAAACAATCCGCTTTGTACTGTCGATATCCAAGCCCAGCACTTCGGCCAGGTGCCATGAAATGGCTTCTCCTTCACGGTCTTCATCGGATGCCAGCCACACATTAGACATTTTTTTTGATGCGGCCTGCAGTTCGGCCACCACTTTCTTTTTGTCCTCGGGAATCTCATATTCCGGCTGGAAAGTCTTTGTATCTATACTGAAGCTTTTCTGCTTCAAATCACGTATATGACCGTAGCTTGACATCACCTTGAAATCTTTCCCCAAAAATTTCCCTATTGTTTTGGCTTTTGCAGGCGATTCGACAATTACAAGATTGTTTTGCATGCTGGTTTTTCTCCTTATTCTTGATTTGCGCGGCAAAAGTATGAAAAAATAATGAGGTTTGTCCTATTTATAAGGTAAAGTTTATTTTTTCGCAGCTCCACCGGCATCCCTCCTAAAATAATTCCTAACTTTGAGGCTGAAAAATGCCGGAGTCCGGCAAGTTCTTACTCTTCAAATTCTGAAATCATGAAATATCCCGTCATCGCATTGTTCCTGCTTTGCCTCATCTCTTCGTGTAGAAAACAACCTACCAAACAATTGGTTATCAATGAAGTATGCGGAAAAGAATTTCCCGACAACGAATGGGTGGAGATCTACAACCCTACCGATTCGGCCGTCAGTCTGAAAGGCATCTACCTGATTAAAATCGATGAAAAAGGCATTGACCACATCCTATACCGCTTCCGCAACGGCACATTGGGTCCCAAACAGGTCTACGTCATTTCTTCCATGCAAGACGAATTGCGACGGCACATTTCAAGTCGGAAAGAGGTAGGCATCGAACTGGTGGCTCCCGACGACAAGACCATTGACGATTTCTATCGCGATGAAGAAGTCGGCGAACAGTCGCACCCCGCCAACGGCAGCTATGCACGCATTCCCAATGGCACAGGGAAATGGGTCATTGTCAGGCACGCATCCCGTGGAGAGTTGAATCCCGACAATGCCGAACAAGTCAGCAACGACAACACCGACGACAGCCTTTTCGACACGGAAGAAGACGAGGAATAATCACTCACGAAGGGATGAGAGCATCCCGGCAACCGCCCTGCAAATGTTCTCTTTCGCCACATCGGGACGCATGGCCATTGAATGCGGCATACCTTCGGGAGAAGCGGCCCAGACAGTGTGGAAACCCATACGTTCCACTTCTCTGCGGTTTTTTACGCACCCGGCAACCGCACAGACCGGAATGCCGCGCTTACGGCCTTCCTCCAACAGACCGGATGCTGCTTTTCCCATAGACGTCTGCACATCCAGGCAACCTTCACCGGTCAAGATCAAATCCGCTCTTTCCAACGCAATACGGAAACAATCCGTTTGCAACAACAGACGGATGCCGCTTTCCATCTCTGCATGAAACAGCCCGAGCAAAGCCGCGCCCAATCCCCCGGCAGCCCCCGAACCCGGCAACCGTCCTATTTCCTTTCCGCAATAACGGGAAAGCACCTCGTCATAATGCTTCAGCCCATCATCCAGCTTTTCCACCTGCCGGGCCGAAGCACCTTTTTGAGCTGCAAAAACCCACGCTGCGCCCTGTTTTCCATACAAAGGCGAGGCCACATCGCAGGCTGCCACGAAACGGACACCGGCAAGCCTTTTCTGCATGCCTCTGTCTGGAAAAAGACACGCCACCTTTTCCAAATCGCAGCCCCGCCCTTCTAAAACCCTGCCTTTGTCATCAACAAAGCGATAGCCCAAGGCCGAAGCAAAGCCCATTCCGCCGTCATTCGTGCTGCTGCCGCCCAATCCTATCACGACAGTCGTTGCACCGGCTGCCAATGCAGCTTTCACGGTCTCGCCTGTGCCATAGGTGGTTGTAAGCATCGGGTTGCGCTCTTCGGGCTCAAGTTGGGTCAGGCCTGCGGCAAGAGCTGTCTCGACAAAAGCTGTCGACACACTGCGCTGCCAGGCAAAACAAGTTGTCAGCGGGCGCATCAAAGCGTCATGCACCCGGACATCCACCATTTCTGCATGCGCGCAAGACGAGAACGCATCCAGCATGCCTTCGCCGCCATCGCTCACCGGCAGCACTTCGATCATTGCATGCGGGAAAGCCTTTGCCGCACCTTCAGCCATGGCCGCTCCGGCTTCTGCCGATGAAAGACATCCTTTATAAGAGTCTGTTGCTATCAGAATATTCATTGCACTGCAAAGTTATACTTTTCAATGACAAATCGGGCAGCAATCAAGGCCGGAACAAGCAACGGAAAAGAATAATCATTCACGCCCGCCCTCAACCCGAAGAATTAACCGAATGCAATTTTCGGTTGCAAAAATGGCCTTTTTGTAGACAAATCCACACAAAAACGAGATTTTTTAGCGCAAAAGTGAATAAAATCGATTCATAACCATTGTTTCCGTTAAATTATCGCTACATTTGCACAATAAAAGATTGAGAGATAAATATGCACCCGGCCATGCATCACAAAATGCAGAGCAAGGTGCACCAGGCATAAATATAGGATACATCATTTATTAAGTTTCAACAAAAGAGAAATGAAGAGATTCATGTATGTTTTGGCCTGTCTGTTCATGATAATAGGCAGTGCCACGGCGCAAAACCGCAAGGTGACCGGTGTGGTTACCGACGCGGCTGAAGGCAAGCCTATGCCGGGCGTTCGCGTATTCGTGAACAAGACGAGCATAGGTACAGTGACTGATGCCAAAGGAGTATTCCAGCTCTCCGTGCCCTCACACCACAAGATGCTGACGTTTGCTGCTATTGGCTATATTACGCAGGAACTTCCTGCCAGATCTACAATGGAAATCCGGATGCGGACCAACGAAAAACTGCTCGACCAGGCCATCGTCGTGGCTTATGGAACAGCCAAGAAATCCGCTTTCACCGGTTCGGCCGAAGAGGTAAAGAGCGAGGAAATCACCCAGCACGTCACCTCCAACGCCGTCAACGCCATTGCCGGCAAAGTGGCCGGTGTGCAGCTGAGCACCTCGACAGGAATCGCCAACAACGGCGGTGATGCAGGACCCGGCAGCTCGCCTTCTATCCGCATCCGCGGCGTCGGCTCAATGAAAGCCAGCTCAGACCCGCTTTACATTGTCGATGGAGCACCCACGGAGTTCGGCCTTGCCAACATCAACCCGCAGGACATCGAATCCATTTCCGTATTGAAAGATGCCGCCGCAAGTGCCATCTACGGTGCACGCGGCGCCAACGGCGTTGTCATCGTTACCACCAAGAAAGCCAAGAAAGGGCAACCGGCCAAGGTTACTTTCGATGCCAAGTTCGGTTCCAACTCACGCCTTATCCCGCAATATGACGTGATTTCCGATCCGGGACAATACTATGAGACCCATTTCAAGGCTATGTACAACAGCCAGTACTATAATGGTGCAACGGCTGCCGAGGCCTATGCCTATGCCAACAAATACCTCTTTGATCAGAACAACGGAGGTCTGGGCTACAAGGTCTATACCGTGCCCGACGGCGAAAACCTGATCGGAACCAACTTCAAGCTGAATCCCAATGCCAAGCTCGGCTATTCGGACGGTGAATATACCTATCGCCCCGATGATTGGTACGACGAAACTTTCCGCAATTCCTTCCGCCAGGAATACAATGTATCTGTCAGCGGAAACGACGGCAAACTGAGCTACTACACCGGTCTCGGCTATTTGAACGATGGCGGTTACGTTCACAATTCACGCTACCAACGTTATACCGGCCGCACCAATGTGGAATATCAGGCAAAAGACTGGTTGAAGGTCACTACCAACCTTAGCTTTACCCACACCGACAGCAAGAAACCTTCTGCCAACAACACCAGGTGGGGTAGCTCGGGCAACCTGTTCTACATCACAAACAACATGGCTCCCATCTATCCGCTTTACGTTCGCGACGCTGCCGGCAACATCATGCGCGAAAACGGCCGCCTCGTCTACGATGCCAACCAGACCAACTTCCAGCGTCCGTCCATCGTAGGTAACGCCGTTCGCGACAACGCCTATGACAAGAAACAGCTCTACACCGACCTGTTCACGGGTCAATGGTCGGCCGTCATCACTCCGATCGAAGGCCTGTCGTTGACAGCCAACTTCACGGCCAACGCTTACAATCAGCGCTACAACTATCTGTACAGCATCTTCGGAAGCTCCAGCAGTGCATACGACGGCCAGGCTTACGTAGGCCACGACCGCACATTCACGGTGAACCAGCAATATCTGGCCAACTATACCCGCACCTTCTCAGATGTTCACAACCTGACGCTTTTGGCCGGTTACGAGCAATACAATCTGAAAGACCAGACCTTGTATGGCATCAACGACCACCTTTACAATCCCAACATCGGAGAGCTCGACAATGCCAAAGGTGCCGACAAGAAACAGTTAAGCTCCTACACCAACAGTCTGGCCCGTGAGGGCTTCCTCGGCCGTGTGCAATACGACTACGACAGCAAGTATTTTGCCAGTGCCTCTATCCGCCGCGACGGTTCGTCCATCTTCGCTCCGGGTCATCGCTGGGGTACTTTCGGTTCGTTCGGTGCAGCCTGGCAAATCAACAAGGAATATTTCATGGAAGACTATACCTGGATTGACCTCCTGAAGCTGAAGGCAAGCTACGGTGTGCAAGGTAACGACGACCTTCTCGATGCCGACGGCTACAGCATGTATCAGCCTTATGCCGACATCTATGAGACTTCCTACAACAAGGAAAGCGGACAGTATCAGATTACCATGAAACAAAAAGGTAACGAAAACCTGACATGGGAAAGCAACAAGGAAATCAACCTCGGCGTTGAGTTCAGCCTCTTCAAAAACCGCTTAAACGGTTCATTTGAATACTACAACCGCAAGACCACCGACCTGCTCTACAACAAGACCCTGCCGGCCAGCTCCGGATTCACAGTGAGCACATATCCCGTCAATGTAGGTGCCATGGTTAACCGCGGTATCGAGTTCGCCATCGATGGAGTTGTGTTGCAGACCAAAGACCTCGAATGGGATTTGAGCTTCAACATGACCCACAACCACAACGAAATTACAGAACTCGACCCGACCGTAGCCGAAAACGGTATCAAGACCAGCTACGATATCCTGCGTGAAGGCGGTTCCTACTATGAGGCCTACATGATCAAGTATGCCGGTACCGACAAGACCAACGGTAAGGCCCTCTACTATCAGGAGGTAACCGATGACGCAGGCAACAAATCGATTGTCACGACCGACGATATCACCAAAGCCACCCAGTTTGACCTCGGAAGCACCCTGGCCAAGGTTTACGGAGGTTTCGGAACCACCTTGAAAGGCTTCGGCTTCGACCTCAGCGCATCGTTCAGCTTCCAACTCGGCGGTAAAATCTACGACGGACAATATCAGGCATTGATGCACAACGGTATCAGCGCAGGCAACGCCATGCACAAAGACCTGCTCAAGGCCTGGAGTCCCGAAAATCCCAACAGCGATATTCCTCGTTTGAGCACGGCATCGACCGATGACCCGGGTATAGGTTCGCAGACTCCGATGGATCGTTTCCTAACCAGCTCCAACTACCTGTCGTTAAACAACCTTACATTGGGCTACACCTTGCCGAAATCGCTGACAAGTGCTGTCAAGATGGACAACGTACGCGTGTATGTTGCAGGTGAAAACCTCTTCCTGTTAACCAAGCGCAAAGGTCTTGACCCCCGTTACGGTTATGGCATCGGCTCCATGACTTACGGATCCGGAATGTCGTCAGGCTCCTACTCAACCATGCGTAGCATCACTGCCGGCATCACCGTAACATTCTAATACAACTCATCAAAAACAAAAGAAAGCATGAAACTACATAGAATTTCCATTGCGATGTTGGTTGCACTGCTGTTTACAGCCTCCTGCAACGACATCGACAACCAAGAGCCGCAAACGGGCGATCTCACCGCCGACCAGTCGGCAGAAGCCGTCGAGGATGTTCCTTCACGTAGCAACGCAGCCTTTGCCGGATTGTTCAATCTGATGGGTAAGCCGTGTGCCGTACGCCCGGCAAACGAGCGCCCCGATGATTTCGGCTTCATCATGTCAGCCATTTCATTGGATTTGGAAGGTGCCGACATGGCCGGCAACGACAACGGTTACAACTGGCTGTCCACAGCCAGCGAATACTCTTCGCGCAACCCCAACTATGCCAATCCGACCATCCGCTACCAGATTGCCTATATGGTTATCGGTGCCGCCAACGAGATTCTGGCATCCATCCCCGCAGAGACGACCAGCGAGACCCTGATCAACCAGATGGCACAGGCTCGCGCCGTGCGTGCCTACGCCTACCTGTTCCTGGCTCCCTATTTCCAGGCTCGCTACGTAGATGCCAAAGACAAACCCTGCGTACCTATTTTGGAAAGTGGCACCGACTTTACCAACAATCCGCGCGCCACAGTCGAGCAGGTCTACAACTACATTTTGGAAGACCTCAACTATGCCGTCGAACATCTGGAAGGCTACGTACGCCCCGACAAGAGCCGCGTAGACCAGAATGTAGCCTACGGTTTGCGTGCCCGCGCTTATCTCAACATGGGCAAATATGCCGAAGCGGCTGCCGATGCCGAAAAGGCCATGAAAGGCTATACGCCTGCATCGATGGCCGACGTTTCGAAACCGGCATTCTGCAACATGGCCACGGAAAGCAACTGGATTTGGGGCATCAACATCACATCCGAAATGATTGTCGACCAGCCTTACGCCACCGCCCCATCGTGGATGTCGGCATTCGCTGCTGAAAACTATGCCGCCGGAACCGACAACCTGCCCATGATCAACAAGCTGCTTTACAACCAGATCAGCAAGACCGACGTACGTCACAACTGGTGGCTCGACGAAAACCGCCACACTCCCAACTGGGCTGACATAGAATGGAAAGACGGAAGCACAGTTTTGGCCAAGGGCGACGCCATTGCCGACCTGACCATCAAGGACGTCAAGATGAAATATTCGGCATACAGCAACGTCAAGTTCGGTATGAAGAACGGAGGCGTTTCAAGCGTCAACGACAGCGACTGGCCTACCATGCGCGTGGAAGAGATGATCCTCGTCAATATCGAAGGTCTGGCCAAGAGCGGACACGAAGCCGAGGCCAAGCAAAAACTGATTGATTTCGTCAAGACCTATCGCGACCCCGAATACACATTCCCCAATCCTTTGGCTCCCAACCGCAACCTGGAGGACGAAATATGGTTCCAGCGCCGCGTAGAGCTTTGGGGCGAAGGCTTCTTTGTCAGCGATGCACGCCGTCTGGACAAGCCCATTGTACGTTTCCACGACAACTACCCAAGCAACTTCTCTGCCGCATTCCAATTCAACATCAAGCCTAACGACGAATGGCTGAACCTGCGCTTCCCGAAAACGGAAACCAACAACAATCTGGCTGTTGTCAACAACGAAGGCGGTTCACAGCCCGTGGCCGGACAAAACGGTGAATTGAGAGACGGAGTTACAAACGCCGATGGCAAGACCATAAAATAAGACAACCGATTAAAACCAAAAGACAATGAAACTGAATAAGATTATATTGTTTGCCTCATTGGCCTTGATGTCCATGTTTGCCACATCATGCAGCGATGACGACGATTATGCACCCGGCAAACCGGCAGGCAGCTATAATGTAAGCTTCCCCGAAGAGCAGAGCTGTGACATAACACTCTCTCCGGAAGCAAAATCGTTCAAGGCCGTCATCAAGCGCGCCAACGGTTCAGGCGAACTGACAGTGCCCATCAACAAACTCGCAGCAACCGATGCTATTTTCAGCGTACCCGAAAGCGTCACTTTCGCCAATGGAGAAACCGAGAAGGAAATCACCATCGAATGCGCAGAATCGATGGAGATGTTCAAGAACTACAACTGTTATCTCAGCATCCCCGAAGAGTACACCCAACCGTATAGCGCAACCATTGAATCACCCAACATGCACTTTTCGGTCATCAAGGAAGACTACACGCCTTGGGGAACAGGAAAATGGGACAACTCGGAATGGAATGGCACAGATAAAGAACCGGTTGTTATATTCGATGTCAACGTAGAATACTCCGAAATCAAGAAGCTCTACCGCATCAAGCAATTCAACGGCTACGGATCGGGCACCGGCACCATTTTCTTCAAATGGAACGGAGAGGCCTACACCTATTCCGACGAGGACAAAGACCCAGCTTTCTGCTTCACGGATGAAAACGGTAACATCAGCAACAATCCGATTGATTTCGGTCAGCCGCATCCAACTTACGGCACTGTCTATGTTTCTTGGATAAATGACGACCCGGACAGCCCGACCGAAGTCACCGCAGACGGCAAGATTTCGTTCTATTTCGAATACACCGTCAGCGCAGGTTCGTTCGGAGCATACCACGAAATTCTTCAACTCAAGAAGAAATAAACAGCCTATAACATTCCTGAAAGAAGAGCGTACCACAATGTGGCACGCTCTTCTTTTTATTGGTGGGTCATTACAAAAATCGGCTCATCATCAACATTTTTCCAGAGGCTCACGCCACCCCACGGAAAAACACGCTTTATAATCTGATCCGCATTGTCTCTTTAGAGAAAAATCACCAACGAACTCACGTCAATAAATAAGATTTCATCCGCAACACCGATTCACAGGTATTACGGATGAAATCTTTATGATCGAGCTGGCAGCAATATTTATATTATCCCTTGTTTAGCAGGAAGCATTTGAAGCTTTCAAAATCATTGTCCATGAAAATGCTCTGCTTCTTTCTGTCCATAAATGCTTGCAGCCGTTGTGGCAATTGTGGCCGGCGGCCTATGACGGATGCGATGGTTTCACTGAACTTTGCCGGATGGGCAGTTTCCAGGAACAGTCCGTTTTCACCGGGACGCAACAGTTTGTGAAGAGCGGCATAGGCACATGCTCCATGTGGGTCGAGCAGGTAGTTGTAGCTGCGGTAGACATTGCTTATGGTCTCGCGTATCTGATTGTCATCGAAAGCCATGCCTGCAACTACGGCCTGTATGGCATCATGGCTTCCGTTGAAAAGGTCGAGGATGCGTGCAAAGTTGCTTGGTGCGCCCACATCCATGGCATTGGCTATGGTAGGGATTGTGGCCGAGGGGTGGTATTCGCCTGTGGACAGGTAGCGGCAAAAGACATCGTTCCTGTTATTGGCAGCGATGAAGCGGTGGACGGGAAGTCCCATCTTCATGGCAATCAAACCGGCTGCAATGTTTCCGAAATTGCCACTTGGCACACAGATGCGCAGATTTCTGTCCAATCCGTTCCGCTTCATTTGTGCATAAGCATGGAAATAGTAGAAAGTTTGTGGCAGGAGCCGTGCCAGATTGATGGAATTGGCCGAAGTGAGCTTCATGCGATTGTTCAAGGCGTCGTCAGTGAAAGCTTTTTTGACCAAAGCCTGGCAATCGTCAAATGTACCATCTATTGCGATGGCTGTGATGTTTTGCCCTAAAGTTGTAAACTGTGCTTCTTGTATCGGGCTGACCTTGCCATAAGGATAAAGCACATAAACCTGAATCCCTTCGACACCAAGAAATCCGTTGGCAACAGCGCTTCCAGTATCTCCGGATGTGGCGGCAAGCACATTGATGGTATTGCCTTCGGTTGAAGTCTTGACAAAATGTGCAAGCATGCGTGCCATGAAGCGGGCACCCACATCTTTGAAGGCAAGTGTAGGGCCATGGAAAAGTTCCAGAGAATAGATATTGTCGTTCACGTGAACTACGGGAATCTCAAAATTGAGTGTTTCACAGGCAATTTGATGCAGCTCTTCCTCAGGAACGTCTTCGCCGAATAATGCGGTTGCAACTTTACCTGCAATCTCGGGAAGAGAAAGGTCTTGGATATGTTCGAAAAACGAAGGCGACATGACAGGCAGCGACTGTGGCATGTAGAGCCCCTTGTCGGGGGCAAGCCCTTTTGTGACAGCATCGCGCAAAGTTGCGAGCGGGGCAAGGTGGTTGGTACTATAATATTTCATGGGTTCCAAGTTATTTGATATTCATAAAAAGATTCATGAACTGGTCGCCTTCGAGACGGCCATAGTAGCCGTTCATGCAGGCGGTTTCATCGAACGTGGCAACTGTGTCGGGTTGGATGCCAGGATAATAGATAAGGAACGGAACAGGGTCGGCAGTATGGGTGCGCAAACTGCATGGCGTAGGGTGGTCGGGCAAAACTGCTATGGCAACCGGTTCATCCCAATTTTCTGTAGCTTTTGCTATGGGACCTACCGCGCGTTTGTCGAGATTTTCAATGGTAAGCTGCTTCAGCTTAAAGTCGCCTTCATGGCCGGCTTCATCGCTCGCTTCGATGTGAAGGTATACGAAGTCATCTGTTTTCAAGGCATCGAGTGCTGCCTTTACTTTGTTTTCATAGTTGGTGTCATAGAGGCCTGTCGCTCCTTCAACACGGATTCGTTTCAAACCGGCATAATAGCCTATTCCATTGATAAGATCAACGGCTGAAATGACACTTCCGTTATGTATTGCCGGAAATTTCTTTGAAAGGGGCTCCATTTTAGGACGGTAGCCCGGGCTCCAGGGCCAAATGCTGTTGGCAGGATCTTTTCCCTGTGAAATGCGCCGCTTGTTGATGGGATGGTCGGCCAAAAGCTGGCGGGATTTGAGTATAAGCCGGTTGAGCAGCGAAGCCGTAGGCTCAGCTTCAGGTAAGGTCGGTTTGACCATCAATGGGCGGAACGGTTTGAGAGGGACATCATGGGGCGGTGTACAATCCAAATGCTTATTCCCGTTTCGGATAACCAACAAATGCCGGTATTGCACTCCAGTATAAAACCTTATCTGTTCGTTGCCGAGCTTTTGGTTGAGAAAATGAATCAGCTCATCAGCTTCTTCTGTCGAAATGTGTCCGGCAGAATGGTTCTTCAAAAGTTCTCCTTCGATGCAGACCAAATTGCAGCGCATGGCCAAGTCGCCGGGCCGGAGATCAACGCCTATGTTGGCAGCCTCAAGAACGCCTCGCCCCTCGTATATGTCGGGAAGATTATAACCGAGGATGGACATGTTGGCTACCTCGCTGCCCGGATGAAAGCCTGCAGGAACCGTCTGAAGACTTCCGTTACGCCCCAAGCGTGCCAGTTTATCCATGTTGGGCGTGTCAGAATATTGTAAGAGCGTTTTTCCGCCCAATTGGGGAGCCGGCCAATCGGCCATGCCGTCACCCAATATAATAATGTGTTTCATCTTGATATAATTGGCGGTCACTTTTGTGACCGGAATGTAAAAAATGCACCTGGCTGAAAGTGCGATAAATGTAAGTTGTAAAAAACTGTTTGGATTTTATGTTCGCTTGCTTTTGCAAGCGCGTTTCACGTAGAAACGCAACTGTCTGCTCAACCCCGAAGGGTTGTGCCTGTGGTAGTGACTGTAGTGACAGAAACATTAAGGAACAACTTATACAACCATGTAATGATGCTGATTGCATAAGCTGACATCCTAAACGTCACGAAATAATATGGAATTCGTTTTAAATCCATTTCACAGGCAAAGGTAGCATATCTTTTGGACTTTGGACCGTAAAATCATTGTTTTTGTCAGTTTTCCAGCCTGAAAATTGTCGAAAATAGAAATATTGCAAGGCCAAGATTACTTTTTGCATATAACGCCGATTTCTTATCACTATAGCAAGCGGGCCGTTTATTTTCATTACCTTTGCAGGCAAGATAAATCCCAAAAATAATTTATATGGTAGAAAACAGAATCGCACGGCTTTTCGGCATTGAGTATCCGATAGTTGCCGGAGGTATGGTATGGTGCAGTGGATGGCGTCTTGCTTCCGCAGTTTCAGAGGCAGGAGGTTTGGGATTGCTCGGTTCCGGCAGCATGACACCGGAGATACTTCGGGAACACATCCAAAAATGTAAGGCTGCGACAACGAAACCTTTTGGCGTGAATGTTCCTTTAATGTATCCTGAGATAGAACGCTTAATGGACATAATTGCCGAAGAAGAGGTTCCTGTCGTGTTTACATCGGCCGGAAGTCCGAAAAAATGGACCGGCTGGCTTCATAAACATGGTGTAAAAGTAGCTCATGTGGTTTCATCGTCTTTGTTTGCAAAGAAAAGCGAAGATGCCGGAGTGGATGCCGTCGTTGCAGAAGGTTTTGAAGCCGGTGGGCACAATGGGCGTGAAGAGACAAGCACGCTTTGTCTGATACCGGCGGTGCGCAAGGCAACGGAGCTTCCGGTGCTGGCAGCCGGAGGCATTGCCACCGGTGCGGCTTGGCTGGCAGTACAGGTGCTGGGCGCTGAAGGCATTCAGATGGGCACTCGTTTTGCACTGACAGCAGAAAGCTCGGCAAACGAGCAGTTCAAAACATTCTGCTTGAACCTGCAAGAGGGCGATACAAAGTTATTGCTGAAAAAATTATCTCCTACGCGTTTGGCCAAAGGCGGATTCCGTACTTTGATAGAAGATGCTGAGGCCAGAGGCGCAGATAAAGACGAATTGCTTGAGATTATCGGAAAGGGGAAATCGCGTTTGGGAATTTTCGACGGTGATTTGACAAACGGAGAGTTGGAAATCGGACAGGTTACCGGTTTATTGCAAGGGAAGCCTGTTCAAACAGTAGCTGATGTCTTTGATGAAATGATTTCAGAATATAAAGAAGCCAAAGCTGCTTTGTCCTAAGCAAAAATATCATGGCAAAAATATCTGACGCCGTTGTGACCGAGCGTGTCGGCAAGCTGCGAGAGTGGATGAGAGACATCGGAATTCAGGCTTTCATTGTTCCGTCAACAGACCCGCATTCAAGCGAATATGTTCCTTCGCATTGGGAAGCACGTGCCTGGCTGACCGGCTTCACGGGATCGGCAGGTACAGCCGTTGTTACCATGAATGAAGCTGCGTTGTGGACTGACTCACGTTATTTTTTAGCTGCCGCAGAACAATTGGCGGGTACTCCTTTCAAGCTGATGAAAGATGGCATTGCAGCCACTCCCGATATTGTACACTGGTTAACTTCCGTGTTGCATCAAGGTGATGTGGCTGGTCTTGACGGACGTGTGAATGCAATTGCAACGGTCGAGGCCTGGAGTGATCTGCTTAACAAAAACGGCATTCGGCTGGAAACAATGAACGACCCTTTTGATGCCATTTGGCAGGGGCGTCCTCAATTGCCTCAAAATGCCGTTGACATTCAGCCTCTTGAATTTTCGGGGGAATCAGTGGCGTCTAAGATTGAACGTTTACGCGGACGCTTGCAATCAACAGGAGCCACAGCCATGCTTGTGACTGCTCTTGACGAAGTTGCTTGGCTTGTCAATTTGCGAGGCAGCGATGTGCATTGCAACCCCGTTTTTGTGGCCTACTGTGTCGTACTTCAAGAAGAAATCCGCCTTTACATCGATAAGGCCAAATTGACGGAACCGGCCATCAGGCATTTATTGAGCGAAAGAGTTAGTTTGCGTTTCTATGACGATATCGAAACAGACCTGCGCACGCTAAAGCATGCCACTGTTTTGCTGGCTCCCGAGACGAACGCCTGGCTCGCGAAAATTGCTGCAATGAATAACCGGATTATCCGTGCAGCTTCACCGGTTGCGGCATTGAAAGCTGTAAAAAATAAAGCTGAAATGTCCGGGTTCAGACGAGCCATGTTGCGCGATGGTGTTGCATTGACGCGCTTTTTCCGTTGGCTTAAGCCGGCTGTCAAAGCCGGAGGCATTACGGAAATGGATGTTGACCGCAAGCTGACATCCTTGCGTGCAGAACAACCACTTTTCCGTGGGATCAGTTTTGATACTATTGCAGGATACGGTGATCATGGAGCAATAGTGCATTATGAGGCAACATCGGAAACCAACCGCGTGTTGCAACCAAAAGGCTTGCTATTGCTTGACAGCGGGGCACAGTATCAGGACGGAACGACAGACATCACCCGCACCATAGCTTTGGGCTGTCCGACAGAAGAAGAACGTCATGTCTATACTTTGGTGCTGAAAGGCCATATAGCATTGGCCCGCCTGAAATTCCCGTCAGGTTCGTCGGGCACACAACTTGATTTGAGCACACGTTACAGCATGTGGCAAGAAGGTTATGACTATGGGCATGGGACCGGGCATGGAGTAGGTTCTTTTCTGAATGTTCACGAAGGGCCTCACCAAATACGGAAAAATTATATGCCTGCTCCGATAACAGCGGGAATGACCATCACGGATGAGCCCGGCCTCTATCTTCCGGGACGTTTCGGTGTGAGAATTGAAAACATGCTTTTGGCCATACCTTTCAAAGAAACCGAGTTTGGCAATTTCCTCCAATTTGAGACGTTGACGTTATGTCCCATCGATACAACGCCTATCGATTTGTCAATGCTTACTCCAACAGAAAGACTTTGGCTGAACAATTATCATCAGATGGTTCATGACAAGCTGATGCCACTCCTTGATGATGAAGGAGACAGGCAATGGCTGCGTGAAGCCACATTACCTATTTAAATTAAACATTATGGCTCTTATAAAAACAATACAAGGAAAAACGCCACAATTCGGGCATGACTGTTATTTGTCGGAAAACGCAACGGTGATAGGCGAAGTGACAATGGGCGACAATTGCAGCGTATGGTTTAATGCCATTATCCGTGGTGATGTCAACTATATCAGGATTGGTAATCGTGTGAATATCCAAGATGGTTCATGCTTGCATACATTATATAAAAGGGCCGCCATAGAAATCGGTGACGACGTGACAATTGGTCACAACGTTACTGTGCATGGGGCAAAAATCAGAAGCGGTGCTTTGATAGGGATGGGCAGTACATTGCTTGATGACTGTGTAATAGGACGAGGAGCTATAGTTGCTGCCGGAGCTTTGGTCCTGAAAAATACGGTGGTCGGAGATGGCGAGCTTTGGGGCGGTGTTCCTGCCAAATTTATTAAGAAGGTAGACCCGGCACAGGCTGAAGAACTGAACATCGGAATAGCAAAGCATTATATAATGTATAGCAAATGGTTTACGGACGAAAATCCTGGAACTCTTGTCAATCCTTCTGACAAGGAATAACATTGTAGCCAACGCATGCCGTATTGCGATGTCATTTTGCCCGTGCCTGTGGATGGCACGTTCACTTATATTGTTCCTGAATCCTTAAACGGAAAGCTTGATAAGGGCTGTCGGGTTATTGTCCCCTTTGGTAACAAGCTTTATTCGGCGATTGTCTTAAAATTACACGATGATGCGCCCGATGGGAATTTTACCCTAAAGGAAGTCTTGGACGTTCTTGATAGTCACCCTGTACTCCCAAAGCTGCAATTGCAGCTTTGGGAATGGATGGCCGACTATTATATGTGTACTTTAGGAGAGGTTTATAAGGCTGCAATCCCGACCGGACTGCGACTTGAAAGTGAAACCGTATTGTCGATTTGCGAAGAATTTGATAATTGGTCGCAGCTCAAGCCTAAAGAATTGCAGGTGCTTGAACTGCTGCAGTCCGGCAAGGCAAAGAGCGTATCTCAACTGTCACGCTTATTGAAAGATTCACGCTTGCTTCCACTTGTGAAAAACCTGATAGGGAAAGGCGCGCTTAATGTCCGCGAAACGATAGACAGCAGTTTCAAACCACGTAAGGAGACACATGTCCGCCTGACAAAACAGTATATGGACGAAGAAAACTTATGCCTGTTGCTGAACCAATTGGAACGTACGCCCAAGCGTTTGAAGCTTTTAAACACATATATTGAAATGTCGGGCATAGCAGCGGCTTTCAAGTTGCATAACAATAAACTGATTCGCGAAGTAAGTCGCTCTGATTTGCTAAAGAATTCCGATGTAACATCGGCCGTATTAGTTTCCATGCGTGGAAAAGGCTTTATGGAAACCTACGAATACGAGGTTGGCCGCTTGGGAAAGAAACCGACTTCAGTAATGGAACAACTGCCCTTATCGGATGCACAGCAGAGAGCCTTGCAGGAAATCCTTGCTTCTTTTCAAAATCAGCGCGTGTGCTTGTTTCATGGTGTTACATCAAGTGGAAAGACAGAAATATATATCCGCTTGATACGCGATATTATAGATAAGGGCGGACAGGTGTTGTACCTGGTTCCCGAAATAGCTCTTACCACTCAGCTTACTTCGCGCCTGGGACGCATTTTCGGTGATAAAATGCGGGTCTATCATTCCAAATTTCCTGACAACGAAAGGGTGGAAATATGGGAAAAGCAGCTCTCAGACCATCCGTACAGCCTCATTTTGGGTGCGCGTTCTTCCATATTCTTGCCGCAAAAGAACTTGCGCCTTATCATAATAGACGAAGAACATGAGACCAGTTATAAGCAAGATGATCCTGCCCCACGATATAATGCACGCGATACGGCGGTCATGCTTGCAGCTTTTTACCATTGCAATGTCCTTTTGGGTACCGCAACTCCAAGCTTGGAGAGCTTCAGCAATGCCTTAAGCGGAAAATATGGCTATGTCGCATTGGACACACGGTTCGGAGAGATTCATTTGCCCAAGATTGAAGTTGCTGATGTCAAAGAGCTATTGCGTACGAAGCAGATGAAGCTGCCATTCTCTCCAAGGCTTGAAGAAGAGATCCGCAAGGCTTTAGATGCACATCAGCAAGTGATTTTGTTCCAAAACAGGCGTGGTTATGTGCCTGTTGTCGAGTGTGCAGCTTGCGGATGGACACCGACATGCGAGTTCTGTGATGTGACACTTACTTATCATCAGGATATTCATCGTATGGTGTGCCATTATTGCGGACGTACTTTTGAGAAGCCCCATTCCTGTCCAAATTGCGGAGGGCATGACCTGCGTTCCATAGGTTTTGGTACCGAGAAAATTGAAGAAGAAGTCTCTAAACGATTTCCTGATGCACGGACAGCGCGCCTTGATTTAGATGCAGCCCGTACGCGTGCGGCTTACGAACGTATTATCGGAGATTTTGCAGCAGGCCGTACGGATATTCTTATCGGTACCCAAATGGTTTCGAAAGGCCTGGACTTTGATCGTGTGCATGTTGTGGGCGTATTGGATGCCGACACAATGCTGACGCGCCCTGATTTCCGCTGTTTCGAGCGTTCGTTTCAAATGCTTTCACAGGTTGCCGGCCGTGCCGGACGACGTGAGCAACAAGGATATGTCATTCTGCAAACAAAGCATGCCGACTATCCTGTTATACGTCAAGTGGTTGATAACGACTATCGTGCCATGTACGAAGAGCAGATGGCAGAACGCGAAGCTTTTCATTATCCGCCTGTCTATCGTTTGATTTATATTTATTTGAAACATCGCGACAATCAGATAGTAGAAAATGCGGCGCAGCAATTGACTCATTTGCTTCGCTCAAGTTTTGGAGAAAGAGTGTTAGGACCTGACAAACCTGTCATTGCACGTCTTCAGCTGCTCTACATACGTAAGATTGCATTGAAATTGGAACGTTCGTTGTCGCTTTGTCAAGCCCGCCGGTTATTGAAGCAATCCGTTGCATCGTTGCAGCATCAGCCCACATTTAATTCACTTCGTATTTATTTTGATGTTGACCCCGTTTAAGAAAATGCAGACGCAGTAAATGCAGACGAAAAGGCATTAAGTTTGAACGATGAGGCAGTAAAAACAAGATTGAACTGACAAAGTTCGTATCTTTGTAGTCATCTAAGCAGATGTATCATGACTATAAAGAACTTATTGTGCTTTCTCTTGCTTTCATTGGTGGTGCAAATGGCACCGGCCACGGAACAATTTGATGAACCTGTTAAGTTTACTACTTCAGTCAAGCGTGTGTCGCCATCTGAGGTGGACGTTGTCTTTACAGGTGTGATTGATGCCGGATGGCATGTGTATTCTGTGGATAACGAAAGTGGCGGACCGACACCTGCGTCCATCCATTTTGAGACAAGGCAGGGCGTAAAACCCTTAGGAGGACTGCGTGCCGTGGGAAATGAAATCGAAAAAACGGACCCGGTGTTTAATATGAAAGTGAAATACTTTGAAAACAAAGTGTCGTTTGTGCAACGTCTACGTCTTGAAGCACAGAATTTTGCAGCAAGCGGCTATCTTGAATACGGTTCTTGCAATGATAAGAGTTGCATGCCGCCTATGCAGGCAGAGTTTACACTGAAAGGTAGTGATGGGCCTGCTTCTGCCGATGCGAAAGATGAGAAAATCCGTCAGTCGTCTGAGGCTATGGTGAGCGCAGGAGTTGTGAAAGATTCGGATACGATAAAAATTGCCAAGGTTCCCGAGAATGTCAAGGCTGCATGGTGGCGGCCGTCGACAGCCGAGCTTCGGTCTTTTGAAAATTCCGATGTAGAAAGCCATGGTTTGGCCATCGTTTTTCTAATGGGCTTTTTGGGCGGATTGTTAGCACTGTTTACTCCTTGCGTATGGCCGGTAGTACCCATGACAGTCAGCTTCTTTCTGCATCGTTCTGCCAATCGTCGCAGGGCATTGCGCGAAGCGTTGCTATACGGATTGTCTATAATCGTGATTTATGTCGGGTTCGGTCTTGCACTTACGCTGTGGCGAGGAGCCAACGCCTTGAACGCTCTTGCTACCGATGCGGCATTCAATTTGTTTTTCTTTGTGTTGCTGCTGTTCTTTGCAGCGAGCTTCTTGGGCGGTTTTGAAATTTCGCTTCCGTCTTCATGGAACAACAAAGTAAATCGCAAGGCTGAAGCGACAACCGGATTGTTGAGCATATTTTTGATGGCCTTTACTTTGGTTCTGGTGTCATTCAGCTGTACAGGACCCATCATCGGCTTTCTTTTGGCCGGAATTTCAGTCAATGGCGACATACTGTCGCCGGCTGTAGGCATGTCGGGCTTTGCTTTGGCATTGGCTTTTCCCTTTGCAGCATTCGCCCTTTTCCCTGCATGGCTTAAACGGATGCCAAAAAGTGGCGGATGGATGAATGTCATCAAAGTTTCCTTGGGGTTTATTGAGCTGGCGTTTGCACTTAAGTTTCTGTCGGTGGCCGATATGGCATATGGTTGGCGCTTGTTGGATCGTGAAGTGTTCCTATCGCTTTGGATTGTCATTTTCGCGCTGTTAGGGCTTTATCTTTTGGGGAAAATTCGTTTCCGCGGAGATGATGCCACGATGCATACCGGAGTTTTACGTTTCTATTTCGGTGTAGTTTCGTTGGCTTTCTCAGTATATATGTTACCAGGGCTTTGGGGCGCACCGCTGAAAGCGATCAGTGCTTTTGCACCACCAATGTATACACAAGACTTCAATTTGGACAAATCCACAGTAGAGCCCCATTTCAAGGATTATGAAACCGGTATGGCCTATGCTCGTGAAAAAGGAAAGCCGGTATTGCTTGATTTTACCGGATATGGATGTGTGAATTGCCGCAAGATGGAAATGGCAGTGTGGAACCATTCCAGTGTAAAGGACATCCTGAAAAATGATTATGTCCTCATTTCACTTTATGTGGATGACAAGACTCCTTTACAGCATCCACAAACGATTGCGGAACAAGGGAAACAGCGTGTGCTACGGACGGTAGGCGATAAATGGAGCTATCTGGAACGCAGCAAATTCGGTGCAGGAGCACAGCCCTTTTATGTACCGGTAGACAATGAAGGGCGCCCGCTGAATCATTCGTATGCTTACAAGGAGGATGTTGACGAATATGTACAGTTTTTGAAGAAAGGCATAGAAAACTACAAGCATCGGAATGCCGGCTCGGACTCAGCCTCAGAAAACGAAATTCAATCCGATTGATGGCGAAATTGTTTGCAAGGTTTGAGAACCGCAGATGGCCTGATAGTCGATGCGGAAGCTCAAATCCAAGTGCTCACGAAAAAGAAAGTTACCGCTTATGCCTGTTTCCCAAGTGATTCCTTCTATGGTGGGGACACAGAGCGAACGTAGTTCATTGCGCCCGCCTGTTTGTACGGTGTAGCCGGCTAAAGCATGAGCATTGATTGTGGTCGAAGTTGAAAGAGGAAGGGAACAACTAAGACCGCCGCGTGTAGAAAGGCAATCTGTCCATGCGTTGACGGGTAGCGCATTTTTTCTGACAACGGAGTGATATTCTGAAATGCGTCCGCTTATGCCGATATGGCGGATGGGAAACCACGTTCCTTGCAGACCGGCCTCTATCCCGGGATGCAGGCAGATAGGTGTGCCATCGGACGAATGGAGATTGGAAATGGCCATTTTGTAACCTCCAAAGAAGCCGATATGCGATGGGCGTGAAGGATAGAGAGGCTTTGCATTATCGTTGGCCGGCTTGTCGCGTTTCAGTATTTTGTCGCTTAAAGCATATGCAACCTTGGCAGAGAGCAAACCGATACCGGCACCCATCAATACATCACCGGGATAATGATGGTTTCCCAAGGTGCGGTTGAAAGATACAGCTGTGCTGACCGCATAGCCGCCAAGGGTAACCAATGGGCTGATATATCCGTATTCTTCGTCCAATATGGCTGCCGACATAAATGACAAAGCTGCATGTCCTGACGGAGTGGAGCGGTTGTCATAGCCATCGGGGCGCGTTTGCCTGATACTGCGTTTCAAAGTTTCGGTAATGCCAATGTTAAGGCTATAAGTGGCAATATGACTGGCAAGCAGACGCTTCCAATCGCTTTTCCCTTGCAAGCCTGCCAGCCTAAAGCCAAAGCGAACGGCAGTGGGTGCCCAGCGAATAATGTTGTCAGCCATTGAACTATGGTGAGGAAAATAGGACGTTTGCTGTCTGGAATAGTTGTGGTCACTAAGGTGTCCGACAATTCCTCCTCCCAACAATAATGCACCTGTTATCAGACCGGCCGGTGATTCTTGCCGGACCGAATCGTGTGGCATTCTTGGAGAAAACGAAAATGCGTGAAGCGACTTTATGCACAACAAAGACAGAACAAAGAAAAGACAACCACGTTTACACATGGCAGATAGGAGCTTAACCATGACTTTTCAAGTGTTAGTATGAAGCCGTGGCTTTGATGCCGATATCCTGCACTCTTTGTACGATATTGTTAAGCTCTGTCGGGGAGACTTTTTCTAATGATTTGTCGGGAGTTTCGCGGTCGATAGTGTATGCCATCACCTGCTGAGGACGAATCTTGCGGATGGCCTCAAGCCAGGGGCCTACATATTTTTCATTGGTATTGTCAACGAGGAACCCATTGATGTAGGCTTTCATGAACATGGTCTGTATGATGACATGTCCGTTGAACCGTTCCATATTGTTGATAATCTCTTCCAGGGAATAATGGAGCAAAGGACGGTTAACGGTCTTGATATAATCAAGATTGACGGTGTCAAGCTTCAAAATGTTGTTGTCGACCATTTTGAGCGCCTCAAAAACCTTTGGACGGTCAATCAGTGTGGCATTGCTAAGGACGCTGACTTTTGCTTTAGGGAAATAGTGATTGCGCAAGTCTATGGTATCCTTTACAATATCGTAGAAATCCGGATGAGCGGTTGGCTCACCGTTTCCGGCAAATGTAATGACATCGAGCGACTTGTTCTCATCAAGCATCCGTTGCAATTGAGCTTTAAGACTTGCAAAAACTTCTTTTCTGGCAGGCCGGGGATGAGAAGGCCTTCGGTCTTTATTAAATCCGCATTCGCAATAAAGGCAATCGAATGTGCAAACTTTCCCGTCATTTGGCATTAGGTTAACGCCCAATGAGATGCCTAATCGGCGGCTGTGTATAGGGCCGAAAATCGGTGAGGGATAGATAACTGTAGACATTTTATGAATCTTAAAACCTTGTGCAAAGGTATATCATTTTAAATGAAGAGCCAAGCTTTGCTCAAAATAACCATCTTAATTGTAGGAACAGGTCGTGTTTCCCCGAACTTTCTATCAGATTGTCACCGCTCCCTATTTGGTCTCGGTCGGAATAATGTAGCAACGTAAACTTGCAGGCGGCATCGATATGCTTCCCAAAGGAGCGTTGAATTGTGCAGGTGACTGCATGGCCGTGATAAAAGAAAATGGAGTAACTGCGTGCATAAAGCAACGCGGGCTGATAGGAATATAACGACGATTCGTAACCTTGCGTGTGGAATGCAACAATGGACGATGCGACATTGAATCCTGCCAATGAAAAGGATATGCGTTCGGCTATCATTCCGCCTTTTTGGATCCTGCCGACAGCAGGTTTGTATAGGCAACCGTCAAGAGATGTTATGCAGCGGAATAATCCTAAGCTATAGTCTGCCTGAAGTCGCAATGAATGCTTCATGGCATAACGGAGAATGGGATATTTTTCCCGGCTTTCCTGCTGCGATCGCAGACGGTAACGGACAGAAAATTGCAGATTCTCTCGGCATTTGTAGCTGGCTTGTAACTGTGCTGTATAGCCGTTGGCAGAGGCCAATGCCTTGAAGGAAGGCCCTAACAGGCGATAACCGTCAACAAATCCCGATGCAGCCCATTTGCCAAAAGGTGCCCATCTGATACCGAGCATTATGCCGTGTTCACCTTTGCAGTCGCCACTCCCTGCATAAGCATGTGCCAGAGGAGCATGGTAGCGGCGGCCATAGTGACGATGCTGCGCATAAACATTGACGTTTTCAGGCAATTGCCAACGAATATCGTGAAGTGTAGCGACTTGCCGGCGATTGGTCAGTGCTGTTTCCCCTCCGACGTTCAGCTTTCGCCTGTCATATTTATAGTGGATGCCATAATTTGAAAAATCTCTTCCTTTCATATTGTTTTGTTGGTAAGTCTGTGTCCCAACAACGAAGTGACGATTATAATGAGCATGCACGCCCGAGATTCCGAAATGAAATTGACGATATTGTATGTCTGCGGATGCACCTGCCGCAGTCTGCACTACATTGTTCTTGCGTTCCAATTCCAATGGAAGATGGTGGTATCCAGACGTGTTGACTGACAACAGACTGTCGCCTTGCAAACGGCCGTCCAGATGGCGGACTGACGTAAAGACCATGAATTCCAAATTCCTGTAAGCGATGTTTGCAGCTGCTCCTCGCTGGAAAGCGTATTCGTCGGTTCCCGTATGAGCAAAAAATCCCTGGCTGTGGTCGTGGCGCGAAGCGAGCAGAGCCGCCCCGCTATTCATAAAGCCAATTCCAGCTGTCAGCCCTTTGGCAATGTGTGTCTTATAGTCTCCTAATGCCCAGCACCGCAAAATCTTGTTTTCGTTTTTGCTGACAACATAGCCTGAATATGAATCGAATAAAGCGTTGCCGGCTTTGGCAAATGGCTCTCCGTAATCGTTTTTGGCAGTAAACCCTATTTGCAGCCGGGTTCCATAAGTATTCCGATATCTGAAAGCACCGGCCACAGGATGCCCTGCATAGCGTGGAGGTTTGGTCTCGCCTGTCTTTCTGTTGACTACGTGCTTGAATCCTCTTCTCAAGTAGAATGGTATATGTGTGACCCCTGATAACTCTTGTCGCCCGCTTACAATTTGTTGCCATAGGGATTTTTCCTTTTTCGGGGGAGCATCGAAACGTACAAACAGCGGCAATATTTTTCGACAGTCATAAGAAAGCTTGTGGACCGAAAACAATTCACCGGCCGACAAAATAGGTCCATTCTTGCGGATGTAACTGAGTATGGAATCTACTTCTTCCATACTGATGAATGGAATTTGCTGCAAATCACTGCTTGTACAATTGTTGATGCTGATCGGATTCTCATGCAATTCTTCAAGACGCTCTGAATCTCCATTTAGATTTTCTGCATAGGTATTGAGAAACTCATCCCAAGTCATCACTTGAGCTTGGCCTGTAGCAGAAAGCAACAAAGACAAACAGAAAATCAAGAAACATTTTTTCGGAGAATCCATATAGGCTGTTGTTAATAGAGCTATATTAGCTACAAATATAACAGCTTTTTATGGAAATGAATTGGTTTTATACATGAAAATGCTTGATGACAGCGAATTTATTTCGTTTTCTGAGAAGCAAGGCCTATCTTCGATTTCAATAGTTTAAAAGAACCGGCCATTAGCAACACTGAAAGGAACAGGATGAAATAAAACATGGGCGCATTCATGAAAAAATCGGAAATTTTCATATCAATCCCCAGAAATATGCCGAGCATCACACTCAGGCCGTTGTTGAAAATGTGACCTAATATAGGGAATAAAAGGCTGCGGGTATGCAGGTAAATCCATCCGAAGAATAATCCCAGTATGAAAGCTCCAATAATTTGAGCCGGGTTAAAATGGATAAGGCCGAAAATGATGGAAGAAATCAGCAGAGCATAGCGCTTGGTTGATTCGTTCGCATACAAAGAACTCAATATTCCACGGCGAAAACAAACTTCTTCAGCTATAGGTCCTACTACTACAATCGTTATCAAACAAAGCGGATTTCTTAACATATCTGGTAGAGTGGATTCTATAAAATCCGGTATTTTGAGAAGTTCAGTAAATCCGTTGACGACAAAGATAAGAAGCATTTGTGTTATAAAAATCAACAGGACAGCCTTGGGACTCAAATGAATTTTGCCACCCGCCGTTATTGCGTTTTTTGTAGCACGCATAATGGCGTGAACAACGGCAATCATCAAGGCATTGGCAAGAAGCAGAGATAGTCCCAAAAGCCATATCGACAGACTTGCCGATTGTTCTGCTGTTAGCTGGCAGGCTCTTGATAAAAACGTCAGAAGTTTCTGGCTGATAATGCCGAACATTGCTTGCAGAACAAGAAAGATGCAGATGATTAAAAGAGTTTTTTTCATGATGGCTGGTGGTAAGATTTTACAATGGACTCCGTAAGAGCCAGGTCTTTGTTGAGCTGCCGGCGAAGGTCTTCGGTCGAATTGAAGCGTTGTTCATCACGAAGAAAATCCAAGAACTCGATGCTGATTTCTTGTCCGTAAATATTCCCGTTGAAATGAAGGATGTTCACTTCGATGGTCCTTTCCGGCAAACTGTTGAAAGTCGGTCGATTACCAATATAAAGCATTCCGGGAAACTGCTTTCCCGACAAAGATACTCTTACTGCATATCCTCCGTTTTTTGGCAGCAGTTTCATCGAATCGTTTGGTTGGATATTAGCAGTGGGAAAACCCAACCGGCGGCCTATTTGGTGGCCGGCTACAACGTGTCCGTCAATCTTGTAAGTATAGCCTAACAAAACCGCAGCTTTTGCAACGTTTCCGCACTGCAACAACCTGCGTATGAATGAACTGCTTATCGGTTCGCCATCGGACAAAAACTCATGGGCTTGAATCACATTGATTCCTAATTCACGTCCAAAGGTGCGATAGTCTTCAATTGTTTCTCCATTAGGCTTTCCGAAATGATGGTTGAAGCCTATAAGCAGAGTGTGCACGTTGAAACGCTCTTGCAGGAAAGTCTTCATAAACTGAAAAGCAGATATCTGCGACATCTCTTTCGTAAAAAACAATGGAACACACATGTCCACGCCTGTTTTTGCCAGCAAAGCCAGTTTTTCGCTTTCCGATGACAATAATTGCGGACAATAATCGGGCTGCAAGACCGAACGCGGATGATTGGAAAAAGTGATGAGCAATGATTCCATTTTGCTTTTTTGAGCTTCATTGCAAACCTGTGCAATCAAGTCACGATGTCCGCGATGGACACCGTCAAAGCATCCGATGGTTGCCACGTTGGCTGGTATGTGTGTATCACTTTCATTTAAAACGACCATGTACTGCTACGGATTGAGAATTTTCAGTTTGTCTATCCAATTTCCGCCTTTGGTAATCATTGTCTGAAAGCCCACAATGGCAGCACCGTCAAGGTTTTCCTGCCGGTCATCTATAAAAAGGGTTTCTTCGGGAATGATATGGGCTTCTTTGACAACGGTCTCATAGATGGCGCGTTCGGGTTTCTGAAGATGCAGTTGAAAGGATGCAAAAACTTTTGTAAACCAATCGAAGGCATTATCGCCTTGATACAGCATCATTTCATCGTGGCATTTTCGCCAATGCATCAGGTTGATGTTGGATAGCATGTATAGGGGATACTGTTTTTTCAGACGTTTCAGAGCTTCAAATGTACGTGGCTTTACTCCTGCTATGAACATGTTCCATGCTTTCAGAATTTCGGCATCCGTAGCATGTGGAATATGCCCTATCCGCCTTATTTCATTATAAAACTCTGCTTCGTTGGCGGTTCCGCGATCCATTTTCCCGAAGATGCCGGCTAACCAGAACTCTCCTTCAAACACTTCCGGAGGGCATCCCAGGCTTTTGAATGCCTCGATGCTTTTTTCGGGTGTCAATTCCAAAATGACGCCACCCAAATCGAACAAGATGTTTTTGAATGCCATTATCTTTTAGCTGTTTTCCGTTGGACAAATCGAATGAGTTCGCCTACCCAAAGAACAAACGACGACGTAACTATGAGTACCGCCCATGTTTGAATGCTGATGGGAACGGTGCGGAACACATTACCGCCAAATTCGACAATGAGTATCTGGCCTACCAATATGATGGCCAGCACCAAAAGCAGGCCTTTGCATTGTGCCAATCCCTTGAGAGCCGATTGGCAACTTCCCAAAACTCGTGCATTTATGAGATTCCAGAATTGGAGCAAGACGAAAAATGTGAAGAAAATGGTCAGGTCTTCTGTCGGAATGCTGTCATTGCCCCATCGGCAGAAATAAAGAAGCATCCCAAACAGTATGGCGAGGAATGAGAAAGCTGTTGCAAGCACGTTTCGCTTTAGCCATGGTGTTATAATGAAGTCTGTGCTTTTGCGCGGTCGGTCATTCATTACTGCAGGTGATGGCGGAATGGTCGACAGAGCCAATGATGCGAAAGTATCCACAATCAGGTTAATCCATAGAATTTGCGTGACTGTAAGCGGAATGTCGGTTTCCATGATGGCTCCTGCCATTGTGATAACCAAGGCTGTCAGGCTGATTGTGAGTTGGAAAGCCAAAAAACGCTGGATATTCTTGTATAGGCTGCGTCCCCACATGACCGCTGTGACTATGCTGCGAAAACTGTCATCAATGAGTGTTATTTCGCTGGATTCTTTGGCCATGGCTGTACCGCTGCCCATAGACAATCCAACCTGGGCCTTGCTCATGGCCGGCACATCATTGGTTCCGTCTCCTGTCACTGCAACTACAAGTCCGCGTTTTTGCAGAAGTTCCACAAACCTTTGTTTGTCTGTCGGGCGTGCACGGCTCAAGACCTTGATTCTGTCAATGCGCTTCAGGGCATCTTCATCATTCAGTTCGGAAAAGTCTTTTCCGTTAATGGCAGCTTCGGGTCGGTCATCTTTACTCCAAAGTCCTATTCTTCGGGCAATTTCGATGGCAGTGCCGGCATTGTCGCCTGTAACGATTTTCACCATGATGCCGGCGTTACGGCAACTTGCAATGGCCGCAGGAACTTCGGGACGTATAGGGTCTGTAATGGCACAAAAGCCGATGAACTGCATGCCTCCGTGTTCCGAGATTCGGAGACAATCGTCAGGCTCAGTATCAGATAATTCACGGAAAGCAAAAGCCAGGGTCCTCATGGCTGCCGATTGGTATTTTTCCAACTTGTTTGAGACGCCGCTTAGTTCTGGCGAATCCATGTCACACAGAGCCATCACCACTTCAGGAGCGCCTTTCAAATAGCATGTGCGTTTCCCGGTAGTCGGAGAAATAGCGATGGTTGCCATATATTTGCGTTCTGCCGAAAACGGAAGCTGGTCAAGCATCTTTGTGCTATCTCTGAGAGTGGTATAATCAACCTTTATATGGCGCAACAAGGCACATTCCGTGGGGCACCCGGCTCCTTCTCCGTCATCTTTCAGCATGGCTGTGGAGTTGAGGGCAATGTCTTCGATGAGCAATTTCTCTTTGTCGTGGTCGTAATGCAGCTCTGCCACTTCCATCCGATTCTGAGTCAATGTCCCAGTTTTGTCGGTACAGATGACGTTTACGGCTCCCATCGTCTCGCAAGCATGGAGTTTGCGTACCAGGTTGTTGGTCTTTAACATTCTGCGCATGTTCAGGGCCAGGCTTAGTGTTATGGCCATGGGAAGCCCCTCGGGTACGGCCATCACTATCAGTGTGACACCTACCATGAACCATTTCAGCATGATGCCGATTAGCAGAGGCCAGTCGGTGCCACCTGCCATACCGGCTTCTGAAATGCAGGTATAGATGCTGTGCCCGGCACCGATGACAAAGACCGAAGAGGAGATGATAATGACACATTTGTTAATAAGCTTGGACAGCCGCGTCAATTGCAGGCTCAACGGAGTCTTTGTGGCGGCCATAGAAGTCGCGCATTGTGCAATGTGTCCGATTTCCGTACTCATGCCGACGGCATCGATTTTCATGATGCCGTGTCCGTTGGCAACCATGGATGAGCGCATTACTTTGTTTGACGGGTATGTCACATCTTTGTCCAGACATCGTAAATCAGCAGTTTTGCTGCATAGCGGCTCACCGGTAAGTGATGATTCATTGACTTCCAGATTGACGGCTTCAAGTAATGTACCGTCGGCAGGAACTTCGTCACCTTGCGATAGCATAACGACATCGCCTACGACCAATTCGCTGCGTGGCACTTGCGTCACTTTCCCTCCACGTATGACTGTAGCCAGTTCCTCTTGCTCAAGAGCATTGAGCACATCGAATTTTTTCTGGGCGTCGTATTCAAAGTAAAAACCGATGCCTGTTGCCAAAAATACGGCAATCAGAATTCCTACTGTTTCCATGTAGGTCTGCTCGTAAATTCCAATGATTAACGACAGTGCGGCTGCTACCAGCAGTATGCGGATGATAGGGTCTTTGAATTTGTCAAGATAAAGTCGCCATGCAGATTGCCGTTGGGGTGGTGCCAGAAGGTTGCGCCCGTGTTGCAGCCGCGATTGTTCCACTTGTTGTTCGTCAAGGCCTCTTCGTGCATAGTCCATATTGGTTGATGCCATGATACGTTGTTTTGCCTGCAAAATTACGAATTTAACGTGAGTTCGACAAAATATAATCGTCTGTAATTTTGGTGATTAGCGAAAATTGTTGTATCTTTATAGTT
>DJPH01000068.1:54100-54672 GCA_002439755.1 Prevotellaceae bacterium UBA6417 | reverse complement strand
GGTGACGATTGCCACTGGCTGTTATCACTATAGTCGTACCAACCGGCTTTCCTCAATATGGCATCGGCGATATAGTCCTTGCGCGTGCGGTTCGACTCGACGATGGCTTCGATGAGGTTTTCGGGCACATCCTGGTAGTTGGCCAACAGCTGTTTGGTGTCTTTCGGCAGACAGTAGCCGCCGTAACCGAACGACGGATTGTTGTAATGCGTGCCGATGCGAGGGTCGAGTCCCACGCCTTCGATGATGGCCCTTGAGTCTAGGCCTTTCACTTCTGCATAGGTGTCCAACTCGTTGAAATAGCTCACGCGCAGGGCCAGATAGGTGTTGGCGAAGAGTTTCACGGCTTCGGCTTCCGTCATGCCCATGAAGAGCGTGGCGATGTTTTCCTTGATGGCACCCTCCTGCAAAAGGGCGGCAAATGTCTTGGCGGCTTCTGCCAGCATCTTCACATCGGTCACCGATTGGATGGCCTTGTTTTCTTCCTCATACTCCTGGCTGTCAATCAGCTTCGGACAACCCACGATGATGCGACTCGGATAGAGATTGTCATACAGTGCCTTGCTCTCGCG